>VBML01000018.1:5086-9378 GCA_005878915.1 Methanobacteriota archaeon | reverse complement strand
TTCCCGCGCCTCTCGACATCCGCGCGGCGACCCAGACGAAGATGACGAGCCAGAGGAGAAGGGAGAAGGGAGCGAGCGCGAGAATCTCGTAGGAGCCGGTCAGGAGGCTTGCGAACGCTGCCATGGCGAGGACTGCGATCGCCCCGAAGAGGAGCGCGAGGAGGACGGCCCGTCGGCTGAAGCGGATGGCCACGCGTCGCAGGAATCGCCCGTGAGCCTCTTAACCCGACCGCCCATGGCGGAGCCGTGCGCATCGCGTGTCGCGTCGAGTTCTCGTATCCGTCGAAGGCGCGCGCCGAGAAGGTCGCTCGATCCCTCCGGGTGGACGACGAAACGTTCATCACGACAACCGTATCCGGAAGGACCCTGATCGCGGACATTCAATCGGACTCCTTCCTTCGAGTCCTTCACACGCTCGAGGATTACCTCTCGTGCCTGTCCGTGGCGGAAAGCGTCCTACGGGGGTAGGCCCTCCCGCACCCGCACCGCGAGTCCCCGATCGAAAGCCGCCATCTCCTCGGGGCCGAGGAGGCACTGGCCGACGGCGACCAGGGCGTCGTCCGGATCGACGACGAGGACCTCGTCCATGGGCCGCAGGTTCGCGTCCGCCGCGAGGACGAATTTCGCGAACACGTTCTTTCCCGCGCGGTTGAACTCCGCGGTTTCCGGATCGACGACGACCCGCAACGCGGGCTTCGCAAACGCGCGGTGCAGAGCCTTGCCGCCTTCCGCCCGCAGGGAGAAGAAGCCGTCATGGGCCCGCATCGACAGGATGTGCCGGCAGTCCACGAGAACGTTCCTCACACGGCCCGTGTTCTTCGATCGGACGAGATCCACCTTGCCCGCCAGCAGGGCATCGGCGGCCCCACGGCCGAACTGCATGTCCGCCGTGGCCCGGACGCGCTGGAGAATCCAGTCGATCGGAGTCGGCTCCTCCCTCCACTTCGACAGTTCCTCGAGCGTCGCGTCGCCCTCCCACAGAATCCCGAATTCGTATCCGGCTCCGGCAAGGAACTGGCGGGCGAACACCTCGGAGGCCTCGAGGACTTCCAGGTCGAGCTGGTCGGGGACGAGGGACTGGGAGATGGGGTACATCTCGTCGAGCTCGATGGGCACGGGTCCGAAGGCGGACTTGACGAGGAAGTGGGCGTTGCAAACGCGCTCCACCTTCTCCATCGCAGCCGCTTGGCGCGCCATGTACGGCTTCTCCCCTTCGGGGAACATCACGAGGACCTTGCGGCGGGGCGGAGAGTATCGCTCCTGCAATCGCGTGCGGAGCCGATGGAGGATCGGACGGTAGACGGTCTCCGACCCCGTGTAGAAGAGGGCCGAGTGGCGGCTGAGGGGCTCGAAACTCTCAAGCCACGACGCATGGCGGCGGAGCTCCTTGAGGCCATCGAGGAGGGCGGGATGGGCGCGGCACCGACGCTCCACGAGTTCCCACAGGTCCCCTGTCTTGATCGCCTGGCGGACGCGACCGATCTCCGCAAAGGAGACGGCGAGATTGTGCTCGGCGATCGCCCGCTCGTCCCCCGCGAGTTCGGCGGGGGTCCGCTTCGCGCAGGCCGCGCACTCGCAGATCCGGTGTTCGAGCTCCGAGGCGCGCCAGGTGCCATCGACGAACATCATCCGGCCCGCCCGCGCGTACTTCGCGTACGAAGCCGAGTCAAAGAGGTCGCATCCGAGGAGACACGCAAGGGCGAAGAGCATGGGGTGGCCCGCCCCGAAGAGATGCACCGGAAGGTGGGGGCTGAGGCCTTGCCTCGACGCAATGACGACCTGCACAAGGTCCCGGAAGCGGTACGACTCCATGAGTGGAACGACGCCGCCGATGGCCGCGACATCGACTCCTAGTTTCGAGATTTCCTGCGCGCACCGCGTCCGCTCCGGGGCGTGGACCCCGCCCTGGACGACGCCGACGAGGGCGAACGGATCGGGTCCAACCTCCTCCTTGATGGCCGCTGCCTCCTTGGCCCGCCTCAGGGTCTCGTCTACGCCTGCCGATGCCTCCGCGCGGGAATGGCTGGGCTCCGAGAACACGTCCAGCATCGTGACGAGGTCGGATCCGATGGATGCCTGGTACCGGACGATCTCTCCGTTCGTCACGTCGACATCGCCGTAGACGTGCTGTTGAAACGCCCCCGAGTCCGTCATGATCGGACCTTCGAACGCGAGCCGGTTGTGGACGTCGCCCTCCACGGACCCGCCGGCGCTTTTCGTCCGACGGAGGATGTATGCATTCGTGATGACGATCTCGGCGCCAAACCGGTCCGCCATCTCTCTTGGAGGAATCAGGACATTGTTGGGGTTGATCACCGGCAGGAGGGCCGGCGTTTGCACGGACCCGTGGCGAGTCGCCAAACGGCCGAGGCGGCCGAGTCCGTCGCGGTCGACGATCTCGAACACAGCGGGCCATCCTAGGGTGCGGATAATAGGATTTGCGTGACGGAGTGCCGACTCATCCCTCACCGCCGATTAACCGACGTGGTCGCGAGAACCAGCGGCGGTAGCGCGAATCCTCCCGGAGGGGCGCCGGCGCCCGCCGAAGCTAACGGGACGACGGAGCATGGCCCCGCGCATAGAGGGCGTCACGCTCCGCGATCAAGCCTCCGCCGCAGCGGCAAAATCGGATTGGTGCCGTTCGGTTTCCGGTGCACAGGCCTAGTCTTCGTCCTCCGCGATGAAAACGTTGAATCCGCTTACCTTCTGGTCGAAGTTGATGAACCCTGCGTTCAGTGTGATGCCCTCCATGAACCCTGGAGGGAAGTTACCGATCTCGCAATCGATCGTTAGAATCGCGTTGAACCTGACGGTTGAATGGGGGTTCGCGGCGGGGTGCCCCACGACGCGAATCTTGAGGACTGCGGTCCCGCCTCGTAGGTCGGGCGGGAGACCCGCCTCACCGCCGAAGTTGACGAAGCTCAGAAGGCGAGTCGCCTTCCAGGTCCCGGAGGCAATCAGCGTCCCCGTGGAACTGAAGTGCTGGAACGTTCCGCGGCCCTCCGCTTCGCGTTCGTCGACCTCAAATTCGCCGCTGCCGACAATATAAATCTTATCTCCGTTGTCTGCCTGGGCAACACTCGCTCCACCCAGACCAAACTTCGCGAGGAACTTGTCGCCGATATGGAATTCAAATTCCTCCTCCTTCTCAGATCTGCTCGCAAGCGCGGCGGGCGCAATCAGCAGAATAACCACGACTACCGCGAACGCCACCAACAACCCACGCACTTTCGTATCACCACTCCCCTTGACGGGCCTCGCCCGCCCGCGCGCATCCGGTCGTGGGCTTTAAGGCTGGCGACGTTTCCAAATCTGATTTCGACTCCCCTTGCGTTCGCCTCTTGCGCCCGCGCTCGCATCCAACAGCGCGCAGCAAGAGCGCTCGGAAATGTAAGCGGCCGACAATCGGTCATCCCGCCGCAACGGTTATTCAATCAAGGGGACTGGCCGCCCCAGCGGAATGCTGCAGAGCACCTTCGTCCACGCTCCATGGATCGGCTATCGCTTGGAGGCCCGGCTCTGGCGGGACGGGATCAAGACGTGGGACGAATTCCTCGACGGCGATCCCCGCCTCTACGGAGGACCTGAGCGCCGCAAGGCGATCCGGCTGGAGATCGAGCGCTCTCGTTCTCGATTGCGGGCGGGAGACTTCCGGTACTTCGCTCGACGCTTGCGTCCGAGAGATCAATGGCGGGCGATCGGGGAGTGGGGGGATCGGGCCGTCTTCCTCGACATCGAGACGACCGGACTCCGGAGGAACCGCCACCACGTGACCATCGTTGGATTCCATGATGGCCGACGGATGCGGCAGTTCATTGAAGGGGTTGACCTCGACGAGTTTCCCGCAGCGATCGGGAAGGCCCCGATGGTTGTCACGTTCAACGGATCGCGCTTCGACCTGCCGTTCCTCCAGTCGTGGAGGCCCCAGCTCCGGTTCGAGCAGGTTCACGCGGACCTCCTCTACCCGCTGCACGCCCTCGGATTGTACGGAGGCCTCAAGGAGATCGAGGGAAAGCTCGGCATCGAACGTTCGGAGGAGACTCGGGGCCTTCGCGGCCATGACGCCGTCCGGCTCTGGAGGCGGTTCGAACGCGGAGACGAAGACGCCCTGGATATCCTTCTCGAGTACAACCGTCAGGACGTCGAGAACCTTCGGCCCCTGATGGACTACGCGTACACGGCGCTCCGGTCGAGGTGCCTCGGCATGCGGGCGCCCGAGTCCAGCAAACGCCCAGGCTTATGAGCCCGACCGTTCTCCGGCCTTGCATGCTCGGATTGAACACGATGGCGAT
>VBML01000018.1:0-5078 GCA_005878915.1 Methanobacteriota archaeon | reverse complement strand
CCCGACTCCCCGCCGGAGAAGGGGAACACGGGAATCTCCTTTGGAACGAAGGACGCGGCGAAGCAGGAGAAGGAATTCCGCAAGAAGGGCGTGAAGATTACGGTCCCGACGACGAAGGCGGATTACGGTACGTACTTCATGTTCGCCGACCCGGACGGGAACGAGTTCTACGTCTTCGAGGACTGAGGTCGGCGTCATCGCGCGAGGCGTCTCGCGCCCTCCCCCGCCACTCCCGCACCGGGTACTTGGCCTCATTCCGCTTGAGTTTCCGTAGGACGGCGTCGGAGAGATCGAGATCGAGCGAATTCGCAGCAGACAGGCAATAAATCACAACGTCTGCGAGTTCCTCTTCCGCGCGGGTCCGCAGGCGCACGTCGAGCGGGTCCGACTCTCCTCTCCATTGAAAGAGTTCGAGAAGTTCTGCGGCCTCAACGCTGATCGCTTTCGCCAGGTTCGACAACCTGTGGAACTTCTCCCAGTCCCGAGCCCTGACGAACGTGTCGACCCGAGACCTCAGGGCGGCGACGGTCGTTGTCGCGTCGGTCATGCCCGGGTATCAGAGGCGGGCGATTTCTCGCTTTCGAGCCTCACCGTTGTCAGCGGACCTCGGGCCCGCCGGTCGATGCGCGCCCGGGCAGCGTCGCGGAGCTCGTGGGCGACCCGCGGAGGTCCTTCGGCGAACTTACCACACGAATCACCACCTGGGTGGAAACATTGTACAGCGGGTTGCCCGCGGGGTCGTGCTCTCCTTCGAGGCGCATGACTCCCGTGACGAGGGTCCGGATCTTGAGCACAGTCCCGTCCGACAGGTCGTAGGTGACCCAAGGTTCGCTCTTAGCCTCAAAGTCGAGATTCAACGACTCGACCTCTCGGTGTGAGATCGGGGAGACGACTTTCACCATGGGGGACGGGACACCCCGCCACCGCTAAAAGCATTCGCAAAGGCGTGCTTCAGTTCCCGCTCACCGCGCGGGTGACCTCGAACGCCCCGTCGTCGAACGTGAGGGCGTAGAATCCCGTCTCGTGCTTCGTGCTCCGCATCTTCATGCACCGCAATCGACGCTGCACGTAGAGGTCCGTCGTCGGGTGGAGGCCGAGCTGGATGATCCCGTCCGCGAGGTACGCCTCCTCCGGGTAGTGACCCACGACGGGGTTCTCGACGGGGTTCTCGGAGATGATCAGCGACGTCGTGCCCAGGTCCCGGAGCCAGTCGAAGAGGTAGTACATGTCGGACCTCCGGTCCGTGAACTTCGCCATCGCCTCCATGACCTCGAGGGAATCGACGACGAGGAGACTGATCTTCTCCGCCTTCATGAAGTTCGAGGCGTACATCTTGAAGAGGTCGATCCAGGTCCCGCGGGCCTTCAGGAAGTTGAGGTTCTTCCGCACCGCCCCCATATCGAGGATCAGGAGGTTCTTGAACGCCTTCTCGTCGGTAAACCCGAGCTCGGTCATGTGCTCGAGGAGGATGTCCTTGCCCTGCTCCAGGGTGAAGTACGCGGACTTCCGGCCCTCCCGGAGGGCGTTTTGATAGAGGATGCTGAAGCAAAACGACGACTTCATCGTCCCGGGGGCCCCCGAGACGAGGGTGACGTATCCTTCGGGCAGCCCCCCGCTGAGGGCCTCGTCGAGGCCCTGGACGTGCGTCTTGATCCGACTCAACGCCATCGGCTGAGATCCCGGTTCCGCCCGTCGTAGTTCGTTCCCCATTATGGCCTTTGGGTCGAAATTCTCGGGACGAAGAACGTCCGGCAGAAGGTTTAAGTCGCCCCTCCCTCTCGAAGACCGCGGTGGCGCTCGAGTCCGCTCGGCTCATCCCCGCCCTGATCCTGTTGTTCTTCCTGCCCGGGTGGACACTGATCAACGCCCTGTTCCCGCGAAAGGGGGACCTCGATCGGGAATACGACGTCCTCTACCGGATCACCCTCGGGATCGTGATGAGCGTCGTCGTCGTCATCCTCTTCGGCTTCGGGCTGAACAGCCTCTCCTCGCCGCTCTCCGATGTCGGCTACGTCACGTCGGCGAACCTGTGGGGGGGCCTCACCGGCATCACCCTCGCCTTCTTTGCGGCGGGGTGGTGGCGCGGCGCGTACCCAATCCTGGGGCGGCTCCATCCGAAGCTCGCCCGCTCCCCCCCGCCCGAGCGGCACAGCATGGCCGCGGAGCTCGAGCACGACCGGGAGACCCTCGCGAAGCTCCGGACGCTCGCGGCGGAACGGGAGAAGCTCCGGCGTCGAATCAAGGACTACGATCGCCGGATCGAGCTCCACTCCGGCGACGCGAAACAGCACTACACCCGCCAACGCAGCGATGCGAAGGACCAGTTGCGGGAGGTCGATGCGCAACTCAAATCCCTCGAGAAGCAACGGGCGGAGGAGCTGTACGGGGCGTGACGACCGTGCGGGCGCGCCCCGGGCCCTTCGACTACAAGCTCGTCGTCGTCGTGCGGGAGGACCTCGATCTGTCGAAGGGGAAGCTGGCGGTGCAGGTCGCCCATGCGGCCGTGACCGCGGCCCTGGAGGCGAAGGCGAGGAACTCGAAGTGGTTCCACGGATGGATGACGGAGGGGCAGAAGAAGGTCGTTGTCCGCGCGTCCGGGATCGAGGAGCTGAAAGCGCTGGAGCGCAAGGCTCAGGACCTGAAACTGCCCACCGCCCTCATCGAGGACGCGGGGCTCACGGAGCTCCCGCCCGGGACGACCACGTGCCTCGGCGTAGGCCCCGGCGCCAACCACCTCGTGGACGCCGTGACAGGCCATCTCAAGCTCCTATGAATGGCCGCAGCCCCATCCGGAGAGCGGCGCGGAGGTGTGCGTGAAACCTCAGGCTCGCGTCCTCGGCGTGGACGACGGTCCCTTCCGCTTTGAGGACGAACTCGTCTCCGTCGTTGGCGTCGTCGTTCGTTGCCCCAGCTACGTCGAGGCGGTGCTCACGACGAAGGTCCACGTGGATGGGACGGACGCGACGGACGTGCTCGCGCGGGTGATCGGCAGGTCGAGGTACCGCGAGGGTCTCGGGCTCATCCTCCTCGACGGGGCGGCCCTCGGCGGGTTCAACGTCGTCGACATCGACGCCCTGCATGCGGCGACCCGCGTGCCCGTCGCGACCGTGACGAGGAACGAACCGAACCCGGTCGCCATCGAGAAGGCCCTCCGGGCCCGCTTCCCGGATTGGGAAATCCGCCTTGCGGTGCTCCGGCGGAAGACGCTCTTCCGCGTGGAGACGTCCCACAAGCCGATCTACGCGGCCGCGGCGGGGATGCTCGCGGGGGAACTGCGGGAGGCCCTCCGCCGATGCACGGTCCGCGGGGTGCTACCCGAACCAATCCGGATCGCTCATCTCATCGCGGCCGGGATCGTCAAGGGGGAGTCGAGGGGGAACGCTTAGCGGATCGGGAATCGCAGGAGCGCCGCGAGACCGCCGAGCCCCTCGAGCTTCTTCCCCGCTTCGTGGCGCGAGCTCACGATGACGACCGTGCCGCGAGCGGACTCCACGCGGCGCATCAGCTCCTCCACGGCGAGATCCTTGACCTTCGCGTCCGTCACGAGGAGGGTCTCGACCGCGCCGGAGTCGATGGCGGTCTGGATCTCCTGCGGGCCGTACGCGAACAGCCCGCCCTTCGCGATCTCCTCCAGGACTCGCTCGACGAGGCGGGTCTCTTGGGCCACGCGGGTCTCCTCGAGGATTTTCGCGCCCAGGCCCGCCTTCATCGCCTCCTGAATCCCCGCCACGCCGGCCTGGCTCGTGCCGTGGAGTCGGATCATCCCCGCAAGGGCGGAGTCCCGGTCCCGGACGAACTTTGCGAAGTCCTCGCGCTCGAAGCCGGGTCCGATCACGAGGAGGGCGGTCCCAAGGTCCATCGAGGAGAGCTTCGACATGATCTCCTGGAAGTACGCCGCGCGCGTGTCCGCGCCCGGGAACATCTTCCCCTGTCGTTCGGCCCGGATCACGGCGACCTCCCGAATCCCCATCTGGTGGACGACGGCGATCAGCGCTTCCTCGTCGTCAATCGCCAGGACGGTGACAAGGGGCTTCACCGTGGCCTCCACCGCCTCCTGGATCCGGCGTAGGTGGTGCTCTCGCCACTCTTTCACGATCGTGAGGTCGTCGTCGACGCCGATGTTCAGGGTGTGGTGACGCCCGAGGTCCTGCGGTCCTTCCACGATGACTCCCGCGATGCGGAGGCGGTCCGAGAAATCCTGGTACTCGACCTGATCCACGCGGATCCCGAGGTTGACGCGGACCTTCTCCCCTCGCTCAGGGCGGAGTTTGTCCGTGACAGCCTCCTCCCTGCGATACGTGGACGCCCGGACAAGGTCCCCGGCCTCGACAAGGTTGTGCAGGTGCCAGAGGTCGTCCGGGTTCTGGATCTTGAGACGGATCTCGCCCGTCTTCCGGTCCTGATGGAGGACGCGCACAGCGGTCGAAGGGCCTATCGTTATTTCTGGATATCGCGGCGCGCAAATCTTGCTCGCCTATGAGAGAAGTTAGCCCGCCTCTCATCCCACGCGAAGCGCGACAGCGACCCACATGAGGTGAGATCGGAACGGAAAGCGGTCAGGCAATCCCCGCCGTAGCGGGGCGCGTCCTGGCGAGCGCCGGTCCATAGTTCCGATGTCGGAGCGACCCGGTGGGTCCCAAAAGGCCCGGACTTATCTCTACCCGCTTTCCAAGATATCGATGAGACACGACAATAGATAAAAGGTCGGACGCGAAAATCGCGCGTGGCAATCTGATACGGAATTGAACGAACAGGAATTGACCGAGCCTACCGGATCACTCCATATCCGATGAGCCGCCACTTCCCTCCGATCCGCCGGCTCACGGCAATCCGCTGTCCGGCTTCCGAGGCCACGGGAATCTTGAGGTTCATGTCCGCGTGACCCTCCCGGGCGCTCGTCACGATCCCCACCGTCGTCGCGGTGCCCACGCTGATCATCAGGGGCTCGCTCGTCTTGATCTCCTCCACCTTCAGGTCCTCCGCCGTCCCGACGACGCGGTCGAGGAGATGGAACTCGACGGAAATCCTCGAGAGGACGGGGGGCAGGGTCTTCGGCGGGCCGACGACACGCCCCACGA
>VBML01000017.1 GCA_005878915.1 Methanobacteriota archaeon | reverse complement strand
TGTTGTACTACGTCGCGGGGAAGCTCTCGGACCTCCAGACGAACGCCTCCCTGGCGATCGAGGCGCGGTACCGTTTCCAAGGGAGCGTCAAGGACACGTCGGGGCGCCCCTTGTCCGGCGCCGCCGTCACCCTCCAGAACCTGCGCACCGCCAGGGTGCTCCCGGCCACGACGAACGCCTCCGGCGGATACACGGTTGACGCGATTGCACCGGACTTCTTCTTGGACGGCGACACCCTCGTCATCGCGGCATCGTATGGAGGGAGGACGACGTCCGCATCGTTCGTCGCGAGCACGCGGTCCCCCTCGCAGACCGCGAACCTTGTCCTCGACACGTCCCCCGCGGAAGCGGTGAACCTCGCGCTCCTCGCCCTGGCAGCGACGGGCCTCACCCTCGCGGTGATCCTCGCGGCGATTGTCCTCTGGCAGCGGAACCAGATCCAAACCCTCCGCGGCCGGCCGCCGTGAGCACTTTCGCCCATCCCCCCGTCGGGCGTTGATATACGGAGTCGCCGCCTCCTTGTCGGCGGAGGAACCCGTGCAGACCCTCGTCTCCAGTCCCGGAATCCGGGACGCGCTCTCCGTCGCACAGCTCGTGGGGATGCTGCGGTCCGTCGTCGGCGGGCACCCCGCGCTCACGGACGTCCTCGTACGCGGGGAGGTGGGCAGCGTGTCCCGCCCGCCCTCCGGGCTCGCCTACTTCACCCTCAACGACGCGGACGCGCAGATCCCGTGCGTGATGTTCCGTGCCGCGGCACAGTCCCTCCGGTTCGAGCTCCGCGAGGGCATCGAGGTCCTCGTCCGCGGGGACGTCGACGTGTTCCCCGCGAAGGGGGTGGCTCAACTCGTTGCGAGGGACGTGCGCCCGATCGGCCACGGCGCGTTCTGGCTCGCGTTCGAGCAGGTGCGGGACCGCCTCGCGGCGGAAGGGCTGTTCTCCCAGGAACGGAAGCGCCCACTCCCGAAGTTCCCCGCGCGAATCGGGTTGGTCACCTCAGAAGGTGGGGCCGCAATCAATGATCTCCTCGCCGTCTTCGAGCGACGGTTTCCGCTCGCGACGGTCCTCGTTAGCCCGTGCCTCGTGCAGGGTGACGACGCACCCGCCTCGATTGTTTTCGCGCTCGGCCGTCTCGCGGGGCGGGTCGACGTCGCAATCCTTGCCCGCGGCGGGGGGTCCGTGGAAGACCTGTGGGCATTCAACGACGAACGGGTCGCCCGCGCGCTCGCGCGGTTCCCGGCCCCCGTCGTGTCGGCGATCGGCCACGAGGTGGACGTCACGATTGCGGACTTCGTCGCGGACGTGCGAGCGGCGACCCCGAGCGCCGCGGCAGAGATTGTGACCCCGGACATCGGGGAGCTGCGAGGCCGCATTGCCGCGGCGAGCGCCCTCTTGGACACCCGCATCACCGAGGTGCTCCAAGGATGGAGGGACCGGGTTCGGTCCGTCGAGGGCCGCCTGCGACCCGAGACGGTACGCCTACAGGCGCGCGACGCTCGGCAGCGGCTCGACGGCATTGCGGGGTCGCTGAAGCGAGAGGGCCGACGGATTCTCGAGGAGATCCGGGCCCGCCTTGCCGCGGCCGCGGGCCACCTCGACGCCGTCAGCCCGATGGCGACGATCGCCCGTGGGTTCGCCGTGGTGATTCGGGACGACGGCGCCCTCGTCGGTTCCATCGCCGCGGTGTCGCCGGGGGACGACATCACGGTCCACGTGTCCGACGGCACGCTCGACGCGGTCGTCGAGGAGCGGAGGAGAACGAAGGCATGACCGAGAAGACGTTCGAGGAGGCCCTCCAGGAACTGGAGTCGAAGGTGGCGGCCCTGAGCGCGGGGCACCTGCCCCTCGCGGATGCGCTGCGCACGTACGAGGAAGGCGTGGCCCTCGTCCGGCTCTGCACGGAGCGGCTTGATGAGGCGGAGCTAACGGTTCGCCGGCTCGCCGGTGAGTGACGCCCCACCAGAAACGGGCCGACATCGGTTGCCCCGATTCCTCGAGAGGTTGGTCGAGCGACTATCGCTTGTCCTTGGCGGACGACTTTCCCAGGATGTCCTCCGCCTGGCGGGAGGTCATGGGGCGGCCGTACAGCCGAGAACCCGGTTGCTGCCGACGCCCCCCTTCCCGCAGAGATCCTGTGTCCACCGGGGCAAAGCCGATCTCCCGGATGAGCGCCGCGACCGTCTCTTTCGCGGCCGCGTCGTCGGCCGCGACGAAGATCGCGAGCTGGTCCTCCTCAGACGATTGGCCGCCGTTCTCGAGGGTCTTCCATCCGATCGTGTTGAACGCCTTAACGAGACGCGCACCCCGGAGCCGCTTCGCGACCTCCTCACTCGACGTGCTCTCGCCGAGGTCCATCACCCGGCCCAGGGCCGAATACGGGTTCATCGCATCGATCACGATCTTCCCCGCGAACAGCTCCGAGGGAGGGAGCTGTTCTTTGTTCCTCCACGGGATTGCCAGGAGCACCGCCTCGCCGAACGTGACGGCGTCCGCCGGGGAGGCGGCTTGGACGTTGGGTCCGAGTGACGCGACTAGCGGGGCAAGGGATGTAGGTCCCCGCGAGTTCGCTAATGCGACCCGATGTCCCGCCCGCGCGAACAGCTTCGCGGCAGTCCCGCCGATGTGTCCCGCACCGACGATTCCGATTCGCATGCGGCCGTCCCCCATCCGGACCAACGAGGCCGTCCCCGGGATATGGATGTTCGGTTCCCGGTCAGGCCTCGACGCGCTCCGCGCGGCCCGCCGCCTCCGCCCACCGCAGAAGCCGCAGGAACGCCTGCGTCTCCGCGCCCGACAGCGTGATCACGTCCCCGCCGCGGTACGCGGTGCCGGTCTCCCAAGTCCTTCACGACCCGGAGGAAGTGGAATCGCGGCTTCTCGTTCACCGGCATGAACCCCGCCATCTTTGCTGGGGCCCATGAGTCCCGGAACGTCGCCTCGAAGACGGTGAGTTGCTGGTGGGCAATCACCGCGATCCTGTTGCACACGTCGTTCAGGAAGCTCCGGTTGTGGCTCACGACCATTCACGTTGGGCTCGTTCCGCGGCGGATGCGGTACGCAGCAATCGTGAGGCCCGCGCCTAGAATCCCGACATCGATGGCCATGCCCGCCCCCAGCAGAGGCGGGACCGCGAGGAGTCCAGTGAAGAGGGACACGGCGCCCGTCGCGCCCTCTGCGACGACGAAGGGCACGACGAGGAGGACGAACGCGCGCGCACGCGGGCGGGAGCCCGCGGGCCACGGAGCGCGGCGCGCTGACCACGCGCCAACAAGGGCGAGGACCATCGCGAAGACCGTTGCAATGATTGGCTTGAGGTTCGCCGCAGACGGAGAGGGCGGGCCCTCAACGCGAATCGCCCGCGTGAGCTCCGGTTCCCGGTTGCCGAGCCGGTCCACGGAGCGATAGGACATGACATGGTCCCCCGGCGCCAATGTGAAAGCCCCGGCATACGTCGACCACGGGCCCCCGTTGATGCGATATTCCGTGCCGCTCACGCCACTGCCTTCGTCCTTTGCCGACAACGTGAACATCGTGGTAATCGTGTTGGGCCCGGCGGCGGGGGCGAGGTTCGTCGCCGGCGGCGTGTCGTCGAGAATCACGGAGATCGTGCCGTTGCCGGCGTTGCCCAGCCGATCCGACGCCCGGTACGCGATGGTGTGTGGGCCGTCGGGACCATCCACGGTGAACGGCGCCGTGTAGGCGCGCCATGTCCCGCCGTCGATCCGGTACTCGGCGGCCGCGAGGCCCACCGGCGTCACCCCACCGTCCATGGCCGTGAGCGTCATCGGCGCCGCGGACGTCACGTACAGGCTTCCCGCCGTGTACGTGGGCTCGCCGAAGGAGGCGGTCGTCGTCGGCGGCCTGTCATCGAGCCGTAGGAGGCGCGAGCTCTCGACCTCAGTGTTGTTCACGTTGTCCTCGGAGTACCACTCAACGAAGTGCTCGCCGTCCCCCGCCAGGGTGAAGGGGCCGGTGATCGCGTAGTCCGTCCACGTCCCGTTGTCGACGCGGTACGCCGTCCGCCGGATTCCCGCCCCGCCCTGGTCGACGACGGAGAGGGACAACGGCGTGGAGGACGTGACGTACGTCACCGCCTCGGTGACGTTCGGACTCCCGAGGACGAGGGACGTCTGCGGCCCGCCGAGGACCGTGATCGTCCATGTGTGGACGTTGTTGGTTTCGTTCCATTCAGGGACGACGTCCCCGTCATCCACCTCCGCAACGACGTGATAGACGCCGGGGGTCCCGGGGGAAGTCCACGAGACCGAGAAACGGGCGGAATCGCCGCTCGGTGCGAGCGGGGGCACGACGAATGACGCGAAAGGAGATGCGGTCCCGTTGCGGAACCCGATCGTGACGTCCTGGGCGGCGGTCCCGTCGCCTTGGTTGCGGACTTGTACGGAGAGCACGATGGGGGTGCGGAGGCCGATTCGTATCGGTCCGGACGGCTGCGGCAGGACGGGAATGTAGTCCGGGAGCGTGGGGGGCGGCGCGAGGACCGTGACGGACACGCACGCCACGTTGTTCACCTCGTTGTATTCCGCCACCGCGCTGGGCGGTGGGTCGACGTAGGCACAGAGGCTCCGGACCCCGGCGGGGGAGGCCGTCCACGTCAGCGACACGAGCGTCTGACCCCATCCGGCGACGCCGGCGACGGATGCGAGGACGGTACTCTCTCCGGTGTCCGGGATGCGATTCCCGTTCGCGTCGTCGAACAGGAGGACGTCGAAGGCGCCCGTCGCCTGATCTCCCCAGTTCGCGACGGTCACGTTCACCCATGCGGGCGAGCCGAAGGGCAGCGGGGAGGGAGGCGCGACGGAGACGCCGACGGGCTCCAGGTCCGGCGGCAGGAAGACCTTGGCCGAGGTGCACCCCGCATTGTTCCCCTCGTCCATCTCCGCGATGAGGTTCTGTGGGTCCGCGGCGACGCAGAGCGTGTGGATGCCTACGTAAGGCGCGTCCCAGATCACCGAGACCGAGGCAGCCCCGCCGGGGGACAGAGTCGGCAGCGGCTGGTCCGTGCCAATCTGTTTCACCGGGGGGCCTGCGTCCGTGAACCGTACGGTCGTCGCGCTCGACGACGCCGCGCCGATATTGTGGACCGTCGCCGTGATCCGGACTGAGGTTCCCCGCGGGTACGGCGGGGCCGGGGAGAGGGAGATGTCAGAGGCGGAGATGGTGAGGTCGGGCTGGAGCGGAAGCACTTCGATTGTCGTATCCGCCTGGTTGTTGTCCTCCCGCCCCTCGGGAATCGCGTCCAGGGGGTCCACGACGACCCAGATGTCGTGCGTGCCGAGCGGCCCGGCGGTCCACGGCACGGACGCGGTTGCGGTGCCGTCGAACCGTTCCACGAAGGGAAGCACCTGGTCCGCGCCAATTTGATTCGATCCGGACGGCGGGCCATCGTAGAACCGCACGAGGGCATTCGATGCATTCGCGCCGCCGACGTTGTGCACGGTCGCCGTGATTTCGACGGACGTTCCGATCCTCGCCGGTGCAGGCGGATTGAACGCGATGTCGGCGGGAGTGAGTCCGAGGTCCGGCGGGTCGCGGGAGGTCACTGGGAGGAGCTTGACGACGACGGCGTCTCCCTTCCCATCGAGGGTCCGATCGAACGCGTCCGCGCTGGTCGGGAAGTTCGATGAATTCGTCCAACCCGTAACGTAGGCGATGCCGAGGGCGTCTACCTTGATCGAGCTCCCCTGATCGTCGGCGCCGGATCCGCCGATGTACGTGGAGTACACGAGCCCGTTCCCCGAGGCGTTCAGTTCCGTGATGAAGCCCTCCACGAGATCCAGATGCGTGTCGAAGGCGTCCGGCGTGAGCGGGAAGTCCACCGAGTACGTGTAGCCCGTAACATAGGCGTGGCCGAGCGAATCGACTGCGACCGACGTCCCGCAATCGTTGGGCGTCGTCCCGCCGAGGAACGTGGAGTACACGAGGGCCGCGCCCGATGGGTCGAGCTTGGTGACGAACGC
>VBML01000016.1 GCA_005878915.1 Methanobacteriota archaeon | reverse complement strand
ATGGCCGCGTCGGAGAGCGTCGTGTTCGACACCCTCGGGGACAAGTTCGTCCGGGACCTGAAGCCTGGGGAGATCGTGGCCCTCCGCCCCGACGGGTTCGACTCCTTCCGACTTCCGCACCCGACGAACACCGCGCACTGCATGTTCGAGTGGGTGTATTTCGCCCGCCCGGACAGCGTCCTCGACGGCCGCCTCGTGTACGATGCTCGTGTAAAGATCGGCCAGCAGCTTGCTCGGGAGCATGCCGTCCCGGCGGACATCGTCGTCCCCGTTCCGGAGAGCGGCCGCGCCCAGGCCCAGGGGTACTCGCAGGCCAGCGGCCTCCCCGTCGTCGAGGGGCTCATCAAGAACCGCTACATCGAGCGGACGTTCATCATGCCGGAGCAGGCGGACCGCGAGGTCGGCGTCCTCCTGAAGCTGAACCCGGTCAAGAGCGCGGTGAAGAACAAGCGGATCGTGCTCGTCGACGACTCGATCGTCCGCGGCACGACGATCAAGAAGATCGTGACGATCCTGCGGGAGGCGGGGGCCCGGGAGGTCCACCTCCGGATCGGATGCCCGCCGATCCGAGCCCCGTGCTACCTCGGGATCGACATGAAGACCCGGGACCAGTTCATCGCGAACAATCGGACCGTTGAGGAGGTCGCCTCGTTCGTCGGCGCGGACTCCCTCGGGTACATCAGCATGGGCGGCCTCGTGCGGGCCCTCAACCATCCGAAGGAGGACATCTGCTTCGGCTGCTTGACGAGCGTCTATCCTGTCGAGATTCCCGGAGAGAAGTTCCGCGGCGTCGAGAAGCTCGAGCGGTTCTCCACCCCCGCGAGGAAGGCCGAGCCCAAGGTCCGGGCCCGCGCGGCGTAGACGCTTTGAATGCCCAAGGGACCGCCCCTGAGCCTCCGTCGCCCACCCTATTCCCTCTGGAGGGCGCGCCCTTGCGCGCGAGTTTCTCCTCACCAAGTAACATGAAGATTAGCACCTAGGCAAGATGTTCGGAAACGCCCAAGACACCCTCGCGGTTCGCGACTACCATGGACGATTCAATCGGCAATAATCGTAGGGTGGGCGTCGGTCTGCGACCGACGATCGTGCTGGGAATGAGCGTGATGATCGCAATTCTGATGGCGATGCCGATGGCGGGCGCAACGGGAGCACGGACGACGTTCAGCGGGCGGGCGTTCGGGGTCTCCGTCCACACCGCGTTCCTCAATCTGAAATTCGCGGACACGGGCGAACTCCCTGCAGAGGGCGGCGAAATCGATGCGACCGTGTTGAGCGTCACCACGGACGTAGCTCAGGCCAACGTCCTCCTGTCCGTCACGATGGGATTCGACCAGAGGGCCCAGAGCGACGCTGCGGTTGCCGACGTCACCCTGCTTCCAGAGTCGCCCAACCAGATCACGGCTGTCTTCGTCAGCGCCGAGTCCGTTGCCACGTGTAACGGTGTGTCCGGGTCCAGCGAAATCGTGGACCTCCGGGTCGGCGGCCAGGCCATCGTCGTCGGTACCGCGCCCAACCAAGAGATCAACGTGCCGGGCGTCCTCCGCCTCGTGATCAATGAGCAAATCGACACCTCGAACGGTCGGACGTCCTCGATCACGGTCAACGCCCTCCACCTCACGCTCTTCACGGGGGACGAAGTGATCGTGTCGAGCGCGCACAGCGACATCACATGTGGCCGAGGGACCCACGTGCAGAAGGACTTCATGACCGGCGGGGGCTTCATCGAGGTGAACGGTGGGAAAGCGAACTTCGGCTTCGTGGCCGGACTGAAGCCCGGGAAGACGACCATCAGCGGCCAGCTGAACTATCTGGACCACGCCAGCGGGATCCGTGTCAAGGCCGAGACGATCACTGCCTACGACGGGACGGGCACCACGCGCACGTTCTCTGGGGACGCGACCATCAATGGGGCGGCCGGATACACGTTCTCGGTGACGGCGTCGGATGTCGCGGAGCCCGGACGGGGCGCGGACACATTCTCGATCTCGTTGTCGAACGGATACAGCGCCTCGGGGACACTTGCCGGAGGGAACATCCAGCTCCACACGTGACCACCACAGCAAGGGGGCTCTAGGGCGGCGACCGTCGGGCGGACTACCGCTAGGGCCCCCTCGCCGAATTTTCTGCGTCCTCCGACGAGAGCAGGCCTTCCGCGATCCGCAGATACAGGAACACGGGTTCCCCGAGCATGGCGGTCCTGAGCCCCTTGCTCGTCAACGAGTACTGAACTCGGGGCGGTTTCGTGCCCAAGACGTCCCTCCGGAGGAGGCCGAGCCGTTCCATCTGCCCCAACTTCAGCGAGAGGACCCGGCCGCTGATTCGACTGAGGGCCCGCTGGATCTCCTGGAACCCGGCCGCCCGCTTCGAGTAGAGCAGGGCGAGGATGTCCACGGACCACTTGCCGAAGATCGTCTTGGCGATCTGGAGGTTGAAATCCACGTTACGCCGCGAATCCATCGGGGGCCGAATCGAGGCCGCCTCGGCGACGTCCCTGCAGAGGCGGGAGGAGGCCTCCGCGAAATCCGCGAACTTTCGGTGAACGTCCGTGAACAGTGGCGACAGCTGCCAGACGATCTCTGATTCACCGGTACGCGGGTTTACCGGGCGGGCCCGTCGCGTGAAAACTCCACGTTCCTCACCGACCGCCAAGGCGGACGATACCCGACCCTTGGGGATGCCCACCTGGCGCGTGAGGTCTGCCTCGTTCCTTAGAATGGCCTCGTCGGAGGTCCCAACGGTAAGCATCACGTCGAGGAGGGCGCGGAGGTCATCGGCTCGATGCGGGCCGTCGTGAGTCGACGACGCCCGGTCGTGTTCGAGTAGCAAGGCGTGCCGATGCGACCTTCCGCTCATCAACCCATCCCCAGCGCCATCCTCCACCGATAATCATGGTGGATAACACCACTAAGAAAATCCCTCGCTGCTCTAGGTCGCACCCGCGGGGGATCACCGACCCGCGACGGATTGCGTAGAAGACCTCCGTGTGGACAACGCAAGGGTCACCCGTCACGCGAGTACCTTTTTATCCCCGCAAGCTTTCGAGCGATACGCTGGGCCGGTAGATCAGCTGGAAGATCGCTATCTTGGCATGGTAGAGGCCGTGGGTTCAAATCCCACCCGGTCCACTTTTCTCTGGAGTGGGCACCTCTTCGGACCTGAGGCTGCATTATAAGCAGGGTCCGAGAAATCGTGCTTTCAACCTACTTTAGCATTTCTGCCGAGAACGAGGCCCAAAAACCTCCTGCGAGCGTGCTCTTTATCTCGGGGTCAACCGCTTCTGATCTGCGTCTTCCACAACCAGGAGCCGATGTTAGGCTGCAGGTCCTTGGCGAATCCCTGGGCAATTCGCATTGCGACGTCGAGGTCCGCGGGAAGTCTCATTCTTCCGGTCGCCACCATCTTCCAATGCAGGCCAAACAGCGTTTGGACGTGAGCACAGGCTTGTTCAACGGTCGAGAACGCGGATGCTTCTTCGCCGATGTTTTGGAGCTTGACAGTAACGGGCGCTACGAACCGCCTGTCCGACGGCATCGTCTACAGAAGAGCGGTGTCCGCGGAGAGCTTTAAACCCCGACCCCCCGGCATCGCTCGACCTTGCGACGGCGGTCCAAACGCAGCAATGGTTTCCCCCGCAACGATTGGGAGGAACGCGATCTTGACCGCCTGCCCCCTAAGCTTCGTCTCCATCGCCTCCCCGATTCCGTGCACTTCCTCATCGTGGAACGCGATGGGGCCTAGCTTGTGAATTGTAATCGAAAGTGGCCGACGAGTGCGCATGATTGGCTGTATGCGCGGATCAATCAGCACGCTGTCGAGCGCTTTCGTCACCAAAGTTTTCGCTGACTCCACCGACAGTGTCATTCCGTGTACGGGAGCAGTCGCGGGTGTGTCCTGGCTCTCACCCAAACGTGCAATCGACGATGACCTTATCCATCAGGCTCTTGAGGACAGCCAGCTCTTTTTGGTTGAGTCGCGCGACAAAGAGATCGGAGACCCCGCGCAGGTGGACCGGCGTCGCCTCGGTCAGGCGGGCCACGCCCGCATCGGTCAATACGACCACGACACCACGTCCGTCTGCATCGGTGTCGGCTCGACGAACGAGGCCTTCGTCAACCAGCCTCGCGACACGGCGAGTCATGCCCGACCGCGAGATGAGCGCCCGGGCCGCGAGGTCGGTCATGCGCAGCTCGCCACCCGCGAGCGCCAGCTGACCGAGCACGTCGAAATCGGCCAAGGCCAGGCCGGTCTTCTTTTCGAGGTCCGTGTCGAGTTGGCGCATGAGCGTGGCGTGTGCTCGCAGCAGGGAGCGCCACGCGTCGAATCAGCGCAGGCCCGGCAGCTCGTTCGCGATGAGCCGGTCGAAGAGAGCAGTGACGTCCCGCTTCGATCTTACTTGCATCCGCAACCTTATATACCGCCCAGGGATAAGAAGGTTACTTGCGCTTGCAAGTTATTCCACCAGAACAACTCGGAAGGGAGCATCAATGACCATCGAGCTCCACACCGACCTGGATCGGTCAATCGGACGTCGGTTCGGGACTCTGCGGGACGACGCCCGCGTGATGCGCACCGCGGCCGCCCTCGAAGCAAACGGAATCAGCGTTCTTCGGGCGGCGGACGCCGCAGAAGCCAAACGGATCGTGCTGGGTCTCATCCCCGATGGATCCCAGGTGCATCACGGCGGCTCGCAGTCGCTCGAGAAGTCGCGCATCGCCGAGGAGATCGAGAAATCCGGTCGCTACGAGCCGCTCCGGCCGAGAATCCGGGGCATGGATCGCAAGACACAGGCAGACGAGATCCGCCGCCTCACCTCAGCGCCCGACGTCATGCTCGGCAGCGTGCATGCGGTCACCGAGAGTGGATCGCTGCTCGCGGCCTCGGCGAGTGGCAGCCAGCTCGGCCCCTACGTCATCGGTGCGGGGCGAGTGATCCTCGTCGTGGGGACGCAGAAGATCGTGTCCGACCTCGAGGAGGGTCTCCGCCGCATCAACGAGTACGTCTTCCCGCTCGAGGATGCCCGCGCGCAGGCGGCGTATGGCGTGCACAGCGGCGTCAACAAGGTCCTCATCATCAACCGCG
>VBML01000015.1 GCA_005878915.1 Methanobacteriota archaeon | reverse complement strand
TCATTTCGCGGGAGGATCTGGTCGTTCCGTTCGAACCGGAGCGTCCGCGCGACGTGCACGACCCCGCTCTCCGTCTTCACAGCGCCGTCCCAGTCCACCGGCGCGATGCTCGGTGCGGCGACCGCGTGTCCGCGGAAGCCGCCGCTCTCGCGGTCGACTTGGATCCAGCGACCCGCCAGGGCCCCACCGTCCCGACCGCTGGAGAAGTCCCAGCTGCCGGCGAAGGAACCGTGGGTATCGTTATCGCGTGTCCACGAGCCCCAGAGGGAACCGCCCCCCCTCCCGCCGCTGACCTCCCAGTGACCGCGGAACTCCCCGCGGCCATCCGGCGGGAGCGTGAACCGGCCGTGAAGCGTTCCACCGATTCGCCGGCCGAGGAGGTGCCAATCTCCCGCGAACTCTCCGCCCGTGCCCGTATCATTGAAGCGCCACCGGCCGGCCATGGCCATCACCGCGGGATCGTCCAGGTAGCCCCAACGGGCCACCAGTGCGATCGTGACGTTCCCGCTATCGTCTTGCGGGAACTCTCGTGCGAGCTCGTTGGAGAGCGTCTGTGCACCCGGCCACGCCTCCATTGAAACCTCGTCCCCCGCGCCAAGCTCCTGGGTCGTCACGCGAGCCGGCGCCGCCGTCGAGCCGACGATCGCCGCGCCGCTCGCGATCAAAGCGAGCGACAACCCCAGTATCAGCGCCCATCTCATTCCGCCAATCTTCCTCATGTTCCATCCTCCTGTGTTTCGTGTCGAATTGGAATTGTTTCGCTCAAACTGCATCAATCCCCGTCCCCCGTCCTCCTCATTTCTTGCCGCCCTGTTCCCCCGAGATTCAACGAGGGGGCGGGCTAGCTCGCCCGCCGTCCCCTTGTTCGTAACACGACCGCTGCCCCCACCGCGAACCCTGCAATCACCAACTGAATCGCGAGAACCGTAAACGGAGTCAGGTTCAGCGCCGTCGGGAGGTTCCAGAGATCGGAGATCGCCTCGAGGCTCGGATCGTGGAAGATCACGGCCCCCGCGGGGTAGATGAACGCCCCCAGGATCGCGAAGCCTGCGAACGCCACCCGCTCATGGAACATCGCGAATCGCTCGGCCCCTTGGACCTGGAATTGCATCGTCCGGTTCGCGCCGTCGACCAACACATCGCTCTGCCAGACGAGTCGCCCGACGAGATCCGTTTCTCGCGACCATTCGTCGTTGAAGTAGACGTAGTCCCGTGTCAGCCGCGTTGGGGTCGAGGCGACCGTGTCGTTCGCGGCCAACCGGTGCGTCCCATTCGCGGAGGTGCCGTTCGCCTCCGAGTGGTACGCTCGGTGGACGAGCTCACCGATCCGCTCCGGGACATAGTGCCCGACGAATCCCCGAGTTTCCAGCGCGAGCAGGTTCTCCGGCTGCGCGAAGTCCCATCCCTCGATGAGGTGGTCGTACTTCGCACCCATCGCGACCGCGTCCCCAGAGAACGTCCGAGTCCCCAGGGACTCGATTCGCGGGATCGTCCGGTCGGTGGTCGAGTCGAGGGTCACCTTGAGCCATGGGACCTGACCGGAGACCTGTCGCACATCGATCTTCAGGTGGAACGTGAACGCCAGGCGATCGAGGACCCCATCAGAGGGCGTGCCGCGACGGGGCAACGGATCCCAGACCACGCCATACGGGACGTTCCCCGTCGAGACGGTGAAGTTCACCCAGGTCGTGTTCCCCAATGGCTCGACCGTCGGCACCGTCGCGGTCCATGCGCGGGTCAGGTTTGTCGCCTTCACCGGCAGGTCGGACAGCGTGTCGTTGCGGTAGTTGAGGTAGTGGTTGAAGTCGAGGAGCCCATCACCGTTGCGGTCGCGGAACTCGAAGAGCCGCACGAAGCTCTGGCCGAAGACCGTGAATACCGGGAGGGGCACCGTTCGAAGGTAGTTGTCACGCGCGTCGTAGACCTCCGCGCCACCGAGGAACCGCTTGTACTCCGCGAAGACATACAGGTGGTTCGGGTGGTCGACGGTCCCGTAAACGACCCCGAGGCGGGCGTCCCCCGCTCGAACGGCGATCCAATCGCCGCCGCCGAGTCGGTCCGTCGACCCCTGCTCGACGACTGGCGTTAGGTCTCGGTCGCCCGCCGCCGTCGCGACGCTCGCCATTCCAAAGGAGGCGAAGACCATGATCAACACCGCCGACACCGCCAAGATCGACCTCATTTCGAACACCGCCCGTTCCATCCGCCTTGTATAGGCTTGCGATATGCATAGTGTCGCTATGTCTTAAATCCATCGGTACGACTTCCACGAGCCGCCCAGCCGCAAACCACTTGGCGCACGAGGTCGGTGCTGGGACCGATGCAGACCGTGGTCCTCGACGCGAATGCCCTCCTTCTCCCGTTTCAGTTCCGGTTGAACCTCCAGGCCGAGCTGCGGAGGCTCCTCGGGGACCACGACATCTTCGTTCCCTCACCCGTCCTCGAGGAACTCAAGGGGCTCTCGAAGAGTGTGCCCGAGGCAAGGGCGGCGCTCAAGCTCGCGATCCAGTTCCGTGTGTTCGACGTGGCGGGGGGTGCGGACGACGCCATCCTCGACGCCGCAAATCGGCTCAAGGCGGTTGTCGTCACGAACGACGCAGCGCTCCTCCGGCGATTGCAGGCCGCCCGAGTCCCCAGGATCTATCTGAGGTCGCGGACGCACCTCGTCGCGGACGGGCTCTAAGAAGGTTTTAGCGGCACCAAGCGCTTCGCGCCGAGGTTGAAGCCGTACCACGTCGACACCCTGAAGCACATCGCGCTTCGCGGCGGGCTGAAGGACTTCGTGTCGATGTCCTCGCGGGAGCTCGGCACCGCGCTGGGCGTGAGCCAGCAGAGTGCGTCACAACGAATCCTCGAGCTACAGGACGACGGACTCATCCAGCGGGACCTTGGAAGTCGGAAGCAGCGGGTGAAGATCGCGGCGAAGGGGCTCGAGGCGCTTCAGCGGGAGTACGCGGACTACATTCGGATCTTCGAGCCGCGGGACCGCATGACGATCACGGGCCGGGCGACGAGCGGCCTCGGGGAGGGCGCGTTCTACATGCGCCAGAGAGGGTACAAGGATCAGTTCCGCAAGAAGCTCGGGTATGAGCCCTATGAGGGGACCTTGAATCTCAAGGTGGCGGGCTCGGAGCTCTCGAAGCTCATGATCCTTCTCGGGGAGAAGGGCCTCCCGATCGACGGGTTCGAGGCCGCGGGGCGAACCTTTGGCGGGGCGAAGGTGTTCCGCGCGAAGGTGAAAGGTGTCGAGTGCGCCGTGATTCTTCCGATCCGCACCCACCACACGGACGTCCTCGAGGTCATCTCGAAGGATTTCCTCCGAGGCAAGCTGGGAATCGGAGAGGGTGACCCAGTCGCGCTCGATATTGAATTGTGACGGGGCGAAGGCGCGGCGGGACGACCCAGGGAACTTTGAAATAGCGACCCCCGCAATACGCAACACCTCGACGGTCTTGTTTCGGGAGGCGGGGCACATGAGGGGGGTTTCGTCAGGTGTCGTGCGAGCGCTTGCGATCTTCTCCGCGGCCGTGATGGTCCTCACCGGCCTCGCCGCGGTCCGGTCCACGACCTCTCCCGGGCCTCCCGCTCCGGCGTCGAATCCGAACCCGGAGCCTAGGTTCACGGGCACCGGTCTTCCTACTCTCGACCCGGACGACGGAAAGTTCTTCGGGGTCGCGGGGGGAGACATCGCAACGCTCGAAGGAATTCAGATCCATCTCTACGTCGGGGTCCTCGCTGACACAGGGACGTTTACCCTCGGACTCTTCGATGGCGACGTTGGCGATTCTTGGGACGATTCGACGAACGCGTTCAGCTACAAACTTTTCAAGGACCCGTTGAAGAACGGGACGACGGCGAAGCCTCTGGACACGATCACGGGCTCGGACGCAACGGACGACGCCTGGTTTGAGAAATCCTATTCCACGGACGGTGACGCCAAGGCACCCTCGGGGAACTACTTCTACCGGCTCGACGCGACCTGGACATCGCCCAATCCGTCGAATGGGTTCAACAACTTCAAGGTCCGCACGAGCGGGCAAATCAGCGTCGCCGCGGGACAGGATTTCGGCTTCTCTGCAGGGCCTCAAAACCCGCCGCCTTTCGGCTCCGACCCGCCGCTCGGATCCGGAGATCCGCATCCCGGCGACCAGAACGACGCCGGGGCGAACTCGTACGACGGTGAGTTCACCTTCTATTTCTACGTCCCCGCGAAGTTATCTGCGATCACGTTTTGGGACGGCGACAACGATCAGGCGGACGACACGGACGACCCGAATACACCGAACACAGATCCGGACGGGAGCGGCCCCGCGCAGGACGAGGGCGTGAACCACGGTTTCCCGCCGGACGACAACAATGGGGCCGGTGGCGACGCGTTTCGGGTGAGCCCTTCTATCTTCTACGACATCCTCGACCCCCAGGGCCACCTATTCACGAACGACAACCCCTCCGGAAACAAGGAGTGGGAGCGGTTCGTCGTCGGGGACAGCACCAGTGATCCCGATGTCACCGTGTCATACCAACTCCAGCCCGGCCTGTGGCGGTACCGTGTACAAGGGATGGACGCGCACAACCTGAACGTCCTCCGGTCCACGTACGAGATATACAGCACGACGGACCTCCCGCTCACCGTGAACCCGCCGCCGAGCATCATCCCGGACAACACGAAGCGAAGTTCCGACAACGTGACGCTGTACTACAGCCACACGGTGAAGAACGAAGGGGTATCGATCGACGACTTTTCCTTATCTCCTTGAGCTCAAGGTCCCGGACCTTACGTCGGGCACGACAGACGTCACCACGGTCACCGCATCTTCGACGAAGGAGTGGGCCCTTCAGGGGAACGCGAAGGACACGACGATCATCAACAGCGCACCCACCGCCGCGCTGTCCGTCCCCAGCCCGGTCCCCGAAGGAACGACCGTACCGCTCGACGCGTCGGGGTCCTCCGACCCGGATGGGGATTCCCTCCAGTACCGCTGGGACTTCAACGGCGACGGGACGTGGGACACCGCGTGGTCCTCCGAGTCGGCGACGACGTACACGTGGGGCGACGACTTCTCCGGGACTGTCGTTGTCGAGGTGACCGATGGGGATCTGACCGACACCGAGCAAGCCCCGATCCAGATCACGAACGTCGCTCCTTCCGTCTCCCTGAACCTCATCCCGTCCGGGGACGAAGGCTCGCTGCTCACCTTCGAGGCCCGAATCCAAGACCCAGGTAGCGACGACCTCACGGTCGCATGGTCCGGCGATTGCACCGGATGGTCCGCCCCAACGTTCTATCCGAACGACCCCTCGGGGACGCCGGATCCGTTCCCCAGCCCGGACGTGAACCCGCGCGACGTCACGGACACGCAGAGCGTGACGTGTGGGGACGACGGGTCGTTCATGTGGTCCGTGCACGCGATGGACGACGATGGCGGAGCGACGACGATGGAGGGCACCTTCTCCGTCAACAACCTGCCGCCATCCCTCGCGGTGGCCCCGCCCTCGGTGAGCGTCAGCGAAGCGACGCAGGTCACGCTCCAAGCGACTGCGTCCGACCCGGGCAGTGATGACCTCACGTTCACCTGGTCGTGGGACTTTGGACCCACGGAGGTCCACGCGTTCTACAACGACGGGGTCGGTCCCGACCCGCCGAATTCTCCGGGCGGCGCGTACCCCTTCGTCGCCTCGGATTCGTCGGCTCGCACGTACGGCGACGACTGCGTGTGCTCCGTCTCTTTGATGGTCAAAGACGACGACGGCGGGATGGTCGCGTACTCGACCACGATCACCGTCCTGAACGTCGCGCCTGCGCCGTCCATCGACTCCGCGACCCAGGACGCCGGGAAGAATTTCCCCGCGGGCCGCTTCTTGCCCTTCCTCCCCATAAACTTCACGGGCTCGGCGGGCGACCCGGGGAGCGACGACCTGACGTTCACGTGGGACTTCGGGGACGGCGCGACGAGCGCGGGGACCACGTACTATAACAACGGACTGTCGGCGGACCCATTCCCCAGCGTCGACGGCGGGTTCCCCTTCACGGCGAAGGACCTCGCGAGCCACTCGTACCGGGCGGCCGGTGACTACGTCGTCAAGCTCACGGTGAAAGACGACGACGGCGGCACAGCAACGGCCTCGTTCCCGATCCACATCACGTCCCCCGACGACCTGAAACACGAGGCGATCAAGCGGATCAAGGCCCTGAAGGAGCAGGCCCTCGCGCGGGACGACAACCACTTCCTCGACGAGCTCGACGAGTCGGAGGAGGAAGTCTGGGAGAGCCTCGGGTTCGAGCACCCGTTCCACCCCGACGCGGTGGCCGCGCTCCCCGCGAACGATGTCACCGCGAAGGCTCGGGACCACGACAAGGTCCGCCTGACCCTGGGTCCGTCGTGGGACCCCAAGCTGCCATCGTACCGGACGCTGCGGCTCACGTGGTCGAACGGC
>VBML01000014.1 GCA_005878915.1 Methanobacteriota archaeon | reverse complement strand
GGGTCGGGAAGTTCGGCGAGGTGATGGCCGGGGAGAAGGGCGCGGCGGACTACGTTGCGTCCTTCGAGAAACTCACGCGGGTGATCCACAGCGGGAGCCAGAAGAAGGCGATCCTCGACCTCCTCGTCCGCGAGCTTCGGCGGGGCTTCCCCACCTACAACTGGGTCGGCGTCTATGCCGTGGAGGGAGAGGACCTCGTCCTCAAGGCGTGGAGCGGCCCCCGCCCAACGCAGCACGTTCGGATTCCCATGGGGGCGGGCATCTGCGGGCTCGCTGCGCGGACCCAAGAGACGGTCGTCGTCGAGGATGTCTCGAAGGATCCGCGGTACATCGAATGCTTCGCCGAAACCCGCGCTGAGGTTGTCGTCCCGATCGTCCGCGACGGCGTGGCCCTCGGGGAAATCGACATCGATTCCGAGGAGTTAGACGCGTTCGGCCCGGAAGACGTCGACTTCCTCGAACGCATCGCAGCGGAACTCTCGACGGTCCTGTAGCCGCTCGCCGCACATGCCGGAACGGCCGGACCGTTGGACCTATTCGTGGACGACCTCGCCGAACGCGACCCGGCGCAGGACCTTCGTCACGCGGAACTTCACCTGGTCCCCGACCTTCGTGCCGGGGATGAACACGACAAAGTTCGCGACCCGGCACAGCCCATCTCCCTCGCGCCCCATGTCCTCGATCTTGGCCTCGTACACTTTCCCTTCCTCCACGGGAGCGGCGGGCGGCCGGAAGCCCGAACCGAACTGAGACATTTCCTCCTTCCCCCGAGCCCTGTCGGCTCGCAATCCGTTCGTATCCTTTGGACGATATTTAATGGTATGGGGAGGGGCTCCGATTTCATCGATGAAAACGGTACGAAACTGTGCGTCCCAAGCTCACGTCTTCCGTGGAACGCCGATGTCGTAATCATCCTCGATCGTCGTCGACCCGAGACGCATCGAAAGGATCAGCAGGACGATGCCGACGATGAGGACGACGAGCCCGACCGCGGCGACGCCCCGATTCATCCAGCCGAACGCCTCGTAGGCGCTCCCGCCAATCGGGATTCGGAGGAGGTCGTGGAGCCACGAACCGACGGCGATGCCGGGTCCGCCCGCGAGCACCAGGAGGACGCCCGCATAGAACAGAAGCCGCTCGCGGCCACCGCCAAGCCTCCCCTCTTTCTTCGGCTCGGCATGGAACTCGGTGACCTCAAAGATCTCCCCACACTTCGGGCACTCCGTTGCTTCCTTGTCGACGGTGGCCCCGCAACTCGGGCACTCATAGACTTCGACCGCCATCGGGGGAACCGGCGGTGACGATGTTAGGCGCTGCCTATAATCGTTTCTGTAAAGGAATCATCCCGGGAACCTTCGGACGCGGTTCTCCCGAGAGCCTCAGGAAGGAATCGACGAGAGCGATCAGAGATGACTCGTCAGGCCAACGCGGGCCTCGGGCGCGGCGCCCAGGGGACCGCCAAGGGGCCTGACACGTCCCGCCACTCCGCGGGCATCGGCCGGCCGGCGTCGTCCCTTCGATAATAGTCCACGACGGCCTCGAACTTCACGCCGGGCCCCGAGATTTCCACGAGGAGCGCGTTCCGCACGTTCGCGGCGGCGTGCGCGGCCACCTCATCGTCGAACACCGCCGCGTAGGGGACCTGCGCTTGCCACCAGAGTACGAGATAGCGCACCTGGGCACGCGGGGCACCCCGTCGCTTCTTCATGGCGGATGTTTTAATTCCCGCTTCGGCTTAAGCAACTTGTCCCATAGTTATCGAAAAGGATACCCGTGCTCCCTGGAGACAGGGCGGTGTGAGAATTGTCCTAGGGACGAAAGTCAGGGCCGCCGTCCAATAGCAATGGTTCAATACCCCCTTTCGTTTTCCCAGCCTGGGATTCCATGACGACTCGGGAAGTCGACTACGAAACGAAGCCGATCGATCCGGACTTCCTCCAGAAGCCGGACGAGTACCCGCTGACCGGAGACCACTTCGGTCACAAGGTCTTCGCGGAGGGCGTCGCGAGAATGGACTTGAACGGCAAGCCCTACCCGACGAAGCTCGGGATCCATGGAAGCCACGTCGCGACGGACTTCGAGGCGTGCGTCGCCGACGGCGTCTGCATGGACGTCTGCCCGGTCGATGTCTTCGAATGGCAGCTGAACCCCGGCCACAAGGGGACGGGGACCGACCACATCGTCGAGAAGGGTGGCGCGGAGTGGGACCAGTGGCGGACGGATAAGTCCGACCCCATCCGCGAGAACGATTGCATCGACTGCATGGCGTGCGAGTCCGCGTGCCCGACGAAAGCGATTAAGATCACGCCCGGCGCCTGAGGACAATCGGTTCACTGCTTGTTCGCGGAAGCGTGGGGCTGCAACCTAGAACAGGGTAGGCAACGAGTAGGCAAGGCGCATCGAAGTGGAGGTACAGATAAGGCGCCTGGCCTCCATGATACTTCGATGACCCCGCTCGCCGTGGTTTCGTACGTCTTCATCGTTCTGGTTGGCCTGCTCTTCGCCAAGCTCTTCCTCTTCCCGTTCCGGGTGGGCCGGGCCCAGGGCGGGCCCGTACAGGTGCTTGGATCGGTTCGGAGGCAGCTCAGCTTGGCGAGGTACGTCGTCTCCGAAAAGAGGGGCGAGCTCATCGTTCGAGCCTCGGATTGGATTGACGCGAGAATTGCGGCGCGGGCTTCCGGGGCGGACTCGGAACTCGATTGCCGCGTGGACCCCACACCCGACGCTGCTGTCTTCCTCTTCCTCGCCTTCTTCCCCGCCTTCTTCCTCGCCGCCGTCGGAGTCCCCGAGGCCTTCCTTCCGTTCGGCGCGGCGGAAACCTTCGCTGGGACCGCCTTGTTCGTGCAGGGACGCAGATTCGCATTCGGCGTCGTTCTTCCCTCGGCGTCCCTCCCCTCGGTCTCCACGCCGCCGAACGAGTTCAGGGACCTTCTCGTCTCGCGGCTCGCAGAGCTGCACCGACTCGCGGGAGAAGCGGGCGTGGCCCTGAGAGCGAAATCGGGTCGCGCCATGCTTCTAGCCGCCCTAGTCGCGATCATCGTCCTTGGGACGCTCGTCGTCCTCCTGGTCCGATTCGACGCTGCGTATTTCGCCCGCGACGCGACGGTAACAGTTGGCATCGGCGCGCTCGCGGCCCTTGCACTCTTCTTCCCCGCGCGGGCGATTCTCCGCCGGCGGTCCGACGCGCGCGCCGCGCCCTTCCTAATCATGGAGGAGCGCCTACGGAATGCAATGACCCGGGAATCTTCAGGCCAGCCCCCTCCGCCGGGGGAGGGGAGCACGTACGAGCTGCTCGCCGAGGCCTCGCGGGCGAGCCCGCTGTGGCTCGCGCTTTCGGTGAAGGAGTTCCTGTTCTACCGCCGGTCCCCTCGTCTTGCTTGGCTCAACGCCATCTACGCGGTCGGCGCGCTTGCGTATCTGTTCGCGATCCTTACGTTCCTGTTTTCCGGGTGGGTCGGACTTGCGGTCCAAGAGCTCTTCGTGTTGGGCCTCCTCGGAATGATGGTGGTGAACATGCGGGCGTTCCGGCGATGGCAGCGGGAACGGGTGAGGGAAGAGGAAGAGCGGAGGGCCGCGTGGGAGCAGCGATTCCGGGCGTTCCGGAATCGCGCTGACGGGTTCCTCCGGGACCTTTGAAAGCATGGCCGAACCGCCCCCGCTGGACCGGCCGGATCTGTTCTTGGTCGCGCGTTTCCTCGAGCGTCTCTGGCGCGAACCGGGGCCGATCCTGAAGACTCGCCTGCAGATGGGTGCGAACGTGAACTACGACGTGTTCCTTCGCTATCTAGCATGGCTTCGGGCCCACGGCCTCGTCACGCTCGACAACAATTCCGACGGGCATGAGCGAGTCTCGATCACGGAGGATGGGAAGCGAGCGTATCGTCGCCTTGTCGAGTGGCTGGACGACTTCAGCCCCGGGCGACCGTGACGCGCGGGCCTAGGCGCCTCCTCGGCGTCCCGGGCCTCGCACAAGGACGCGAGCCAGAGTCACCGAGGACCTTTTTCTCGCGCCTGGAACTCCCAGGAGTCGGGGCAATCCAAGTCGATCTCCGCGAACAGAAAGGGCGTAGTCGAAGACCATCGGGACTCCGACCGTCCTCGCACCTTTGGTGTTAGGGTTCGAAGGAAACGGCCAAGGCTCTAATAGGGTCGGGATGTTGCGGCCACGCGGGAGTCTCCATGCCCTCAGCACGCGCAATCTGGAGCGGCAGCATCTCATTCGGTCTCGTGAACATCCCCGTGAAACTGTACACGGCCACGGAGACGAAGGACATCTCCTTCACGACGCTCCACGCGACCTGCCGAACCCCGCTGAAGCGTCCGTACATGTGCCCCGTGGACAACGGACCGGTCGACTCGAAGGAGATGGTCAAAGGGTATCCTGTGGGAAAGGCTCAGTTCGTGATCTTGACGGAGGACGAGATCGAGAGCGTGCGGGTGGAATCGAGCGCGCACATCAACGTCAACGGGTTCGTCGAGGCGGCCGAGATTGGCCCC
>VBML01000013.1 GCA_005878915.1 Methanobacteriota archaeon | reverse complement strand
GCAATCCGCTTGCGAGCGCTTTCCTCTCCGCGGCTTCCGGCATTATCCGAACCTCCCTGTGATGTACTTTTCTGTGAGTTCCTGCCCGGGCCGCTCGAACAAGTCTCGCGTCCGGTTCATTTCAATCAGCTTCCCGAGATAGAGGAACGCGGTGTAATCCGCCACGCGCGCGGCCTGCTGCATGTTATGGGTGACAATGGCGACGGTGTATTCCTTCTTGAGGTCGAAAATCAGGTCCTCGATCTTCGCGGTCGCGATGGGGTCGAGTGCGGAGCACGGCTCGTCCATCAGGATGACCTCCGGCTGCACGGCGAGGGCCCTCGCGATGCAGAGCCGCTGCTGCTGCCCGCCGGAGAGACTGACGCCGGGGGCGTCGAGGGCGTCCTTGACCTCGTCCCATAATGCCGCCTGCTTCAGGCTTCTCAGCACGGTCTCGTCGAGCTTCTTCGGGTCTCGCACCCCGTTCAGGCGGAGCCCCGCCGCGACGTTCTCGAACACGGACATCGTCGGGAAGGGGTTCGCCTTCTGGAACACCATCCCAATCCGGCGGCGGACGGAGACGGCGCTCTGCGTGTACACGTCCTCGCCGTCGAGGAGCACCTTCCCCGCCGTCCGCGCCTTGGGGACGACCTCGTGCAGGCGGTTGATGCAGCGGATCAGGGTGGACTTCCCGCACCCGGAGGGGCCGATGATCGCGGTGACCGCGCGCTCGTCGACGTCGAGGCTGATGTCCTCGATCGCCCGCTTCGAGCCGTACCATGCGGAGAGGTTTTGGACCTGGACCTTCGCCGTCACGGAGCCGCACCCCCAACCCGGTATCGCGAACGAAGGAGGAGGCGGGAGAAGACGCTGATCAGGAGCATCATCACGACGAGGACGAGGGACGCCCCCCACGCCGTCTGATTCTGCGCCGTGTACGGGCTCAGGGCGAAGGTGTAGATCGTGTGGGGGAGGGACTCGACGGGATGATCCAGCCCCGAGAACCCGAAGCCGCTCCCGAACGCGGTCATCAGGAGCGGGGCGGTTTCGCCCGCCACCCGCGCGACGCCAAGGAGGGCCCCCGTGACGAGGGCGCTCGCCGATGACGGGAGGACGATGCGGAGGATCACGCGGTATCGGGGAATCCCGAGGGCAAGGCCGGCCTCCCGCGTCGATGTCGATACGAGGCGCATCGCCTCCTCCGCGGTTCGTGCGACGAAGGGAATCATGATGACGGAGAGGGCAAGGGTTCCGGAGATTGCGCTGAACACGAGGCGGGTGCTCACGATTCCCGCCTGGCCCAGCTCCAAGATGACCGAGTACGCGAAGATCCCGACGACGATCGAGGGCACCTGCGTCATCACGTCGACGAAGAAGCGGATGGATGCGCCGAGCGGGTTCTTGCCGAACTCCGAGAGATAGATGCCGGTGAGAATCCCCACCGGGAGCGATATCAGGGAGGAGAGCGCGACCAAGATCAAGGTCCCCTGGATCGCGTTCCCAATCCCCCCGAAGGCGGTGTCGAGGGAGAAGAAGCTGGGGCCGATCGCCTGGAGCCCGCGCGCGGTCGCCTCGACAAGGATGCTCCCCAGGGGGATGAGCGCGATGACGACGCAGAGGAGGGCCGCGATGCTCATCGCGAGGTCCTTCCACAGGCGGCGGGCCTCCCGGTCGAGCCGAAGCGGAAGCCCCGCCACATGGGTTGGAAATCTCATGCGGCTCCCTCCCCGCGGCGGAGCACCCGCCGGACCATGAGGCGCGCAAAGACGTTGATCAGGAGGGACATCAGCATCAGGACGAGGCCGAGCTCGATCAGCGCGCTCAACTCGAGCGGGCCGGCCTCCGTGAAGTTGTTCGCGATCCAGCTCGCGATCGTCTGCCCCTGGTCGAACAGGGACACGGAGATCGCGTTCCGGTTCCCGATCATCATCGTGACCGCCATGGTCTCGCCGACGGCCCGGCCGAGGCCGAGGATGATTGCGCCGAAGATCCCCGCGCGGGCGTACCGGAGCACGGCGAGCCGCGTCGTCTCCCAGCGCGTCGCACCGAGGCTCAGGGCGGCCTCCCGCTGGTTCGCGAGCACCGCGAGGAGAGCCTCCCGCGACACCGCGGAAATCGTCGGGACGACCATCACCGCGAGAATGACGCCGGCCGCGAACTTGTCCGAGCCAATCGGCGTCCCCTGGAAGATCGGCAGGAATCCCAGGGTCGCCTGGACCGCGGGCTCGATGACGCTCCGCATCGTGGGGTCGAGGACGAAGATCCCCCAGAGGCCATAGACGACAGAGGGAACCGCAGCGAGGAGCTCCACGATGTACGTCAGCGGGATCCGGAGCCACGCGGGGGCCAGCTCGGAGAGGAAGATCGCGATCCCGAGGCTGATCGGGACGCCGATGAGGAGCGCGAGGGCGGAGGTCACCAGGGTGCCGTAGACGAACGGGGCCGCGCCGAAGACCTCGGGCGGCACCGGGTTCCAGACCCCGCCCGCGAGGAAGCTGGGCCCGAACCTCCGGATCGAGGGCTCCGCGGCGAACGCCAGCACCAGCGTGATGATGCCGAGGAGCGCAACGACCCCGATCGCCACGACCGCGGAAAGCCCCTTGAAGAGGGGGTCCCCTAGGGAACGAGGGAGTCCCCTGGCGATCCTCCGGACGATCCGCAGCGAGAGCATGCGCAGTTCAGTCGCGGGACCATTCCTCAGCGAAGGGGTTGACCGTTGTACCGGATCGATTGCAAAGCGAATGCGTCGATGTCCACCACCGCCTGGGCGAGCGGAACGTAGACGAGGTCCGCGGAGTAGTTCTGCCCGTCGTGGACCGCCCACCACAGGAAATCGACGAGGGCCTTCGCCTTCGTCTGGGTCATCGAAGACCCGATGACGGTCAGCTCCTTATAGACCAGGAGGTACGTGAAGCTCGAGATCGGGTAGCTGTCCGGCCCGGGGGCGTCCAGGATCGAGACCTGGCTCCAGTCCGCATCGGGCGCGGGGAGCGACGGGGCCGCGCCTTCGGCGGCCGCGGCCGTGCTGTTGAGGCTTGGGAGGATGAAGCTGCCCGCCGGGTTCCGGACCTTGGCGACCGTCATCGAGTTCTGGACGGTGTACGCGAGCTCAACGTAGCCAATCGCGCCCGGATGCTGGATGATGTACGCCGCGACCCCGGAATTCCCCAGCTGTCCGCTGCCCACCGGCCAACTGATCGACTTGCCGACCAGCGAGGTGCCCCATCCTCCCGCGTTCGCTCGGTGGAGGTAGTTGGTCCAGACGAACGTCGTCCCGCTCCCGTCGGATCGGTGGACGACACTGATCGCTTGGGCCGGGAGCGGGACCGCAGAGTTGAGGTTCGCGATGCTCGGGTCGCTCCACATCGTTACGTTCCCTCGGAAAATCTCCACGAGGACCGGGCCCGTCAGATTTAGCCCTGTGGATATGCCCGGCAGGTTATAGGCGGCCGTGACCGCGCCGATTGTCTCCGGGACATGAAGGAGGCCGGGGGCTGCGGCCCGCTCTGTCGGGCTCAGCGGGGCGTCGGAGCCCGCGAAGTCGACCGTCCTGGCGGTGATCTGTGCGATTCCGCCTCCGCTCCCGATGGCCTGATAGTTCACCCGGACCCCGGTGCGGTTCACGTATACACTCGACCACTTGCTGATTAGGGGGAAGGGGAACGTGGCGCCGGCCCCGACCAGCGTGATCGGGCCTCCGCCGAACCATCCGGCGAACGCGCCGTACAGGAGGACGACGGCGACGACCACAATCGCGCCCACCGCGATGAGCACGGTCCGCCCGCCAACCCTGGATCGTCTCCTCACAATCTCTTCCGGTTCTGCACTCATTGCTTCGGTCTCCTCGATTCTCCCATGCAGAATTGAAAAAGTGATTACTTCGCCGCAATCTCTTCCGCGACGTTCGGCCCGACCTCGCCCCGGTACAGCTTCTCGAGGTCGAAGTCGAGCGGACCCTCCTCTGCTTCCTTTGGTTTTCGGTTGCTCATCGGGTCTCTCGATTCGCCTACGGGGTATCTCCCTTCCCGACGGAGATTACGCTGGCAACCGATGCCACACGTAATCTATATAGAAACACATATAGCCTCTATAGTGTGTACGCACTCTCAGAGGTGTATGGATGGAGGGCAGGAAGTTACAGCTGACAGGCGGATCGACGTACGTCGTCTCTTTGCCGAAACCATGGATCTCGGCCACGGGACTGAAGCCCGGGGACACCGTTTTCCTGGACTCGAAGCCAGACGGGTCGATATCCGTCCTTCCCCGAGCGGGAGAAAAGCCCGCCGCACGGAGGAAAGTGTTCGAGCAGGCTCGTGAGGAGACCCGCGACCATCTTTTCCGGAAGCTGATCGGTGCCTACGTCTCCGGGTTCGGCCTCATCGAGATTCGGCATCGGCCGGAGACGGGGCCTTTCGTGCGCAGGGTCGCGCGGGAGTTCTGCCGGATGGCAATCGGCCCGGAGATCATCGAGGAGAGCCGGACATCGATGGTGATCCAGGACCTCTCCGACCCCGCGGAGCTGAGCCCGGCGAAGTCCCTCCGGAGGATGTACATGACCGTCCGCGCGATGCTCGAGGACGCGATTGCCGCATTGAAGACGAAAGACGAGACCCTCGCGAAGGACGTCGCGCAGCGGGACGAGGAGGTCGACCGGCTGTACTGGCTCGTCGCGAAGCAGTATCACCTCGCCCACATGGCCCCCGCCGGCTCCTCGGATGCCGGCGAGCGGATCGGGCTCCAGAACGACCGCCTTGTCGCGAAGCTCATCGAGCGGGTCGGGGACCACGCCCAGAGGATTGCGGAGGCGAGCCTCCTCGTCGGCGAACGCGCGATGGACCCGAAGCTCCTGAGGGAGCTGGAGGGCGCCAGCACCGCCTCGATCGGAATCTTCGACAAGGCGTTCAGCGCGCTCGCAAGCCAGGACATCGACCTCGCGA
>VBML01000012.1 GCA_005878915.1 Methanobacteriota archaeon | reverse complement strand
CCCGAACTCCGGGTTCGCATTCAGGAACAACATTGCCCCCCACAACGACTACGGAGTGTTCGGGTCCGGCCGTGCCCCCGGGAACGACTCGCTCACCGCGTACTTCCCCGGGGCGGACTTTCGGCGGAACGTGATCCCGGGGGCCCCCGCCACGGTCTATCCGTCCGACAACTTCTATCCGGCGAACCTGAGCGACGTGGGGTTCGTCGACCTCGCGAGCGGGAACTACCGCCTCTCCGACCTGTCTCCCTACCGGAACGGCGGCACGGACGGTACGGACGTCGGCGCCGACATTGGCGGGGTGGAGGACGCGACGTGCGGGGTGGTGAACGGAACGTATTGCGCGCCGTCGAGCCGACCGCCCAGCGGGTTCAATTGGCCGTTCGGGACCCTTCGCGGAATCCCGTGGCTCGCGATCCTCGTGGCCGTTGCCGTCTCGCTTGCTGTCCTCGCGTTCGGCCTCGCAAAGCGGCGGAAGCGGCGGACGAGGGCGCCACCTCCCGCTCCTTGAGCTCTCGACAAGGAGGGAAAGCAGGACTTTATGTCCGAGCGGTCTTTGGGCGCCATGAATTCCCGATTCACCTACACAGGAATCCGGGTGCGTGACATCGAGCGGGCCATCCGGTTCTACACGGAGGGCCTGGGGATGGAGCTCCGCGGTCGCCGCCAGATGCCCAGGACTGGAGGGGAGAACGTCGACCTCGCGACCCCGGGGTCGGACCGGGTGTTGGAGCTCAACTGGTACCCGCGCAAGGGGCCCGTGAGGCAATACCGTCAGGGCGACGAGCTCGATCATATGGCCTTCACCGTCGAGTCCATGGGCAAGGCGATCGAACACCTGGTCCAGCATGGCGCTCGCCTGGCGATGGAACCATTCTTCGAAGGGGGCTCGTGGGTCGCGTTCATGGCGGACCCCGATGGAATCTGGATCGAACTCCTGTCGAAAGACCCGTAGAACGGGCGCTACCGGCGCACAGAAGGGCCCTCGCCGAATCGCGGGAGGTTCGACGTCCTAGACCGTCGTCGCCTTCCAAGCTCCCCCATTGAACCGTTGGACGATGATGACCGAGCGGAGATAATACTCGACCGGCAGCGCGATCCACACACCGATTACACCGAGCCCGAGCGTGTAGCCGAGGACGGCGGACAGCGGGAGGCGGATCAGATACGTTCCCAGGAGGGACGCGTAGAGCGGCCACTTCGTGTCCCCCGCCCCGCGCAGGGACCCCGACAGTGTGAAGAACATCCCGATTGCAGGGATCGACGTCGCGTGAATACGGATGAACGTGACGGACAGGTCGTGCGCCGGTCCCGGGCCCACGAACGCGTACGCGACGAAGGGAGCGAAGATGAAGTTGAAGATGGCAATCACCCCCATGATGAGGATTGACAGCTTCGTCGCCTCCCGGGCGCTGAGCTCCGCAGACCCGGGCTTCTGGGCGCCGAGGTTCTGGCCCACGAGGGCCGAGGAAGCAATGCTCAACCCCAGGCCGGGCATGAACACGAAGGATTGGATCCGCAGCCCGATCTGGTGCGCGGCCACGGCATCCTGGCCGAACCCGACGACCATCACGATCCAGATGAGGAGCCCGATCTGGAACGCGAACTGCTCCGCCGCGGCGGGCACGCCGACCCGGAGGATGCGGCGGATCGTGACCCAGTTCACGAACGGTTTCTCCCACCGGATCCCGATGCCGCGCCGGTGGTCGGCGAAGATGCCGAGGTACAGTATCGCGCCCGTAAAGTACGCGATCGAGGTGCCGATCGCCGCGCCGTGGACGCCGAGGGCGGGGAACCCGAAGTTCCCGAAGATCAGCGTGTAGTTGATCGCGAAGTTGATGAGGTTCTCGACGACGCCGAGGATCAGCGGAGTCTTCGCATCCCCCGCGGCGCGGAGGGCGGCGGTCGATAGGAAGATGATGAACAAGAACGGGGTCGACACGAAGATTGTCGACACGAAACTCGCGGCGAGCTCCTGGACCTCCGGTGTCGGCGAAAACGGTGCGACGATCACCGGCGCGAACAGGATCCCCGCGACAACGACGGGAATCGACACGAGCACGCCGGCGATCAGGCTCTGGAGGAGGAAGTGGTCCGCCTCTCGAGGGTTCTTCGCCCCGAACGCTCGGGCGACCAGGGCGATCGTCCCCGCGGAAACCCCGATCATCACCGTCGTCGAGAAGAAGACTAGGTTGACGCCCGCTCCCAAGGCGTCGATGTCCGCGACGCCGAGGCGTCCGACCATGATCAGGTCGACGGTCCCCGCGAGCACCTGCAGGGAGTTTGCGATGATCACGGGCCACGCCAGGTCGAGGATGGACCGGCGGACGCGCCCCGTCTCGCCGGAAAAATATCCCATGCCCGCGGCGAAATTGGCGGCGCGACATTAACGTTTGCGCCCTGAAGGTTAATGTAGATGAACCAAATACGACGGCCCGAGGTCACGGTTGAAACGCAGCTCGCGGGCGTGGAAGAAGCGCGGGAAGATGCGCTGGAAGTGGCGCAAGAAGCGGATGCGACGCCGGAAGCGCGAGCAGAAGTTGCGAGCGAGGACCCGTCATTCCGAGAAACGGGCGGGGTCGCGCCCCGCCTGGTGGAAACCCGCTGATCTGGGTTCAAATCCCAGCGTCCCCACTCCGCCATGCCCCGTGGACCTCCGGCAAACCCAGGCTTGGCTCCCCCTATCGTGAGTACTTTCGGCCATCTCCCTTCCCCGCACCTTGACTACTCAATCCCTAGTCCACGTGCAACGATGTCTGGCGATGGTGAATAGAGCTTGTGGCGATTGGAGTCCGAGACCGGCGTTGATGACGTCCCCGCCCGTATACGAATCCAATCACCGAGGCGCGGGAGTGGTCGAAGACGTTATCCAAGAGATTATCGTTCATTTGCGGTCAGGCCGATCTTAGGGCTGCCCAGGTCAGTAACAAGAATTTTATGGAGGGTATCATATTATACTGTGGAGGAAGACAATGGCTGTTTCTCAGGGATCTGTTCAGGAGCGGGGACCGGTTTCTCCCAACGCGACTGACATGAGAATCCATCTCCCCGCGGGCGTGCAAGGCGGAGCCTATTCCGCCTCTGTACCGCTTATACGGCCCTCTCGATTGACGACTCGGCAGAATGGAGGCGTCGGGAAGCAACTCTCTGACGGGTGGTGCGTGAACTTCGCCGTAGGTTGCTCGCACGGGTGCAATTTCTGTTATGTCGACGGGATTTACAAGAGGTTCGGGCGACGACGGTATGGGGAAGCGGTGCTCGAACGCTGGGGGAACTACATGCTCGTCCCGTCGAACCTCCAGGACGCAATTGAGAAGACGCCCTGGAGGAGGTGGAAGGGGAAGGAGGCGATGATGAGCTCGACGCATGACCCGTATCTGCCGACGATCGCGTCCTGGACCCGGAAGATCCTTGAGGCGGCCCTTCCTCAAGGCGTCAAATTCTGTATCCAGACCCGGTCTCTCCTGGTACTCCGGGACCTCGAGTTCCTCGCGAAGTATCGAGAGCAAATTCGACTGCAGGTCTCGATTGCGACCATGAGCGGGGACTTGGGCCGTCTGATCGAGCCGCGCGTCCCTCCGCCACGAGCCCGTGTCGACGTCCTGAGGGCGGCGAAGGAGGCAGGGATTGACGTCGGCGTGATCCTCGCACCGATTTTCCCGCCTGTGCAGGCCCGGCCGAACGCGGAGGAAGATCTGGCCGAGATGGTCGACGCGATTGCGAAAATCCCTCCGGAGCACATCTATGGAGAGAGCCTGCACGTCCGCGGTGAGAACCTTCGATTGATTCAGGTTGATTTGAGGGACAACATGTTCCGCGTCACCCCAGAGTTCGACAAGGGGATGGCAAAGACGTTCCACGCGGAGCTAAAGAGAGTCGGTCTCAGAGGCGTTTGGTGGTACGAGCATTAGTGTCGAAAGCCTCGAGCGTTTTGCCTTTTTTCCCAACAGCTTTTACACGTTGTTCAACTTCGACCCAGCGTCGGATGAGGTCGTGATCGCGATACCGGAGGGCGTATCTGGCGACCTGAGGAAAGATTTTCTGAGCAAGAGGATGCGTCGCCCAGAAAACCATGAAGTACACGACCGTGCCCCTCGGTGATTTCACCTCGAAGAGGCTGTGCGAGCCCGCGGGATACCATAAATCCATGGACTCGAGGAGAGCTTGTAGAAATCCGTCGTATGCTGGTAGCCCCGCCGTTGTCGCGTCGCTGAGCTTGGCTCTCCAATCGACTGTCCAATCGAAGAAACGGTCGATGCTAGATTGTGCCTTCTCCGCGAGACTCTGTTGGAGACCCGAGGTCATGAAGGTGTACATGATCTCCGGTCTACGCGTAATTTCGACCCCACGGTAGACGTCGGTCTGCGAGAGCGACCCGATTTCGCGGAGAACGTTCACATCAGCCTCGGAGTGACTGAACGGGTCGATGAAAAAGAAGTTGTGATCGTGGGGATTTAGCGCCGCCAGGACCGTGGGCAGGATAGTTCGCGCGTCCTCGTTGTACGTGGTGACGACGGCTGGATGCGCTTTGATCCGCTGCAGTAGCGAACTGTACTTCCCCGGGTCCTTTTCGTTAACAATGACCCGGGTCCGCTGATTAGGATCTTGTTGTGCAGCCTCAGCCATCCGGACCGATGAGCCGGGCCAAGTTTCGCGCTGACCATCGGGAAGGCTCGCGGTGTTTTCGCCGTCGCCAGCGTAGAGGTCGATTAGGACCGTGTCTCTGTAGGTCCCTTTCGCCTTAACCTTCACGCAAACGTCGAGCCAAGCGCGGAGTAACCAGTCCTTCGCCCTCGAATGAATTCCCACTTCCATGAGAGCATCCCTCGTCCTTTCCTCGTTCCGTCGCGGTTGGTTCGCGATTCAGCCAACCGGTTTCGTCCGAATCAAGACTTTTCAGTGCATCTCCATTGCCCGGCGGATTCGTTCATATCCCCTTGCGGGAGGAGCTAATCGACAAGCTATCCCCGTGTCCACACTGAGTGGTAGGTTTGACGAGCCTTTCACCTATAAGATACTTGCCGAGTCAAGGCGGGCCATGTTGGGCCCGGAGACCTCAGGGGCCAAATTGTATGGCGAACTGAGCGACGAGATTCCGGTGCTGCGTCGTCACGATGGAACAAAGTCTCAAAACTCAATCGTTGTTCCTGGAGGGATGATGTGTACACGGTCTTCCATCCCCGCCTCCCTCGCGACCTTCGCCATTCGGACCGGAGGTTCTTCGAACGGCTCCCAGGACAGGTCGAAGGCTCCATAGTGGACGGGAAGCAGGTGTTTCGCCTTGAGCCGCTTCGTCGCCTCTAGTGCGTCCTCGGGGCTCACGTGGTGATACCGGAACGAGGGCGGGTTGTACGCGCCGATCGGCAGCACCGCGACATCGATGTCGAACTTCTCCCCGATCTCTCGGAACTGGTTCCTCAAGCCCGTGTCCCCCGCGAAGTACACCGTCTTGCTCCCTTCGAGCACGTACCCCTGGTACGCGTTGCGGACGAAGAACCACGGAGGGCGTCCGGAGAAGTGGAACGCCGGCACCGCGGTGACGTCGAAGCCCTTGTGGCGTTCCGATTGCCACCACTCGAGGGGGCGGACGTCCCGACGGCCCATGAGGTTCACGACCCTGCGGAGGTTCCTGGGGACGATGACCGGCGTGTGCTTGTCGTACCGTTTGATGGAAGGAGCGTCCAGGTGGTCGTAGTGGTCGTGGGACACGAGGATCGTGTCCGGCGTCGGGAGGTGATCCGGAGGGACGGGGAGCGCGACCTTTCGCTTGCTGAACACGTACGCAAGGCGCTTGCTGTAGTTCGGATCGAACAGCGCGGACGCCCCGTCGTCCTCGACGAGGACAGTGGCATGGGCGACGAACGTGATCCGCATGGAGCGGGCGAGGTGCCCGCGCGAGATAAAGCCGCGCAGTTTCGGCGCGGTTCCCTCGCCTACGCGGTGGTGACCTCGCTGGGTTCGGCTCTGGCGGCCACGGCGAGGAGTTCCTCGAGCTCGTTCACGGCTCCGACGAGTTCGGTGACGTCCTCACCGCGGTCCGATAGCTCCTGGGCGAGGTCGCGAATGTCTTGGAGGGTGTGCGTGCTCAGCCAATTGTCCGCGGGCTCTCTCGGGCTCTCATCGGTTTGAATCCTGCGTCTCGCCAAGGCCATCCCTTCGTCTGACGTTTGTCAGCTGAAACCGAACTTGGCGCCGCGTATTAAATCGTTTTCTCAAAGCGACTCCCGGATGACAAAGGCCCCGGCGGGGAAATGTCCGAACCGTGGAAGTACCGCGGCAGCATTGACATCAGGTTTAAGTCGGCCTCCTAGCATGTCAGGCGCGAGTCGGACGGGCTGCGCGAACGGCGTCTGCCGTTTGGCGGGCGCGGATCGCCTCAGAAGGCGAATGAGATGGGAGCCCTAGCGAACCTCTTCGATTTCGAGGGGCGGGTCCTGCGGAAGGCGGACAATCTTGCAACGCGTGGGCTGGCCCTCCTCGACCGCGATCACAAGTACCGCGCGCACCGAGCGATTGCTCGGGCGAACTCCATCATCGAGCGGGGACGAAATCGGATCACGCGTCGTCCCGCGGACGCGGCGGCGGTCTTCGGAAAGATCGCCCGCGGATACTACGGTCTCTCGAACTCGGAAGGCGCGGACCGAGCGGTCGAGGACGGGCTCTCGTTCGACCCGAGAAATCCGGATGCCCTGGAGATCCGAGGTCTCCTCGACCTCGCCCGAGGCAAGCCAAAGGACGCCTTCGCTTCCTTCGAGAAGGCCCTGGAATCGGCACCCCTCGCCCCTCATCTGTGGGGATATCGCGGGGACGCGGCCTCCGCCTCGGGCCGGAAAGAGGAGGCGATTGTATCGTACCGCAAGGTCGCCTCCCTCGCGCCGGACGACACGGAGAACTACGAGAAGCTCCTGCATCTCGCGCCGCAAGACGCGGACACGTGGGTCCGTAAGGCGGAGGCCCACGCCCGAAAGGAGGAGGCGGACGACGCTCTCCACGCATTCGACCGAGCTCTCCGCATTGCCCCGGACCGCGTCGAAGCGTGGGCGGGCAAGGCGTCCGTCCATGAATCGATCAAACAGAACGACCGCGCGCTGCGGTGCCTAGACAAGGCCCTCTCTTTGGACGATCGCAATGCGGGGCTCTGGTTCCGGAGGGCCCGTGTCCTCGAGCTGGCGGGTGACAAGGAAGAGGCGCTGAAGTCCTACGACGCGGCGCTCGAGCGGGGCCCGGACGATCCGCGGACGTGGAACGCGCGAGGGGAGCTCCTGCTGTCCCGGGGCCAACACGACGAGGCGGTGCACTCGTTCGACGGAGCCCTCCGGGTGGATTCGCGGGACGTCCCCGCGCTCGACGGGAAGCGACGTGCCTACCGGGCCATGGCGAAGTGGGACGGGCTCGAAAGGGTCAGCGCGCAGATCGCGGCCCAGGAGCCCAGTCGCCACGACGCGCTGTTCTCCCGCGCAGAGGCTCTGGTGCGGCTCGGGCGCCTCGATGAGGCAACCACTGCGATCGATGCGTTCCTCGCGGTGGACCCCCGAAGTCATGACGGCCTGAATCTCCGCCGAGAGACGATGATCGCCCTCAGACATTGGCCGGATCTCGCCGCGACCTGCGAGGCGATCCTCGAAATCCAGCCCCGCGAGGCCTCCGTCCTCCGGGACCTTGGC
>VBML01000011.1 GCA_005878915.1 Methanobacteriota archaeon | reverse complement strand
GTCGATGCCAGCGACCTGTCGTCCGTCCAGGTCGACCCGAAGGGCCACCAGGCCATCGTCGGCGTGGGGGCGCGATGGAAGACCCTCTACGACGAGGCCGCGCGCGCGGGGCGGTCGGTTCCGTTCTTCCCGCTCGTCCCTCTCCACTATGCTCTAGGTGACGCGCTGTATGGGGATGCGATCTTCCAGTCGTATCGCGGATCCTTCCGGCGGCATCTGTACTCCCTGCGGTCCTTCGCCTCCCATGCGGGACGCGCGCGGATTGGGTTCGAGGAGGTTCCGAACAACGGCACCGGATACGATGTCCTTGGGCTCTTCCAGAACTCCGTGTCGGAGTTCGTCGTGCCGGTCGCAATCGCCGTGGGCTTGACCGCGGCACCTCGCGTCGCTCGGAACTGGACGTACTCGTTCCCGGACGCCGCCAAGCTGTCCACCGCCCTTGGGAAGCTGACCGCGTCCGGCCGCGCTCTTCAATACGCGAACGTGTACGACGCGGCAGGGTGGTCGCTCCTCCATCCCGCCGCCAGCGGCGCGCCGTTCGTCCTCGAGCTCGGTGTCGCGGGCGCTCCCACCGTCGTCGCCGCGCGAGAGAAAGCCCTCGACACGGTCCTCGCGGGCTTCACCGCAAAGTCCTCGGATACTCCCTCACCCTATGGTGTGACCGCACGAGAGTACGCCCGCACCGGTGAACGGATCGGGCAGCAACTCGTCCCCGGGTACGTCACCGCCCCCATCAAGTCCTTCGCGGACCTTGTTGCGAAGCTCCAGCAGGTCGCGGAAGCCGCTCGCTCGAAGTTGTCGTTGATCGGGACGATTCGCCAAACCGGGAGCGTGTCCTTCGCCCCTGCCCTCGAAGCTCCGAAGGAGACCCGCAAGGTCTACTCCGTCTCCCGCCGCGTGTGGGAAGCCGTGAGGACGATTCCCGGAGCATCGTATCTCTCCCGTCTCGCCCAGCTATGGTCGGAGGACCCGATGTACCGCGCGCGCCTGGTCCTCCTGCAAGGCCTGAAGGCGGAAATCGATTCCGCGCGGGTCGTCGACCCCACGGTATCGGCGTAGGCCGGGTCCCTTCACGCCTGAGGCGCGCCGCAGAGCGGGCAGATTGCTTGGTCTCGCCCGAGAGGGGCCGCGCACGCGAGGCAGCGGTCGATCCGCACCTTAATCGGAAGCATCGACACGAAGATCCCGAGCGGGATGAACACGACCGGGAGGAGGTAGTTCGCGGTGACGATGCCCTCGAGCCCGATCGCGACGAGCGCGACTCCCCCGACCTTCATCGCGACGATCGTCCGCTGAATGCGGGGCAGATTGCGGATCGTCTGGATCTCCTGCTTGAACGTGAGGCGGGGCTTCTTCGCCTTCCGGGCGACGACGGTCGCCCCCGCAGTTGCTGTGGCCACTCTACGGTCCCCCGGACTTCGGAACGGCGGGCGGAGGCGGTGATGCGGGTTTCGCGGGAGACGGAGGTGGGGGGGGAGCCGTCGCCGGCTTCGCGGCGGGCGTTGCGGGCCTCGGGGGCGTCGGCGGGGCGCCGATCAGGAGCAATCGACCGTCCTTCACCTCAAAGCCCGATTTCGGGATCATGTCGATGGCGTCCACGGGGCACACGATCGCGCACTTCTCGCAGCCCACGCAGTTGTCGACGATGATCACCGCCTTCCGCGAGACGTACGCCATCGCGGGCAGAGCGAACTTGCGATCCGCCATGTCGATTGCTTCGAACGCGCAGTTGTCGAAGCAGTGGGTGCACCCCATGCACACCTCCTCGTCGACGACCGCGGTCGTGCCACGACCCCGGATGTACTGTTGCGTGCGGAACCGGAACTCCGTCTTGTACCGCTTCTCCGCGAGATCGATGTTCATCTGGCGGACGCGGTTGTAGTACGCCACTACCGGGTCCTTCGGTGCGGCGGGCGTCGCCGTTGCAGCGGCTGCCGCCATCAGCCCGCCCCCGCCCTGCCCGGCAGCGGGGGTTCCTTCCTCTTCGGGTCGATGTTCCCGCCCGTCGGCCACTCCCCGGGGAGCCGCTCCGCGAGGAACTGGGTGACGTCCATGACCTTGTACTTGTATCGCTCCTCTCCCGGGCGCCACTTGTTCTCGTGATGGAGGCATCCGAAATGCGTCAGGCACTTCGGGCACGCCGTGAGGAGGAAGTCCGCGTCCACGTCACGGGCCTCGTCCATCCGGCTGTATGTGAGCCCCTTCGTCTTGTCGTTACAATACATCATCTGGGCGACGCCGCAGCACTGCGCGTCCCCTCGGAATGTCTTCAGCTCGACGAGCTCCGCGTTGTCCACCCGCTTGATCAGCTCCCGCGGCTCCTCGAACACGGCGTCGACGGGCATCTGTCGACCACAGCGGCAGGGGTCCTGGTACGCGACGCGGATCCGCTTCGTGTCCCCTGACGGCGGAATGCGGAGGCCGCGTTCGAACAGGAGTTGCGTGACGTGGACGACCCGCACGCCATCGAGCTTGTAGTCGAGGCGGAACGTCCGGTAGCCCTCCGCGCAGCTCGTGATCAGCGTCTTCACGCCAAGCATCCGGATGATCTTCGAGTTGTACTCCCGCATCTTGCGGAACACGTCCACCTTCCCCTGCCAGAGCTGGTCGTGGCCGCAGCACTTCATGAAGCTCCGGTCCAGGATCATCGGCTCGATCCCCACCGCCCTCAGGAGCTTGATCGACGAGTCGAAGATGATCCCGTGGTTCGTGTCTCCGTAGTTCATGTGGGAGAACTGCATCTCCTGGTCGTAGTAGTCAATGCACCCGGGGTAGTACGCGAACTCGGAGCGGTGCTCGACCCGGATCTCCGGGATCGAGAGGTCGTCCGCCTCGCTGTCGAGGAGACGAAAGAGGATTGGGTGGGGGATCGTCCGGCCGGGACCGTACTCGGGGATCATTTCTTGTCTCCTCCGTCCACCGCCGGTTGCGCCATAATCTTTGCGCGTTCCTCGAGGATGTAGTCGCTGTACTGGATCTCCAGCGGGCACACGGCGCTGCACGCATCGCATGCGAGGCACGTCCACAGGGGGACGCCGTCGTGCTGCTTCTTGAACGAGTTGTACACGAGGTTGAGCCCTCCGAGGGCGTCGTCCTCGACCTTCGTCACGGGGCACACGGTGTGGCACTTCCCGCACTGATAGCACTCGTTCAACAGGTACTCGTACGTGCTGTACGGCCGACGCAAGGCGACATAGCCCGTGACGACGGAGAAGATCGGAAGCGCGATGATCGTGTGCATGTTCGGCATGATCACGGTTTCGACCGCGTAGGCGGGGGCGGGGCTGTAGTACCAGAACGTGAACCAGAGAGCGAGGCCGAAGAAGATCAGGAACGCAGAGCCGGCGAGCGTCGTCCGCAACGCGGCCTTCTCCGGGAGCCACGCGCTCGCGACCGCGGGGACCAGGGTCAGCCCCGTGAGGAGCCCGAGGAACCCTGCGATCCACGTCCACTCGGCATGGCCCCAGATCGTGGCGAGGATGAAAGCGGAATGGCCGGCGGTGATTAGGAACGCCGCCATCAGGGGCACGACCCGATACCAGTACATCGGGCTGTACCCGAGACGTCGCAGGCCCACGTACGCGGCGAAGAACGCGAGGACGGGGGGTCCGAACATGAACGCCTTCAGGACGTTGTCGCTCGCGATCACGGGCCATTTCTCCAGGATGAGGTTGTTCACCGAGTACATCGACGCGAAGAAGATCCAGACGAGGAGGAACGACACGCCGAAGGCCGAGCGAATTGGTGACTTGGCGGGCCGAGTCTCCTGCCCGCGGTCGACGAACGGAAGCACGATGAGGACGATGAGCGGGATCTGCGTCAGGAAGAACCCCCAGAACCCCGCCGTCAGGCGCACCGCGGGGAGACCGAAGAGCCCGGGGACGTCCGGTTCCGGAAGGATCTCCGCGAGCTTGAGGAGCCCATACGAGAAGAGCACGTACCAGTCCGGTACGATGAACGGGGTCTGCGCGGGGTTCCGCGGCGTCTCGAGGGACGGGACGATCCACGCCGTCAGGAAGAACGCCATCGCGAGGAGCAGCGCGATGGAGACGAGGTCCCGGTACGTCTCATGGGGGACGAGCGGGGATCCCGGCTGGTGGTCCGTCCGGTCCGGCCCGTACTGGACGGGGAACCCCGGGGCCTCCTCGAAGACCTTTCCGCGGACGCGTTCGACCTCCATCGTCACACCTCAGTGGGGCTCCGCCACGCCCTGGATCCAGACGAGGGCCATGTGGAGGAGCATCAGGCCAACGCTGATGAAGGGGAGGATGAAGACGTGCCACCAGTACATCCGGAGCACGTAGTTCGTCGTGCTGATGTCCGTCCCGCCGAACACGAGCTGGGCCTGGAGGTCGCCGATGTACGGGACGGACTTCGCCATGTTGATGCCAATCGTGGCGGCGCCGTCGCTGAGGTTGTTCGCGGGCAGCAGGTATCCCGTGTACCCGAATCCCAGGGTGAGGAACAGGAGCAGCACCCCGAGGATCCAGTTCAGCTCGCGGGGCTTCTTGTAGGCGCCCGTGAAGTACACGCGGCACATGTGCAGGAAGACGGCCGCGATCATGATGTGCGCGGACCAGTGGTGGAGCCCCCGCACGACGAACCCGAACGGCACGCTGTTCATGATGGACAGCATGGACTCGTAGGCGGGGTTCGTGAGCTTCCCCGTGGAGGTGTAGGCGACCCGGCCGTCCGGCACGTAATAGAAACCGAGGACGATGCCGGTGATCGTGAGCAGGATGAACGCGACGAACGAGATCCCGCCGAGGCAGTACAGCGGGTACCAGTACCAGATCGTCTTCAGCTCGTACTTCTCCGCGTGGCTCCGCGGGAGCTGGCGCTGGTCCGTCTCGATGAGCTTCCGGGTGAGGTCCGCCCACGGTGCCGTGGGGAAGCGGTCCTTGACCCACCCGAACAGCATGCGGTTCGCCCGCCGGAGGATGTCGAAGATCTTCTCCGAGAGTCTCATCCGCCCTCACCGACAGTACGCGGAGTACCACTCCGGATGGCCGCCGTCGTCGGGGTCATAGACGCCCTCGATCGTCGAACCGGCGAGCTTGATCGGGATGCACGGGAGGGCCCTCGACGCCGGGCCGTGGACGAACTGCGCGCCGATGTACGGGACGTTCGCGGGCGGGGGGTGGATGCTGTGGACGAGGGTGACGGGGTCGTACTGGGAGTTGTGGCACTGACACCAGATCGGATCCTGCGGCACGGACGCCCCGCTGACCGGATCCGTGGCGAGGAACGTCCTGGGGTCCGTGACGTAGTTGTGGAGCGTGTTCGGCACCGTGTAGACGTGCCAACCCGGCTTGCAGCAGAAATGGACGCAACGGTCGTACAGGCCGACGATCGCGGCGGGCACACCGCCGACGTCCCGGCGGATAACGAACGCGTCGAGCTCCGGAGGCACCCGCAGGAGGCTCGCCTCCACGCAGATGATCAGCGCGGGGAAGCCCGTCCCTGTCACGGGCTTGCCCTCCTCGTCGAACGCCTCCCGCCAGAGGACGCTCGCCCCTTCCCAGAGGCGGAAGTCGGTGGCTCGGACGACTTGGTTGACGAGGTTCCTCTGCACGACCCAGTTCGTCGGACTCTCCGGAAGCCCGTACCGGAACGTGTTCTCGATCGTGCCGCTGAAGACGAAGGGAGGCGGGATGAACGACTTCGCGCTCGCCACGGTGGCGACGACGACCGCGGCGGCCCCGGCGGCCAGGGTGGCTTGGAGGAATCGCCGCCGCCCCCTGTCCGCGGGGGGGTCCTCGTCCGCCCAATCCGATTGTGTTTCCGCCATTTCGCCTCACCGGATGTCCCGCTTATAGACGATCTTGGGCCGCCGCTTCTTGTGCGTGAGCTCGTCCGGGACGAACTCCCGGCGATACACGTCGAGGAAAACGGCCAGGAGAAGGAACACCATTCCAAACCAGAACGTCACCGTCGCGGCGGGGTTCCCGTAGTTCGTCTGGGGCCAGCCGAACACGACGCCCAGGAAGCTTAGGACCGTGAACAGGAGCGTCCCCGCGGCGAGATAATCCCGATCCAGTACGCGCGGAGGAAGACCCCGATCTCAGGGCTGGGGCGTTGAGCGACGCCACCGATGACGATGTTCCCGACCATGCCGACGGCCTCGTGAGGGGAACAGAAGAACAAGAACCCGCCCGCGAGGGCGGTCTCCGCGGTGAACAGGACTCCGCGGACGGACATCTGGGTCGTCGAGTTGACCGCGAATTCCACGGACGCTCGCGCGCGGGTTGTGTTTACCCAAATCTCGATGTGCTTCGCTTTCGAGGAGTCTCGGATGCTAAACGTGTGTTGGGTGTTCTGCTGACCCGGGCCGGTTTGGTTGTTGACGAGGGTGACGTTGAGGATGATCGGCACGGAGGGTAGAACAATCGTGGCAGGATTGAACCTAAGGTCCCTCCCGACCCCTGCCTCGATCGTAATCGAGAGTTTCGGCGGGTCCAACGCGCGGGTCGGCGATGGCAGGATCACAAGGGCCAAGGCCATCACCATCGCTAGTGCGAGGACGATGCTAACGCTCCTCATCCCGCGACCTTCTGGCACCCGCTCGCGCGGGCCGAGCTTCGAAAGTCCGTTCGCTATTTATACGTTTGGAACCGACTGGAAAATTCACAACGAAAGTTCCTCTCATCGAGAGTCTTCTTCCGGTCCCGGACTTCGCGTCGATTAATTTATTGTCATTTTTATAAAAAGAAACAGTTGGTGCTCCACCATCGGATGCGAAGCCTCGAGGCGATGCGTCCCGCGTTGGAGCCGCGAAACCTTTTAAAAGACCCCGCAATGTCCCGCGCGGTACGGATGGGCAAGGAGGAAACTCTTCTCAAACTCAAAGGAGCCGAGGCCGAAATCCGCGCGATGAAGGAGGCCGCGGCGAAGGACCGCGAGCAGGCCCTGCGCAACGCGCGGCGGGAGGCCCTCGAGCTCCGCGAGAAGCTCCGGGGGCAGGCGGAGGTCCGATACCGCGAGATCGTCAAGGCCGCGGAATCACGCCTCGTGGCGGAGCGGGAACGGATTCTCGACGGCGGCCGCGCCGAAGCCGCAAAGACTTCATCGATGGGGAAGGCGAACGTCGATCGGGCCGTGGAGCTTGTGCTCCGGAAGTTCCGGGGTGCCCTCCATGCTTAGACCGGAGCGGATGTCGCGGGCCCTCATCGTGGGGCCCCGGGAGAAGCTCTCGCCGACGATTGAGGTCCTCCACTCAATGAAGCTCCTCCACATTGTCGACCACCATGGGGACGAGGCGACGTTCCCGATCGGCAAGCCGTTGCCTGATGCATCGGACCTCTCGGACAGCTTGGTGAAGCTTCGGTCCATTGCCTCGATATTGGATGTCGAAGCCGCCCCGGCGAAAGCGGAGACCGTGAAGCTCCAGGAAATCCGACAGCGGATCCTCAGTTTGGAGCTCAATATCACCGAGGAAGATGGCACTCGCAAGAAGATTGAAGGCCTGTTGGCCGACTTGACTCGGAGAATCGATGAGATCCGCCCGTTCGCCGAGCTACGGCTCCCGCTCGAGCTGTATCGAGACTACGAGAGCGTGGCGGTATTTGCGGGCCGCGTCCCTCGC
>VBML01000010.1 GCA_005878915.1 Methanobacteriota archaeon | reverse complement strand
GGTAGTAGGCGCCAAAATGCTAAATACGCCCCCGGGGCTCGAATCGGATTGCATTGGCAGGCGACGAGATTCTTGTCCGCGCGGTGGGCGCTCACAAGGTGTACAACTCCGGCATCGTACGCGTCCACGCCCTCCGAGGGGTCGACCTCCAGATCCGTCAAGGCGAGATGGTCGCGGTGATGGGCCCGTCGGGGTGCGGGAAGACGACCCTGCTGAACTGCCTCAGCGGGCTCGACGACCTCACCGAGGGCGAGGTGTTCATCGAGGACGTCCCGCTGAACAAGATGAGCGACCGGGCGAAGACGAGGTACCGCGCCCTCCGGATGGGTTTCATCTTCCAGTCGTACAACCTTCTGCCGGTCCTGAGCGCCGCGGAGAACGTCGAGCTCCCGCTCCTCGTGGCCGGCGTCGTGCCGAAGGACGCGCGCGTGCGAGCGGGGGAGTTCCTCACCGCGGTCGGCCTCTCAGACTTCGGACACCACAAGCCCTCGGAGCTGAGCGCGGGCCAGCAACAGCGCGTCGCCGTCGCGCGCGCCCTCGCGAACCGCCCCGCGATCGTGTGGGCGGACGAGCCCACAGGGAACCTCGACAGCGACACGAGCGCGCAGATCATGCAGCTCCTCCACGAGATGAACCGAGGGAACCGCCAGACGTTCGTCGTCGTCACACATGACCCCGCGATCGGGGCGTACGCGGACCGGATCCTGAGGATGAAGAACGGGCAGATCGTGGAGGAAGTCACCCCGGACCGGGTGGGCGCGTGACCGACACGCCGGCGGCGCCTCGGAAATCGTTCGCTGGATCCGCGAACCGGAAGGCTCACGCGGCCCTGAAGGTCCTCGGCCTTCTGGCAATCGCCGTCATCGCATCGGTGTCCCTCACGCCCCCTATCGCGGTTCTCGTCATCCTCGGGTTGATCGTCGCGGGCTTCGCGTCCCTCCGTCCGATGCTGGCTCGGATCGCGGTCCGCAACCTCGTCCGCCGGAAGGGCCGCGTGGCGATCGCTGTCCTCGGTCTCCTCGTTGGCACCGCGATCATCTCCTCCTCCCTCGTCGTCGGGGACACCCTGAACCACATCTTCGTGCAGAGCGTGTACGACCGCTTCGACCTCGTGGACGAGACGGTGTCGAACGGGGTGAGCGGGAACCTCCTCTCGTTCAACGAGACCGTCGTCCCGATCCTGAGGGAAGGGCTCGTCAACCGTTCCGCCCCGTTCGACGGCCTCGGCCCCGCGCTCGTCAAGGACATGCCCGTCAGGAACCCGAACGGGAGCAAGGGGAATCAGGGGACCACCGTGATGGGCCTCGACGAGGCGCAGGAGTCAGGGCTCGGAGATCTCGTCGGCCTGGACGGCCGGCGGGTACGGATCTCCGACCTCCCCGCGAGCTCCGTCTATGTGAACGAGCGAGCCGCCCAGCAACTGAACGCGACCCGCGACGACGTCCTCACCCTGTTCTACGGGACCACGAACCAGACGATCGTGTATCGTCGCATCGACGCCATCGTGAGGGACGAGGGGAAGGGGAACTGGGACCTCCGCGCGATCGTGTTCATGGACCTCCGGGATGCGCAGGCATCGTTCCGAGAGCCCGGGCGCGTGAATCTCATCCGGATCTCGAACGTCGGCGGCGTGGCGGACGGCGTCGGGCACTCTGCGGAGGTCGCCCGGGCCGCAAGTCTGGTCATCACGGAGAACGTCTGGACGCTGGTCGTGTCCCCCGTGAAGGCGGACGCCCTCGACAGCGCCCGTCGGCTCGGCCGCGACGCGACGGAGCTCTTCCTCGTGATGGGCGCGTTCAGCGTCGTCGCGGGACTCCTCCTGATCGTGAACATCTTCGTGATGATGGCGGAGGAGCGGAAGGCGGAGATGGGCGTGTCCCGCGCGATCGGCCTGCAGCGGGGCGACCTCACGACTGCTTTCCTCATCGAGGGCTCCGCGTTTGCGTTCGCCGCCGCGGCGCTCGGGGCCCTCGCGGGCCTTGTCCTCGGGGCCGTGATGATCTACTTCTTCGGAATCCTGATTCCCCTCCAGGAGGGCATCCGGGTCGCGTTCTACTTCGAGCCCGCGAGCGTCGTCCTCGCGTTCACGGTCGGCGCGGTGATGACGTTTGCGTCCGTCGCCCTCGCGGCGTGGCGGATCTCCCGCTTGAACGTCGTCCGCGCGATCCGCGACCTACCGGAGCCCGAAGGGCACCATGCGAACCTCTTCCTCGTCGCGGGGGTCGCCCTCGCCGCCGTTGGCGCCGCCGGGACGATCTACGGATTCGCATCGGACTACAGCCTCGGAAAGGTCGCGGGGATTCCGCTCCTCGCCCTCGGCCTCGCCGTCGCGGCCTCTCGATGGATCCCCGCGCGGTGGCCCGTGACGATTGCGGGACTCGCGAACCTCGTGTACCAGCTTGGGCCGTGGCACTTCGTGAATCTCCGGCCGGACGAGGAGTCCGTGCTGTTCGTGGCGATCGGCCTCCTGCTCGTCTTGGGCGGGATTCTCATCGCCGTGTTCAACGCGGCCCCCGCCCTGAAGGCGCTCATCGTCGCGAGCGCTCGGCGCACGGGGAGGCCCGCCGCCCGCATCGCGATGTCGTACCCCACGGAGCGGCCCTTCCGCACCGGGATGACGCTCGCGATGTTCGCCCTCATCCTCTTCACGGTGACCGTGATCTCGATGGTGCAGGCCCTCCAGGGAGCGAGCATCGAGAGGTTTATCCAGGAGCAGTCCGGGGGCTACGATATCGTCGGATACACCGTGAACTACGGTGAGATCCCCGACTTCCGGACGATCCTGAGGACGAACCTCTCGCAAGAGCTCTCGTTCTACTTCCGCGGGGGCGAGCAAGGCGTCGCCTCCGCCACGGTGTTGCCCGCCAAGGTCCGGACGAGCGGTTCGACGCAGGAGCTCGACTACACCCTATGGGGCATCGACAACTTCCTTGTGAACGCGAACACGTACGGTTTCCACGAGCACCTCCCGTGGATCCTCGATGCCAACGGGACCCGCCAAGACCTCGACACGCCGCAGCGGGTGTGGCAGGCCCTCTCCCTGAACCACTCGTACGCGGTCGTTGACCGCTCCGCGACGGGCCCGAGCCAGTTCGTTGGTTCCGGAGGCGGGTTGCGGGCCGCGCCCGGGGACCACGTCGTCGTGTCGGACGGGGCCGGACGCGAAGTCCAGCTCATTGTCCTCGGGGTCCTGGAACAGGCGCTCCAGTTCACGACGCCGATCTTTACGGACCAATCCGTCGTGAAGGGGAACTTCAACGTCTCCCGGACGTACACCGCGTACTTCTTCCAGCTCGCACCGGGGACGGACACGGGCTGGATGCGGGGGGAGCTCGAGAGGATCTTCTTCTCGTACGGCCTGAGGACGATCGACATCCGCGAGGAAATCGGGAGGGCGTTCGACGCGTCCCAGCAGGTCCTCACGCTGATGCAGGCGTACCTGGGGATCGGCCTCATGGTCGGGATCGCGGGCCTAGGGGTCGTGACCGCGCGCGCCGTCGTCGAGCGGCGTCAGCAGATCGGCGCCCTTCGAGCGATCGGGTTCACGCGGGAGATGGTCCTCTCCTCGTTCCTCATCGAGATCGCGTTCATCGCCGCCCTCGGAATCGTCGTCGGGATGGCCCTTGGCGTCATCCTCGCGTACAAGGTCTACTCCGTATTCTTCGCGGACTTCGCGACGTTCGTCGTGCCGTGGGTGAACCTGTCGGTCATCGCCGCGATCGCCCTCGGCGCCACCGTCGCGGCCACGGCGTCCCCCGCCGTTCGCGCATCGAAGATTCCGCCCGCGGAGGCGTTGCGGTACATCGAGTGAGCGAGAAGGCAACCACGCCGGTTGGCGGGCAACCGATTCACGGGGCGGGCCGGGTCTCCGTGGCTGGGGGTTTCGGGACTCCGCGGGCCGCGATGCCGATCGAGGGGCGGGCCTTCACCGCGCGGTCCACGATGTGCGCCCCGAGGAGCTGGAACACCTGTTCGACGTTCCTCCCGGTTTTCGCGGACGTCAGCCGCCACTCCGCGCGGAACGATCGCGCGAGCGCCTCCATCTCGACTTCCACTTCGGTGAAGTGCGGATTCTGGAGGAGGTCCGACTTGTTTCCCGCGATGACGACGGGGGCCTGGCTCGTGACGCGGTCCACCCGGTCGATCCACTCGTACAACGCCTGCAGGGTGTCCGGGCGCGAGAGGTCCGCGACCCCGATGATCCCCGAGACGCCCGCGAAGTACGCTTCCTGGAGCAGCTCCCGGAACTGCGGCTGTCCCATGACGTCCCATACCGCGAGCTCAAGCAGGGCGGGCTCGACCTCTTCGGGGATCGCAACGTCGAGTCGTTTCTTCGACACCTTCACACCGATCGTCGTCAGATAATCGTCGCTGAATTGGCTCTGCACGAACCTCCGTATGAGAGAGGTCTTCCCAACGGCCGCCTCGCCAACGAGGCAGATTTTCGCCTTCAGATGCCTCCGCGGCTCCAACGGTCCGTCTCCGCGCGGCCCCGCGTGTGCGTGTGGATACTTAACCGTTCTCGCCAGGTTCTCCGATTTGATGGCGAGACGAGCTTCGGGGGTCCTCCTTCGGGGAGGGTTCACCCTGCTCACCCCTTCAACTAAACCGAGCACGGGCAAGCCTTTTAGTCCCTCACCCTTTCGAGGCGCGACCGCGATGCCCGAGCCGAAGCTTGCCCCCAAGCAGTGGGACCCCGAGTTCGAGCGGGAGCTCCTGCGGGCGTGGGAGGGAGAGCCCGGGCTCTACGCATACGCCCCGGACCGCGGGCCGACGTACGTGATCGACACGCCCCCGCCGTACCCCAGCGGGGACTGGCATCCGGGCGCCGTCGTCGCGTATTCCCTCATCGACATGATCGCCCGCTCCCAGCGGATGCTCGGGAAGGCGGTCGTGTTCCCCTTCGGGCTCGACCAGAACGGGATCAACATCGAGCGGACGGTCGAGAAGAAGTACGGCAAGCCTCTGCACGAGTGGGACCGCGAGACGTTCATCGCGAAGTGCCGCGAGGAGATTTCCGGGATTGGGCTTGGGATCATCGAGATCGCGAAGCGGATGGGGATGACCGCGGACTTCGCGCACACCTACCGCACGGACTCGGACGAGTACCGCGCAT
>VBML01000041.1 GCA_005878915.1 Methanobacteriota archaeon | reverse complement strand
GGAGGAGACCCGAGGAGACGGCTGTGATGGCCGATTTCCCCTTAGTATGGCGGGCGGCGCTATTTAAGCCATGCGACGTAGGAATCGACGAACATGAAATCGCGCGGAAGCTCCAAAGATATTTATACGCTCGGAAAGATTCGACGCTCAGAATAAAATAGGACTCGCGGCGGCCTTGGGGGCGACGATGGAGAAGAAGATTCACTACAGAATCGACCCGAACGACGAGTCGATCACCCTCAAGGACGTCATGCAGAAGATCCAAGAGATCCAACGGCAGCACCCCGACCTCGATGTGTTCTGGGACGGCGACGAGTACGCGGTGTGCTCCCGCCCGAAGCGGAAAGAATAGGCTCTTACGCCACCGCGGGGTTCCTGCGGCGGGAGCCCCATGGCCCACAAGATGCCCCACGCCCCTCCCGCGAAAACCGGCGGGAAGCCGACGAAGGCGGACCTCACACAAACCCCGATCGAGCACCTCGACCTCGAGAAGGTCACGAACCTCGCGGACCTCCTCGACGGGTACGCGAAGATCTCGTTCCAGGCACGGACCCTCGGGCAGTGCGCGCAGATCCTCGAGCGGATGATGCTCGACCCGAAGGCCACGGTCTTTTTCGGGGGCGCGGGCGCTCTGGTCCCCGGCGGCCTTCGGAAGGTCCTCCGCGACCTCGTCGAGTTCGGCCTTGTGGACGTGATGGTGACGACCGGTGCCATCGCGTACCACGACTTCTACGAGGCCCACGGCCATCGGCACTACCGCAGCTCCCCGGATGCGGACGACATCGTCCTCCGGGAGCACTTCCTCGACCGGGTGTACGACACCCTCGCCGACGAATCGTTGTTCCGGGAATGCGACGCGGAGATCGCGACGATGGCGGACAACCTGGAGCCCGGGGCGTACTCCTCGCGGCAAATCCTCGCCATGATGGGGGAGCGGGCCGCGAAAGATCCGAACTCCCTCGTGGGCGCGTGCTATCGGAGGGGGATCCCCTACTTCGTGCCCGCGCTGAACGACTCGTCGATCGGCATCGCGCTGACGCGCCATCACCGAGACCGCGCGAGAGCGAAGAAACCGATGGTCCACATCGACGCGATCAAGGACAATTACGAGATCGCGCAGGTGAAGCTCAAGTCCCCTCGGTCCGGTGTCTTCTATGTGGGCGGCGGGACACCGAAGAACTACATCTCCCAGGTCGAGGTCATCCAGGAGGTCCTCGGGTACGAGGAGAACCCCCACTGGTACGCGGTGCAGATCACGACGGACGTCCCGCAATGGGGCGGGCTCAGCGGGTGCACGTTCGAGGAGAGCCAATCCTGGGGGAAGTTCCAGAAGGAAGCGAAGATGGCGCAGTCCCTCGTCGAGGCGACGATTGGCCTACCCCTCCTCGTCGGCTACTTGCTCCAGAAGGGCGTCCACAAGAAGCGGACGGCGAAGAAATTCACGTGGAAAGGGGACGATCTCGTCAAGCTCGCTTAGCGGGTCGCAAGGTCCTCTCGAATGCAAACAGGGCCGCCTCCTGTGAGGGCTCAATGGCGCCCGCGAGGGTCCTCTGGGTCTTCAGAATCTTCCGGCGAACATCGGCGATTGCGTCCGCGGCGCCCATCCCCCGCCAAATCGATCGAGAGGCAAGGAACGTCCCCGTCCGACCTCGACCGGCCCAGCAGTGGCTCAGGACTTTCTTCCCCTCCGCCACGGTACAATCGCAGAGCTCGTTGAATTCCCGGAGCTGCTCGAGCGTGGGGGGAGCGAAGTCCTCCACGCAGATCTTCACATGCTCAAGGCCCGCCGCGCGAATCTCGTCCGGATTGATCCGCTCGCATTCGAACGAGACGATCACCGCGAATCCCGCCTTCTTGATCTCCCTCAGATCCCAGGAGTGCCGACCCGGTGCCGGGCGGCCTCCGACCCGGCCCATGTCGACGGTGTAGATGTAAGGGTCCATCGCGGGTGGCCCCATCGCATGCCTCCTCAAAAATCTCTGCCGGGGATGCACGTGTCAAGAGTCGAAGCGACGTCATCCTGGCATCACACAGAGCTAAGTGCGCCCTTCCCCCGGCGGTCCTCGCAAGAATCCGCGATGCGAAGGGTCAAGTGTGCTCCGGCGACTCGCCGGTCGTGCCCGCGGGCCGGATGACGATCGGTCTCTACAACTCGTACGATCCGCTGAAGTTCCACGAAGCGCACCGGAGGGCCCTGGCCCGGGCGGGCCCGGTCGCCCTCGCGTTCGACGCGAACCTGGCCACCTTCGGCTTCCCGTACGGCAAGGACCTCGCGACTCCACTTGACATCGTCCGATGGGTCTCCTCCACGACTTCGATCGGCGAGGGCGGGCGATACCTCCTCGAACTTGCCGAGGCGGGGCGTTTCCAGACGTTCGACTTTCCGAGGAAAGGATTTCCCCCTCAGCTTGGGGACATCGTCGTCACGACGAACCGGCCAGACGCGGCGCGCACCGCCGGCGCGAAGCTCCTCGCCGGCCTCCTGAAACGAGGGCGTTCGATTTGCCTCGTGTTCGGCCTCGGGCCCCGAGGCCTCGACGACCGCGCCGTGTACCCGCTCGGGAAGTATCACTTCGATCTCACGGGCCGAGGGCTGAGCCTCGAGACCGCGACGGCGATCGGTGCCGCGCCCGCGACGATCTGGGCGATGCTCCACTCCGACTGAACGCGGCGGACGGAACGTTCATTCCCCGGACGTGGATTACTCGCCCGTGGTCGAGGTCGCCACCTCCGCCGTCTCCCCGACGACACCGGGCGGACCCGCGTGTCCGATTTGCGGGAAGCCGATGGAACGCGGCGTCCTTGCGGCGGAGAGCTTCGTCGGCGGGGCGAAGTGGATGAAGGAGCGGAGCCGCCTCGCCCTCGGCGGCGAACACCTCGTGAAGCCGGACGCCTGGGGAAACGTATACTTCGATGGATACCGGTGCCCCTCCTGCAAGATCCTCGCGCTCAGCTATTGAGTGCCACATCGCGGCGAACGTTCAAGTAGCGTGCCCTCATCGGAACCGCTGGCATGGCCTCCCGGAGGAAAGGACTCGTCCTCGCAAACTCCGCGAAGCTCCCGACGCGGTACGGGGACTTCCGAATCTACAGCTTTTCCGGGGCGGACGGGGGAGCGGAACACGTCGCGATCGTGAAGGGGCGGATTGCGGGCCTCAAGGATGTCCTCGTGCGCCTCCATTCCGAATGCCTTACGGGCGACGCGCTCGCGTCGCTGCGATGTGATTGCGGGGAGCAGTTACGGGCGTCGCTGCGGCGGATCGGGCGGGCAACGCGGGGCGTCCTGCTGTACCTCGCGCAGGAAGGGCGCGGGATTGGGCTCGTGAACAAGGTCGCCGCGTACCACCTGCAGGACCACGGGCTCGACACGGTGGAGGCGAATGAGGCCCTCGGGTTCCCTGCGGACCCACGGGACTACGAGGCGGCCGCGGAGATGCTGAAGGTTCTCGGCGTCCGGAGCGTTCAGCTGATGACGAACAACCCGCGGAAGATCTCCGGTCTCCAGTCCCAGGGCATCCGGGTCACGAAACGAATTCCGCTTGCGATGAAGCCGAATCCCTCGAACCGCCACTACCTGAGGACGAAGCGGGAAAAGCTGGCGCACCTCATCGATTGAAGTCAGAGGACTGCTCCGATCGGCGATCGGTCGGCGTAGGTGCTGCGGATCATCTTGGGGTAAGAACGATCACGACATCGGACACGAGCACGCTCTGGCCCTCGTTTACGCGAATCTCCTTTACGACGCCTGCAACGGGGGCGGGGATCTCGTTCTGCATCTTCATCGCCTCGAGGACCGCGAGGGGGGCGTAGCGCGCGACCCGGTCCCCCACCTTTACCGAGACGCGGACGATTCGCCCCGGCATCGGAGGGTGGACCTCGACCCGACCGAGGGCTGAGGATCGCGGCCCCGCGGACGATTCGGACGCGAGTCCGGGCTCGAGATCATGAATCTCCACGCGATACGGGGCATCGTCGACGACGCACCCCCATCGCGTGAGGAGCACGCGGTGCCGCTTCTTTCCGAGGCGGACCACAATCGTGCGACCCTCCACGAGGGCGTTGCCTGCAATTGAGTGGCCATCGACGGCGACCCCGCCGTCCGTCGTGACCTCGTGGGCCTCATCGTTGACGATGAGCTGAAACCGCATCGTTTCCCCCCTTGAGGGCCTCCCGCCCGAGTGCGGCCCATCGCGCGACGCGAGGGCGGCGAAGCCGCTGGCGGCCCGCGAATCGCTCCACGAGGTGAGGCTTGGCCGCGAGCGCAAGGGCGAGGGCCGCGACATGGTCCTCCGGGACCTTCGGCCCCTTGAGGAGGTCCGAGATCCCGAGGTCTGCGACCATCGTGGTCCACAGATCCCCCTGGACGAACTCCGGCGTCCGGAGGATCGCTCGGTGGAACGGGATCGTTGTCGGCACCCCTTCAATTCGGAACCCCCGCAGCGCCCGCTCCATCGCGGCGATCGTCGAGGCTCGTCCTCTTGTGTGGACGATCACCTTCGCGATCATCGGGTCGTACTGTTCGCTCACCACAGAGCCGGCGGCGACGCCGCTGTCCACGCGGATTCCCGGCCCATACGGCTCACGATACTCGAGGATCCGGCCGGGGCCCGGTGAGAAATTCGCGCGGGGGTCCTCCGCGTTGACCCGGCACTCCATCGCATGCCCTGAGAAGACGACCTCGTCCTGGTCGATGGGCAGGGGTTCGCCCTCCGCGATGCGGAGTTGGAGCTCGACGAGGTCGAGACCTGTCACCGCCTCCGTGATCGGGTGCTCGACCTGGAGACGGGCGTTCACCTCGTTGAAGTGGAACTCCCCGCCCGAAAACAGGAACTCGACCGTCCCCGCGTTCCGATAACCGACGGACTCCAGGCCCCGCACGGCTAACCTTCCAATCTCGTCCCGGGTCTCCGAGGAGATGGCGGGAGACGGAGACTCCTCGATGAGCTTCTGCTGCCGGCGCTGCACGGAGCACTCCCGCTCCCCGAGGTGGATCGCGTGATTGCGGCCGTCAATGAACACTTGAATTTCGATGTGACGGGCGTGCTCGACGAACTTCTCGATGAAGAGGTCGGGGCTCCCGAAGTTCGCGAGGGAGACGGACCGCGCGGACTCGAAGGCTTTGGGGATCTCCGCGGCTGAGGCCACTCGGGCCATCCCGATCCCTCCGCCACCCGCCACGGCCTTCAGCATCACCGGGAAACCGAGGCTTTCGGCGACATCGCGAGCATCGTCCGCCGAGCGCAGGGGCCGGTCGCTGCCCTTCGTCACAGGGACTCCCGCCGCGGCCATCGCCTTGCGGGAGGCGATCTTGTTGCCGGAAAGGGCCATCGGCGTCGAGGGCGGCCCAACAAAGACGAGGCCCTCCTCTTCGCAACGCCGAACGAATTCCGCGTTCTCGGCGAGGAAGCCGTATCCGGGATGGACCGCCTCGCACCTCAGGTCCCGTGCAGCGTTCACAATCTTGGGAATCGAGAGATAGCTCTCCGAAGGTGCCGCCGGTCCAATCAAGATGTCATCGTGCATGAAGCGTCGGTGAAGGGAACGGGCGTCCGCCTCCGAATAAACGCCGATGGGCACAATCCCCATCTTTAGGCATGTGCGCGCGACGCGGATGGCGACCTCTCCCCGGTTCGCGACGAGGACCCGACGGAACACGGCGCTGGGAGAATGCGCGGGCCCTAAAGGATTGCGCGGCCGCCTTGGAGGTCGGTCACGTGGCCCTCGTCATAATCCACATGGGAAGGAGGATCCAGCCGTCCACGCCTACCAGCTACAGCGGGAGGTTCCCATGTTTCCGGGCGGGCCGGGAGTCCCGCTTCGTCCGGAGCGCGTTGAGCGCCTTAATCAAGGTTGGCCGAGTCTCCGGCGGCTCGATCACATCGTCGAGGTATCCGAGCTCCGCAGCGATGTACGGGTTCGCGAACTTCCCCTTGTACTCCCGAACGAGGTCGGCCTCCCTCTTCTTTGGGTTCGATGCTGCCTCGATATCCTTCTTGAACACGATGTTTACCGCTCCCTCCGGTCCCATCACCGCGAGCTCCGCGGAGGGCCACGCGACGTTTACGTCCCCGCGGATGTGCTTCGAGGACATCACGTCGTAGGCGCCGCCGTACGCCTTTCGCGTGATCACCGTGAGCTTCGGGACCGTCGCCTCCGCGAACGCGTACAGGAGCTTCGCCCCGCTCCGAATGATCCCGCCGTGCTCCTGTTCCTTCCCCGGGAGAAACCCGGGCACGTCCACGAACGTCACGAGCGGGAGGTTGAACGCGTCGCAGAACCGGACGAACCGCGCGCCCTTGATCGACGAATTGATGTCGAGGGTCCCCGCGAGGAATGCGGGCTGGTTCCCGACGAGGCCGACCGGGTGTCCGTCGAGGCGCGCGAAGCCGACGACGATGTTCCGGGCCCACGCCTCGTGGACCTCCAGGAAGCTCCCGCGGTCCATCACCCGCGTGATGACATCCCGCATGTCGTACGGCTTGTCGCTCTCCGGCGGGACGATTGTCGCGAGGTCCGCGTCCTTCCTCTCCGAGTCGTCCCGCAACTCGAGGTGGGGCGGGTCATCCGTGTTGTTCGACGGGATGTAGCTCAGGATCCTTCGGACGAGCCGGAGGGCCTCCCGCTCGTTCTCCGCCGCGAAGTGCGCGACGCCGGACTTCTCCGCATGTGCCGTCGCCCCCCCGAGCTCCTCGAAGGAGACTTCCTCCCCCGTGACCGCCTTGATCACCTCGGGCCCGGTGATGAACATGTACGAGGTGCCCTTCGCCATGATGACGAAGTCCGTGATTGCGGGAGAGTAGACGGCGCCGCCGGCGCACGGCCCGAGGATCACCGAGATCTGCGGAATCACACCGCTCGCGACGACGTTGCGGTAGAAGATCTCCGCATACCCACCGAGAGACCTCACGCCCTCCTGAATGCGGGCGCCCCCGCTGTCGTTGAGTCCGATGATCGGAGCCCCGACCTTCATCGCCATGTCCATAATCTTCACGATCTTGTTCGCGAACATCTCCCCGAGGCTCCCGCCGAACACGCTGAAGTCCTGGGAGAACACGAACACGAGGCGGCCGTCGATCGTGCCGTACCCGGTCACGACGCCGTCCCCGGGGATCTTCTTCTTCTCCATGTCGAAGTCCGTCGTGCGATGGACGACGAACAGGTCCGTTTCGACGAACGAGCCCGGATCAAGCAGGATGTCGAGCCGCTCCCGGGCGGTTCCCTTCCCGCGTTTGCGCTGCGCTTCGATCCGTTCCGGCCCGCCGCCCAATCGAGCCTCCGCCTTCCTGCGGCGCAGCTCGTGGACCTTCGGGTCGTCGGCCACGCCCCGCGCAAAGCGAGGGATTCCCTTAACCTTATCTTGCGGGAGGGTCCGCTGCCGTGACGGGCTCGGGTTTTGGTGCGTCTTTCGCGAGAACTTCTGCCAGGTACCCTCCCGACATTCCGCCCAAGAGACCCAGGACAATCGGGACGAGCGCGAGGAGGACGACGACGAGCCCCCACCCTGCTCCAAGGATGGAACCGAGGAGGATGAGGGTCTCCTCCACGGGCGCGATGACGGAGAGGACGAGGAGCCAGAGGAACCACGCCGGCGCCGTCGCCTGGATGCCGCGGATCGCGCCCTTGCGTCCTCCCCCCGCCAAGAACCCCACGACGGCGGCAGACACCACGGTGAGCTGCCACACTCCCGTGGCGAGGAAGATCAGCGTGAGCACGAGCCCGAAGAGCACCGACCGCCACCAGGGCTCCCGCAACGACGCGATCACATCACGCCCTCCGGAGGATCAGGGTCGATTCGAGGCGCCCCGCGGGGAGCGAGGCGGCCGTCGGATAGACGATGTCCCGGTAGGACCTCGCGAGCCAAAGGGGAAGCTGATCCGCGTAGTGCGGGCTCAGCGGGTTCCCGCTCTGTCCACCAGGGTAGATGACGGAGGCGTTTTCCGGCGTTCCCAGGGGGACAACCATCCGCCAGGAGGGCCCTCCGCGGGCGGTGAGGCCCGGCGCGGGGTCAACGGTGATGTCGTCCCCCTCCGCGGCGTACGGGCCGCGAGACAGGGCGGCAATCCCCGAGAGGTGGTCGAACGCCCGCACGTGGATCCGGCCCCACGGCCACTGGCTCGGGTCCGGGCCGAGGCGGGTCGCAAGGTCCTGCACGGCCGTCTCCATTGCGCGGCGGAGGATCACGTCCCTCGTCTCCGGGGTGCCGGCGGTGCGGACATCGTCGAACCATGGAGAGTTCGGAACGAACCTTACGAGTCGCTCGAGGACATCGGGATACGGCATCATCAGGTCCGAGGCGTTCGCCCGCGCCCACTCGTCGCCGAACGTGTCCTGGATGAACGCTTTGAAGAACGTGTACCAGATCGAGGCGCCGGACCGGTCCGTCTCCATCCGGAAGTCCCAACGCTGGAGGACTTGCTCGGAGGCCGTGCACAGCGCCGACGTGCATCCCGCCGCGAGGACGAACGGTACGAAGATCTGGGCGGCCGCGTCCGAGGTGTTTCCCTGAATCGCCTTCATTTCGTCCCGGCTAACGAGGCCGACGGTCGCAATCGTCTTGTTCAACAGGAAGTTGATCAGTTTCGCGCGATACCCGGGATCCCACTGCCACCCGAGGTAGTACGGGTATCCCGCGCCAGCGGGGATCTGGTTCGCGCTCACGAGGTATCCCTGCGCGGGGTCCACCGCCTCCGGATACGCGTCGAAGGGCACCCACCCCATCCACTCGAAGTCTCCGCCGCCGTCGAGCGGGACCCGCCCAAGCGTGTTGTTCCGAATCGGGAAGAGGCCGTTCGACCGGATCGCGATCGTCGACGACGAGGGGGACCCGCCCCAGGACGCGAACGCGAAGTTCTGCGCGGGGTTCTTCCAGAGGCGAAGGGCATCCCGGAACTCCGCCCATGAGGAAGCCTTCATCCACGCGAGGTTCGCTGCGACGGCGGAGATGGAGCCGTTCCCCGTCCACCGCATGGCGAGGGTCTCGCCACGCTGGGTCACGAGCGGGCCGTGGATCGACTTCTTCACGATCACCGTGGTGTCGGGCCACTCCCGCACCCGGATCCTCTCCGGGATCAGGGAGAAGTTCCGCCACTGCCCCAGATACCGGTACTGGTCCGGGTTCGCCGGGTTCACGGTCTCGCGGTAGAAGTCTGTCACGTCCGCACCGGTGTTCGTCTCGCTCCATGCGATGTTCCGGTTGAACCCGATGAACACCCCGGGCACGCCCGGGAGGGAGACACCGTAGACGTCGTAGTCCCCGCCGTGGAGGTGGACCTCGTACCATACCGCTGGGAGCTGGAGGCGGAGATGGGGGTCTCCCGCGAGGAGAGGCCGTCCCGTGGCGGACCGGTTCGCCGCGACGACCCAGTTGTTCGACCCCGCGCCCTCGCGGAGAGCGCCAAGGAGGGGACCGAGGGACCGGACCTTCGCGAGGACGTCCCGCGCGGCGACGGGGTCGACGACGAGCCCGCCTCCGCGGGTCCCGTTCGGGACAATCGGAGGCACAGGGACGGGGGACGTGACGGGAAAGAGCTCGTCCACCGCCGCCGCCCCGAGTCCGTCCGTCAAGAGGCCGAGCTCGATGTCCGAGAAGTCCGCGCTGAGGGAGAATGCGAGGAGGCCGCCCTCCGCCGCGCTGTGGACGGGGGTCCACGGCTCCGGCCTGTAGTCCAGGAGCCGGAACTCGAGCGGGAGGTTCCGGGTCGGCGTCTGGGAGATCCACGCATTGACTCCGGCAGCGTAGGCGGTGAAGGTTTGGAGCGACGTGTCGGCTGCGCTGAGGGTTGCGAGGGAGATTGCGGCCTCGCTCTGAAGGCCGATCGTCCGCATGAACGTGTCCTGGTCGATGTACTTCCGCCCAAGGATCTCGGAGAGTCGTCCTGCGGCGAACCGGTACTGGATGTCCATCTGCCACATCCGGTCCTGCGCGTGGACGTACCCCAGGGCGAGGAAGAGGTCGTGGTTCGTCGTCGCGAAGATATGCGGGACCCCCCAGTCGTCCCGGAGCACGGTCACGTCCCCATCGAGCCCGGGCAGCCGGAGCTCCTCGAGCACGGGGTGGTTCGCTCTCGCGGCGAGGGTCCAGATCCCTCCGTTCGGGTTCAGGAGGTCGCCGAGGGGCGGGACGGATCCCAAGGGAATGGAAAATAGGATGACAAAAACGACGGCGAGAACGACAGAGACAATCTCCTTGAGAACGACCTGGGGAGACTTCACGTCTCGGGCCTGCCGCGACAATCCCGATTCATTGGAAATAGGTTTCCCCCCTTACGGCGGGTCGCCGCCTCCCGGAGGCGGAGTCTGACGCGAGCGGCGAGTTCTGAGGATCTGCGGCTGCGTCACGAAGACAAGTCCCACGGCGATCAGGGCAAACGCGCCCGCGCCACGGAGTCCCGGGTTCTCCTGGAAGACGAGGAGTCCGCCGACCGCCGCGACGGCTGCTGCAACCTGACTCACGAAGTTCAGGCGAATCGGCCCGATGCGCGAGAGGAGGGTGAAGTAGATCGCGAACCCGAGCGCGGAGGAGATGATCGCAAGGTACACCAGGGAGGCAACGCCGAGGGGATCGAACACCGCGTGCCCCCCGCCTTCCAACAGGAGGGACGTGACGTGGAGGATACCCGCCCCCGCCAGAGATTGCCAGGCAATGAACGCGAAGAGGTCCATATCGTGCCCGGTCCTGCGGACAAGCACGGACCCGAAGGACCACGAGGCGATCGCTCCAACGATCAAGAGCTCTGCGACGCCCTTGACGTCCAGAAGGTTCCCACCTCGAAAAGTCGCGAGCAAGACAATCCCCGCCATCCCGAGCCCCAGGCCGAGCACGCCACCCGCGCCGACCCGTTCATCCTTCAGGAGCGCCCGGCTGAACACCGTCGTGAGTACCGGGTTCATCCCGACGATGATCGCTGCGATGCCGGCCTCGGTGTTCACCTGCGCCGAGAAGAGGAGAGCGTGGTACCCCGTGACGTTGAACACGGCCGCAAAAACAATCGAGGTCCACGACCTGCGGCCCCTGGGGATCGGGGGGCCGCGCTTGCGTGCGAGGGCGATGGCGAGGAGCACGGAGCCTGAGATATCGAACCGTATTGCGACGAGCAGGAGGGGGCTGAAGCTCTTGAGTCCCGTCGTAATGAAAAGAAACGCTGTACCCCAGAGTACGCCGAGGAAAATCAAGAGGGCAAGGTCCGCGGCTCCAATCCCTCGGGAGCCCGCAGAACCTTCCGGCACACGCGGCGAAGACGGACGTCCTTCATAAATGTTTCAGGGATTACCGCACGTACTCGACGGTTCCGTCCACGACTTCCGTCTTTCCGCCATCCTCGCCCATCACGACGAGAGCTCCGAGGGGGGTGACATCGTACGCACGCCCGCGAACGGCCCCATGGGAGGATGTGACCACGACATCCTTGCCGATGGTCGTGCACAATCCGCGATAGTCCTTGATCAATCGGTCCCGCGTCCCCGAGCGGAATTTCGAGACGATGTCCTCGAAGTGCTTCATCGCGTACTCCAGGAAGTCGTCGTTGTCCACGTACTCCGCGACCTCCCGCTTCACACTCGTCGCCCGGGCGCGAACGTCTTCCGGGAGGCGTTCGAGGTCGATGGTCGTGTTCACGCCGACCCCCACGACCGCGTAGAACTCGCTGCCGCGATACACGCCCTCGCTCAGAATCCCCGCGATCTTCTTCTCCATGAACACGACATCGTTCGGCCACTTCAGACTCGCGAACACGCCGAAGTGCCGCAGGGCCTTCACGACGGGAATCCCCGAAAGCAGGCCGAGGGTGACGACGTACTGCGGCTCGGGCCTCACCACCAGGGACACGTAGAGTCCGCCGGGCGGGGAGGCCCATACGCGCCCGTGGCGGCCCTTCCCCGCGCTCTGCCGTTTCGCGACGAGAATCGTCCCCTCCTCCGCCCCGTGACCGAGGAGGAGCTTCGCGACCTCATTAGTCGAGTCGACCGCATCGTATCGGAGAAGCCTGCGGAAGAACGGGCCCGGCCTCGCCTCGATCGAGGACGGCTCCGGGAGGGAATCACTCATCACGCCGCTCGGGAGTCGGGAGGGCGCGTTAAGCCTTTGCTGTGGGACACCGCAACCCTAAGACTCGAGGTTATTGACAATCGATAGAGCGCCTGACTCAACCGGGAGGGGCCGGTCGCGAATTGCGGGCTCACGAGGAAGAATGCGTCTAGCGGCTAAAGCGACTGACTCAAGACTCCGTTCGAAGAGGACCCTCTTGGTCGCCCCACGCACAGGGGCCCGGGATTCGGCTTTGATATCGTCGTTCCCCGAAGCTACGTGACTGGCCCTTCAGGTTCGCAAAACTGCAACGCGAATGAGCGCGATCAGGAATCGCACCCGGTGAAATGGCTTGCATGGCGGGAAATCTGTCGCTGGTCGCGGCCGGTTCAGGACCGATGTAGGGACCGATCTCGCGATGTCCGCCTCTTCCGGTTGTAGTCAGATTGCGTTGGGGGGACGGAAACCGCAGACGCCAAGATGAGAAAGAGCGCGCCGACAAGCGCGGCGTACCACGCCCACCCCGGGCCCCATGAGACACCGAGGATCAAACCGGGACCGCCGAGAGTCTGGGTGCCGGTGAAGCCATAAAAAGTGATTGGCGCGCTCAATGGCGAATGCATTGAGGTAGAATCAGCCGTCGCCGCGGCGGGAAGCGCGACGAATAGGTACATAGCCGAGACGAAAGCGAGAACAACGCCTGCAATGTTCGCGAGGATTTCCATCCTAGATCTCACTTCGAAGGAGCCCCTCCGCCATGCCCACCAAAATCCCCCGAGATCGAGACCGATAGCTGCCATAAGGAACAACAGAGTCACTCGCAACGCGCCCCCACTCGCGGGGAACGAATCGTAGTCAGCGGAACTCACCGTGGTTCCCGCAGGGGTAGTCACGGTCGTAATCGCGCTCCACAGCCCGAAATCGGTCCGTCCTTCAATCGGCATCGCCATCCCGGTGCCCCGGATTCCTAGGGTCCACCAAGGGCCGACGAGCGCTGAAAAGGTGACGAACAGCCCCAATACACGGAGGACCGGTACAAGCCGCGTGCGGCGTGGGCGCTCCTCCGACTTGGTTGTCTTCCCCCGCCTGTCCCCAGATGCCGACCGACGACCCTTCCTACCGTTCATGAACGACACAGGCCCGGGTCGAGCCCAAGCTAGATGGAGCGCTGGAAATCAACAAGGGTATATCCACAGAACGGGCCAGAACGCGTCGCGCCACAGAAGTGCACCTCCCAGAGTGAGTCATTGTGAGGGAATGGAACGTCTCCGTATTCAGCTTGGAAGCGCGACTCGATGAACGACCGGACAACTTCCCTCTGACTCGGAGTGACGTCGACGACAATCCATGGGCCGTCTCGAGTGACGTTAGCGTAGCCCCCTGGCTGTGCCAACGCGTCAAGCGAGAAATCCAGCAACGGGTATGTTACCAGATTCCCTTGAACCAGGTGGACGCTCGTGGAGTTATTCCCGCTGGCGAGCGCGAGAAGAGCAATGAAGCCGCTGTCGCCCCCGGCCGGTGTCGTCGGGCCCTGCGAGGGCAGCGGACCCAGGCCGAGGCCCAAGCCCAATGCAGCCAGAATCGCGGCAATGACCACGACATATGCAGCCAACAACCAGTTCCGCCTCACAGCTTCACCGCTGAACTTTCACATGCGCCTCGGCATGGACTCTGTCCGAATTCGCGCTCGCGGGTGGCAGATTGTCGGTGACATCATCCGAGAACCGTGACAGCTGGCTCGCATCACCCATATAAGCGGGCCACATTATCGTAAAGAAGTCAAAGCAGAGAAACAGGATGCACAACCGAATGTGAACGGCGAACTCGTGATGGGCGTTGTATGTGTGCCCGATCTCCTGGCTGTTGGCAATCATGCGTCCCCAGTCCGTGGCTTGTTAGGTGGACAGCCCCGCTGAGACTTGCTGTGTCATGCTCCAGTGCGCCTGAAAATCGGGCCCCTGCCCACCCCAGCCTCCAAGACCGATGACGTTGCCGTTGAGTTCCTTCCCGGTGAACAGGTGGGAAGCGTGGTAATTCAAGTTTGCGTCGTGGACGTTCACATCGTGGGTACGAAACTGGCCGATCAACTCAAAGCCATCGAACGAGGTCATGCCGCCGTTCGCGTTGCGCGTATGGACGTCGTACGCCGCCACATTGAAGTTCACCATGGGGGTGTTGACGCCTCGGCTCTGAAGGCCGTTGAACACGTTGTTGAGGCGCGCCACCTCGGTGGCCATCGCCGAAGCCGCGCACGTCGTATCGGCAATTCCAAAGAAGAAAGGGCACCACCAGAACAGGCCCACGTAATCCATGTCGGCGGTCGCCAGCAGGTTCTGCTGGACCAGATTGTGCAGCGGCTGCGGGCCGGCGCTTCCACGTGTGCTCGGCCCGCTCCCACCGCCTCCCCCCTCGCATGAAGGGGGCATGTCGTTGATGTACGGGCCCGTGGGGAGAGGGTTGCTTGTCATGTTCCACCCTCGGTGTATACTCCCGTTGATGGCCGATCCCGGAATGTTGCTGTCGAAGAACCAGCCCCCAGAACTCGGGAGGTACAGCATGGCATCGAAGTAGTTTTGGTATACAGTGACAAGGGCCAGGCTCGACGTGTCGCCGGTTTGGTATCCGATGGCTGTGGAGAATGGCGGGTCGATTTGCGTGGTGTCATCAATGATGATCTTCGCGCCAGGCACCCCGAGGTTGTAAGCGGCCAGTTGCAATGTATGCGCGCCGCCGTGGAAGGGAACCGAGACGGGGGTCCCGGAGCTGATCGCACTCAAAACCGACCCGGTATCGACGTTGAAGTAGTCATAGGAAATCTGGGGCGGATTGCCCGAGGTCGTGCAGCCCGCTTCCCCTGTGCTACGGTCCCGAGTCCCCCCGAAGCTATTCAGGAGCGCGATTCCGGAGACAACTAAGCTCACAACCACCAACAGGACAATAGCACGACGAAACGATACCTGTACGGGCTCGGGCTTACCTGGCATGCCCCCACCTGTCTCGACGGAATCACAAAGACGATACTTAAGACTTCGGTGTCCGTGCTTGACACACGACTGCAACGTCCTTCGCCCATGTCCCTCTTTTAAGGGATGGGATGCGGGTTGTACCTCAAGCGGAAGCTGGACCGGTCGGGCGTGATACAAGGCGAAACAACAGGAGTTCCGGAGTTTCGCCGAAAAGGCGAGGGACCTCGCGTGGTTGATGGCGGACCCGTGGGAGCGGCGGAGGGGGGCACAGCCAGCTCGGTTCGAGAAAGGACTGAGTCCGCCATATCGAAACCATCCTGAAGTGCCTCGCGCACTTCGTAACACGGTCGACCTAATGGAATCTCTGGTTCGCGATAGGCGGGGAATCTGGTGTCAAAGCACGGGAGGGCGCGGGCGTCAGGTGCTCCACGCTCCAAACGAACCCGAGGAACGTGACGATCGCGGCGCCGGCGGTGATGACGAAGAAGCCGCTCGGATAGTTGAGGCGCGAGCTGAAGCCTGCGACCGTGAACAGGATGCCCCCGAGGGCCAGAAGGAGGCCGTATCGACGAGAGCGATCCTTCCACCAGGTGTACAGCCCGCCACCGATGAACGCAATCGCACCGGGTACGGTCTGGAGCCAGGAGACTGCCCCGAAGAGCGGCAGGTGTCGCCCGCCGACGTTCGGCCCTTCGTCCCTGAGGAGGGCCGGACCGGCTGCGGTGTCGACGGGGTCCCGGATCGGGGCGAGGGCGGTCACCACGATGACGAGGATCGCGGTCGCAACCCAGAACACGGCGTAGTACCTCGCGAGCTTCGGACGATCCCGGAACAGCTGGAGCACGCCGAGCCCGATCAGGCCCACCGGAAGGGCCGTGAGCGGGAGATACGTCTTGTACAACCCCTCGCCCCAGCCGACGACATCCGGGTTCCCGAGGAATGCGAGGACGGCGGCGAGCCCAAGGAGGGCGAGGGAGACGGTCCACTCGAGCTGATGCAGCTTTCGCCTCCGCGCGTACTGAATCCCGAGGAGGAACGCCAGGGAGAACGCGACGACCGCCGTCACGAGCGGAAGGTAGTCCGCCACGGCCCGCGGACGGCCGACTCCATCTTGAACTTCTGCGAACGCCGTTAGCCTAATCGTGTTCGGGGATTCGGGTCGCCATCAGACCTGAACGAGCTCGAGGAGCACACCGTGAAGGGACTTCGGGTGGAGGAACGCGACAAGGCGCCCGCCGTGGCCCTTCCTCGGCTCCGCGTCGATCACGTCGAACCCTTTTGCCCGAAGCTCTGTCATCGCCTTCCGGATGTCCCGCACGGAGAACGCGATGTGGTGCATCCCTTCGCCCCGCTTCGCGATGAACCTCGCGATCGTGCCGTCCGGACTCAGGGACTCCACGAGTTCGAGGCGGGTCTCGCCCTCCATGACGAACGCGAGGCGGACCCCTTCCGACGCGACGGTCTCGGGCGGGCCCACCGCGAAGCCCATCGCGCGATACTTCGCGATCGCGTCGTCCAGATTCGAGACCGCGATCCCGACATGGTTCATCGTGCCGATCATGTGTCGCCCCTCGGCCGGTACACGCCGAACGCCCGCACTCGGGCGACCTGCTCCCGCTCGACGGTCGTTCCCACCCGATGCGGTGCGGGCCCCGCTTCACCCTCCGAGCTAAACCGGTTCACCCCGACGATCGTCCGCTCCCCTGCCTCTACGGCGCGCTGGAACGTGTAGGCGCTCTCCGCGATCTCGCGCTGGACCCAGCCGGCTTCGATCGCTCGCATCATCCCGCCCATCCGGTCGATTCGGTCGATGAGGCTGGCCGCGTCCTCTTCGATCTGCTTCGTGAGGGCCTCGACGTAGAACGAGCCGCCGACGGGGTCCGCGGTGTTCGCGACCCCGCTCTCGTGCGCGAGCCACTGCTGCGTGCGCAGGGCGAGGCGGACCGCCTTCTCCGACGGGAGTCCGAGGGCCTCGTCCATCGAGTTCGTATGGAGGGACTGAGCGCCCCCAAGGATCGCGGCGAGGGCCTGGTACGCGACCCGCACGACGTTGTTCTCCGGCTGCTGGGCGGTGAGCGAGACGCCCGCGGTCTGCGCGTGGAACCGGAGGGCCCGCGACTCCGGCTTCCGTGCCTTGTACCGTTCCTCCATGATTCGCGACCAGAGGCGGCGGGCCGCGCGGAACTTCGCGACCTCTTCGAGGACATCGCTCTGCGCGCAGAAGAAGAAGGAGAGCTGCGGGGCGATGTCGTCGACCTTGAGCCCGCGCGCGAGGGCCGCATCGATGTATGCAATCGCGTTCCCCAGGGTGAAGGCGACCTCCTGCACGGCGGTCGATCCGGCCTCCCGGATGTGGTACCCGCTCACGCTGATCGCGTTCCATCGAGGCATCTCGCGGGAGCAGAACTCGACGATGTCCACGACGAGCCGCATCGAGGGTTCCGGCGGGTAGATGTACGTCGACCGCGCGATGTATTCCTTGAGGATGTCGTTCTGCACGGTCCCCCTCAACTCCCGCGCGGGGACACGCTGGCGGGCGGCCGTGGCGACGTAGAGGGCCAGGAGAATCGAGGCCGTCGCGTTGATCGTCATGCTCGTGCTGACCTTGTCGAGCGGGATTTCCTTGAACAGGGTCTCCATGTCTTCGATCGTCGCGATCGGCACGCCGACCTTCCCGACCTCCCCGCGGACGAACGGGTCGTCGGGGTCGTACCCCATCTGCGTCGGGAGGTCGAACGCGACGCTGAGGCCCGTGGTCCCCTGGGAGAGGAGGTACCGGTACCGCCGGTTCGACTCCGCGGCAGAGCCGAACCCCGCGTACTCCCGCATCGTCCACAGGCGACCCCGGTACATCGTTGGATAGATCCCGCGAGTGAAGGGCGGGTCACCAGGGAACCCGATGTCGCGGTTGTACTCGAGGCCCTTGAGGTCTGCGGGCGTGTACAGGAGTTTCAGCGGGAGCCCGCCCAGGGTCTTGTCATCTGCGGCGGGCTCCGGCGACTCTCGGGACGGACGGCGCTTTCGGGCTTTCCCGGGCACTCTTCTCCCCTCGCGGTACGTCGCCCGAACCTAAATCATATGCCCTGCTTTACGAGACTACCGCCAAACGGCGGCGGCGTGGTTATCCATCCGAGCGCGATGTCCCCGTCGTGGAGCTCTCCTATTTCGGAATTCGCGTGACGGACCTCGAGCGCTCCCTCAAGTTCTACACGGAACTCCTCGGCCTCAGGGAGGTACGACAGGGGGACGCAAGGAAGTACGGCGCAGGAATCTGGGTGCTGCTGAAGGACGAATCCTCAGACCAGCAGCTCGAACTGAACTGGTATCCCCCGGAATCGAAGTACGCGGTCCCATACGTGCCCGGGGAGGGCCTCGACCACATCGCCTTCCTCGTCGAGGATGTTCGGAAGACGTTCGCGGACCTCGTGGCGAGGGGTGCCGAGCCAACCCTGATCACCCCCGAGGAGACCGCTGGCTGGACGGCGTACGTCAAGGACCCTGACGGCAACTGGATCGAGATCTACACGCACACGACTCCGGGCTAGTCCGCTCGTTCGAGAGAGTCCAGGGGTCGAACGCCCCGCAGGGCGGGCTGAGAGGACTACGCGTTCGTCGTCCCGCAATTCCGGCACACGAGAAGCTTGTCGGAGGTGATCCAAACGTCGTCCTCTCCGCACTCCCGGCACCGCACGCCCCGGAGACTCGTCGCGATCTTCGCCAAGACGTCGGGTGGGAGCTTCTCCTCTTTCACGATCTCTCCCGGGCGCAGGTGAAATCGATTTCGGAGGACCGCGAGGGCAACAATCGTGGCAATCGTCAGGGCAATCCCGAGGATGCGGGTGACGTCCGTGCTCCCAAGGGACGCGAGGATCACGAGGGCGAAGAGAGAGGCGACGAGGGTCGCGAAGAACGGAGTGGACCCGCGCGTCCGCAACGCGATCGACGTGTAGAATAGGGTCGCCGCCAGGAGGATGAGGAGCGTCGAGAGGAACAGGGGCGTGGGATCGCCGCCCACCGCGACGAGGAACTGCATGACCGCCTGGACGAGGAGGAGAAGCCCCTGGACGACAACAACAATCTGAAGGGCAAGGAAGACCGCCTTCCGTGCCGAGGGTCTACGGTCGGCGGCCATCGGGGTCCGGCCCGCCATGGAGAGTCCCCGCTATAAACCTACGAGGGTTCGGCGCGGGCGAGCTCGATCGTCCCCGCGCGGCACGTCAGACAGAACGCGGATCCATCGTCCGCGACCCATAGGGTGTCCGCCCCGCACTTCGGGCAGCGTGCCCCTCCGGCATTCCGGGTCCGCGCGTCGATGACCGCCCGCGTCCGCTCGTTCTCCTTCGCGGATTCGATCTTCCACGCGCCGACACCGAACGGAACCCGAAACACGTACAGAAGGATGAACGACGCAATGAGCGCGGCGAGCACGAACACATCGATGGCAACCAGCGCGACCAAGACGGCGAACACGTTCACGACGATCGCGCTCCCCCAGGCCGTGAACCGCCCTCGGTACAGGTAAATCCCCGTGGCGAGAGCGACG
>VBML01000087.1 GCA_005878915.1 Methanobacteriota archaeon | reverse complement strand
AACGAGGCCGTTCAACCTTTTCTCTCTGGACGGCCTCCTCTTTTCTGACCCCGAATGACCCGGTGACTCCAGTGGCAGGATTTTTATAGGGCCACGGGATATCCATCCTTGCTTTACCAAAAGCATCCCTCCACAACGAGGCCGTTCGGATCTCCCGAACGGCCCTTTTTATTGCCACGCGACTGGGCTGCGGCTTTGACTATGCCATTCGGGGCAACTCGATTCCGCGGGAATCAATCGCCACGCGGCGTCCATGAACCCGAAGGCGACCTTCCGCGATGAGTCGCACCGCAAGGGGGAGGAGGATGTGCTCCTGCTCGAGCACGCGGGCCGCTAGGGTCTCCGGTGTGTCGCCGTCGAGGACGGGCACCGCCTTCTGGAGAATTACCGGGCCGCCGTCGACGCTCTCGTCCACGAAATGGATCGTGCAGCCGCTGACCTTCGCGCCCCACGCCAGCACGTCCTCATGCGCGTGCGCCCCCGGGAACGCGGGCAGCAGGGAGGGGTGGATGTTGATGATCCGCTGCGGAAATTCCCGGATGAAGTACCCCGTCACGAGGCGCATGAAGCCCGCGAGGACGACGAGGTCGACGCGGTGCTCCCTCAGCACGCGGACGACCTCTCGCTCGAACGCCTCCCGGTCCTTCCCGTACGCTTTGTGATCGATCACGACCGCTGCGATTCCGTGCCTCCGGGCGCGCTCGATGACGGGTGCCCCGGGGATGTTGCAGATGAGGACGGCGAGGTCGGCGACGAGGTCCCCCCGCTCCCTCGCATCGACGAGACTTTGGAAGCCCGTCCCCCGCCCCGACGCAAGGACTCCGACGTGGATTCCCGCCATGGACCCTCCTCAGTGCTTGAAGAGCCGAAGCCCCGTGAACACCATTGCCATCCCATGCTCGTCCGCCGCGGCGATCACCTCGGCGTCGCGGATCGAGCCCCCGGGCTGCGCGACGGCGGCAACGCCACCCTTCGCGAGCTCCTCGACTCCGTCGCGAAACGGGAAGTACGCGTCGCTGACCGCCACGCTCCCCTTCGCGGCGGGGCCCGCCTTGTAGCACGCGAGCATGCAGGCATCGACGCGGCTCATCTGTCCCGCCCCGATGCCAACCGTTCGTTCTCCCATGGCGAGGACGATCGAGTTCGATTTTACGAAGCGACTGACCGCGATTCCGAAGCTCACGTCCCGAAGTTGGTCCGGGGTCGGGCGGGCCTTCGTGACGACCTTCCAGGTCTCGGGGTTCAGCGGGGGAAAGTCCGTCGTCTGGAGGAGGACGCCCCCCAGCACACGGACCATGTCCAAGCCGTGATTTCCTCGAGGTTCCCCAACGGTCTTCATGATGAGGAACGATCCTTTCTTCTTCTCCTTCAGGATGCGGAGCGCCTCGGGCTCAAACGCTGGAGCGATGACGGCGTCGAGGACATGCCCCCTCATCGATTTCGCCGTTGCGAGGTCGACGGGGCGGTTGACCCCGACGACGCCTCCATACGCGGACACGGGGTCCGAAGCGTGCGCGGCGCGATACGCGCTCACCAGCGATCCGCCGACGGCGACGCCGCACGGGTTTGTGTGCTTCACGACCACCGCAGCGGGCCGGTCAAACTCGATGACCAACCGCAGGGCGGCGTCGAGGTCGATGAGATTGTTGTACGAGAGTTCCTTCCCGCTCAGCTGCTCGGCCGTGGCGGCTGCCGCGTAGGGGAACGCTTCGCGGTACAGGGCCGCCTTCTGGTACGGGTTCTCGCCATAGCGGAGGTCTTGGACCTTCGGGAGGGCGAGGCGCAACGCGCTCGGGAACTGGGCGCCAGAGCGGCGGGCGAGGTAATTGTAGATCGCGGCGTCGTATCCGCTGGTGTACGCGAACGCCTCGAGAGCAAGGGCCTCCCTCATCCGCTTCGGGACGCCTCCTGTCCTCATTGCATCCAAGACCTCCGGGTAGCGGGACGGGCTCACGACGACAGCAACGCGGTCCACGTTTTTCGCCGCCGCCCGGATGAGGGAGACGCCCCCGATGTCGATGTTCTCGATCGCCTCGGCATGGGTGACTCCGGGCTTCGCGACCGTCTCCTCGAACGGATACAGGTTGGAGACGACGAGGTCGATTGGCTCGACGCCGAAGCTGGCGAGCTCTGCCTCGCTCCCTTCGACCGCGAGGATCGCCGCGAAGATCTTTGGGTGGAGGGTCTTCACCCGCCCTCCGAGGACCTCGGGCTGACCGGTGTATTCGCTAACGGTTCGGACTGGGACCCCCTCGGCGCGAAGGACCTTCGTTGTCCCGTCGGTCGCGAGGAGCGTGTATCCGAGTGTAACAATGCCCTTCGCAAAATCAACGATGCCGGTCTTGTCCGACACGCTCAGAATCGCGCGTCGCCCATCCGGCATTGTTCTTACCGCGTTGGAATGGCCGATATCGCATTAAGGTTTCGTATCGCATTTCGAATTCAGATTGATATCTGGCATACCGGTGAATCGAAATCCACTGTCGGACGTGTTTTCGCACGACCTACGCAGCCGGTCTCGGGTACAGGCCGGACTGCTTCACCACCAGGGGCACGGCCTCCTCCCAGCCCACCGCCATGATGTGGACGCCGTGTACGCCCTCGATCTTCTGGAGGGACTCAAGGGACTCCGTAGCGATTCGCAATCCTTCGGCCCTCGGGTCTGATGCCTTCTCGATCCGGACGATAATGTCCGATGGGACGACGACGCCCGGCACCTTCTCCTTCATGAACCGAGCCGACCTCGCAGACCGCAACGGGACGATCCCCGCCAAGATGTGAAGCTTCTCATGAAGCCATTCCTTCCTCACGAGGTGCATCCACTCCTCGAACGCGTCGAGGTCGTAGATTGCTTGCGTCTGCACGAAGTCCGCGCCCGCCTCCGCCTTCCCGCGGAGGTTTACGAAGGAGTCCTCCATGGGTCCGCCGAATGGGTTCGCCGTGGCGCCAATGAAGATCGCCGGGCGGGGATCTACGGAGTCCCCGCCCCGGAGCACGCCCTTGTCGCGGAGGTCCCGGAGGACCTCCAGGAGATCCTCCGTATCCAGGTCGAAGACGGCCGCGGCCTCAGGTTCGTTCCCCGATTTCGGGTCGTCCCCGCTCAGCGCCACGATGTTCCGAACCCCGAGGGCAGCGGCGCCGAGGACGTCCGCTTGGAGCGCGATTCGATTCCGGTCGCGCGTTGCGAGCTGCATGACAGGTTCCAGTCCCTCGCGAAGGAGAAGCGCGGCCCCTGCCCACGGGGCCATGTGGACGCGAGCGCGCGGGCTGTCCGTAACGTTGTAGGCGTCCGCGAAGCCCGCCACCCTGCGCGCGATCGACACAACGGCGGTGGGATCCGGCGACGCGGGGGGCACGATCTCCGCGGTGACGGCGAAGCGCCCAGATGCGAGCACGCGCTCGAGGCGACTCCCGCTCTTCTGGGTTCTGTCCGCCGCAGGCGTCCCCATACACGCTCGAACCCGGCGAGTTCTCTAAAGGCTTTCGCCATCGAAGAGGGGCGCGGATGATAACCATCCAGCAAGGTTTAGATGGGTGGCGCGCAGACATGACGAATGATGCGCCGGGCGTGCGTCCTCGCCATCCTGGTCCTTCTCTTCCTCCCCGCCATAACCGCGCGGGCGGACCCTGCGACTTCCGTCACTGGCCCCGGCCAGCGGAAGGCCGAGTGGACGTTCTCGAACCCGACCAACTACACGCTCGACAACGTCACCCTCGACGCGACCGGCGGGTTTCTCACGTGGCAAGCGGGCGCGGCGACGGACAGCGACACAGGCGATTTCTCCCGCGCCCCGACCCTCGTGAACATCGATCTGTCGGGGAGTCCGGGAAACGTCGCGATTCTGAACACCAGCCAGCAGGGCGCCCCACAGACCCTCCCGGACGTTCCCACCCCCGCCGCGCTTGCGGACACGTACCTCTTCCACGGGAGCGGAGGGAACGACAACTTCGGCCTCACCACGGACTTGAATGTCGGCTACAACGGTAGCGGCCCGTGGTACCGTGCGTTGATTCGGTTCCCGAGCTTCCCGCTACCTATCAACGCGGTCGTGCGATACGCAGAGCTCGAGCTTTACATGCATACGGCGACCCCGGCGGTGATGCCTGTTTCGGTCCACCGCGTCACGACTCCATGGACAGAGCTGGGGGCGACATGGGACCGCTCGGACGGCGTGAATTCCTGGGGGTCGGCGGGGGGTGGAGGCGATTTCGACCCAATCGTCGTGGACACCATCCCAATCAGTGGGACCATCGGCTGGTACGGATGGAACGTGACGTCCCTCGTGGCCGGTTGGTGGACCGGCAGTTTTTCGAACAACGGGCTCCTCGTGCGGCAGCAGGACGACGAATTGCGTACGGCTCTTGGTCTGAAGCAATTTTCCAGCAGCGACGAAGGAAACGCGATCCTTCGCCCTCGACTGTTCATCACGTACACGACCCCCGGTTCATCGGGGCTCCTGGAGTCCCGAGTCCTCGACGCGGGCGGGGCGAGCGTATGGGGCGATCTCTGGTGGAATGCGACCACACCTGCCGGGACCAACGTCCTCGTGCAGACGCGTTCCGGTAACGCGAACGTCGTCGATGTCTCGTGGAGCCCGTGGTCCGTCCCGTATCCCGCAATTGGAAGCCCGATCACGTCCCCCGCCGCACGGTATCTCGAGTACCGACTGACCCTTTTCACACCGACAGCCGCGACTCCGCTCGTCCACGATGTCTCTGTTACGTGGATCCGTCACGCCGGGGCCGGCACCGTGGTGACCGAGACCTTCCTTCCGGAGAATCTCACCGGATGGGCTGGAATCGGCGTGGACTGGAGCGGTCCCGCTGGAACGGACGTCGCTATCTGGTACTCACAGGACACCGGGCGCCCCTGGTCCGACGCGGTCCCCGGGCAGAATCTCGGTGCATTCCCTTCCGCGATTGCCCTTCGCCTGACGTTGACGACGAACGACACCACGGTCACCCCTAGGGTGCGATCGTTCTCCGTTGATTACCATGTCCCCGGAGGGCCCTGGCCGCTGGGCGATCTCGTGCTCTGGATCGCAGTGTTGGTCGCCGTCGTCCTCTCCGCCTGGACCATCGCGACGCGCGTCCTGAGGAAGCCATTCGTGCCGACAGACCTCTTCGTGATTCACGAGGACGGCCGACTCGTGACGCGGGTCGGCGGGCCCGAGAACCCGATCGAGGACGACATCGCGGTCTCGGGGATGTTCACCCTCGTCGCTCAGTTCGTGAAGGACTCCTTCGGCGCGCCCGGCGGTGGCGGTGGGGAGCTCAGGAACTTCCAGGTCGACGAGCGGGAGGTCTCGATCGCGAAGGGTGAGTATCTGTTCCTGGCCCTCGT
>VBML01000040.1 GCA_005878915.1 Methanobacteriota archaeon | reverse complement strand
ACGCGAACGGACAGTTCGATGCGGCGCAGGACCGGACCCTCCCGGGAGCAAGCCTCGTGGTCCTGAGCCGTGACCTCGGCGTGCGGAACACCACGACGGCGGATGCCAAGGGACGTTACGAGTTCCGAGACCTGCACCCGGGGATCGCGTACTTCAACGTCACCGTGGAAGGGCGCACCATCCCAGCTCCCTCCAAGGACCTCCCTGCTTCCGCATCGAGCCTAGACATCCCCGTAACCGGACTTACGATCAATGGAGGCGTGAAGGACTCTCACGGAAACGCCCTCCCCAACGCGGACGTTGTTGTCGTGGACAAGACGAACGGGACGACGATCCGGACCCGCGCGGACAGCGGCGGGGCGTACAGCGTACGCGGCCTCCTCGGCGGCATGTTCGACGTCACGGCGACCTCCGGCGATTTCGCCACGCTCCCCGCAATCCTCACGATCGGGCCGCTGGGCCGCCTCGGGTTCAACCTCACCGCATATCCTTCCGGCACCCTCACGGGGACCACCTTCGTCGGGGGGAACGTGAGGGGTCACGTGACCACGGACTTCACGAACCTCGCGGATCGCTCCCTCACCCGAAGCATCACATCGGACGCATCGGGGGACTATGCAGCCATCCTCCCCGTCGGCCATTGGACGGTCACGGGCCGCCACTACGAGTCCACGCGGCTCTTTGCGGTCCTCTCTTCCGCGGATGTCACGCAGGGGAGGACCACGACGTTCAATCCCCAGTTCGTTGACGGAGCGGAGGTCCGAGGAACCGCGTATTCGGGGACCCTTTCGAACATCACGCGAGGCGCCTCGGTCACGTTCCGCTCCCTCGACACGGGGGAAATCAACCTTGCGCGGACGAGCAACTTTGGCGTGTACATCGTGTGGATTCCCCAGGGGACATACGACGTGCAGGCGGTCCTCGGGACGAATGTGTTCCAGGATCGGAGGACCTTTACTGCACCAACGACCCTCGACCTTTCGCTGCGGTTCCGGCCCGTCTTCTCCGGGATCACCTATCGGGACATGAACCGGGACGGTATCCGCGAGGCCGACGAGAACGTCGCGGGGGCCCGCGTCTCCTTCACGGACCCCACAGGCCGCATCCTCACGGTCGTTACGGGGACCAACGGCACGTTCGCCGCACCTCTGGACCCGGTGACGTCGTACGCGATGATCGTGGACGCCGCGGGGTTCGTGCCGCGGTCCTCCGGCCCCGCCACGCCGGCGAGCCTCACGACGCCGACGGCCATCCCCATCGTCGCGCGAAACATCACGGTCACGGGGTCGCTCCAGAGCGAGGGATCGCTCCTCACGGGGTCGGCGATTTCCATCCTGTTCCTCGCGGCGGGAGGGGGCGCGCAGACACGGGACACGTTCGTCAGCGGACAGGGAAGCTACTCCGTGTCGCTCGCACCCGGGGATTACCAAGTGATCGTGGACGAGAACGTGAGCGCGAATTCGGACGCCGAGCGGTGGCAGACGAAGGGCGAGGATCGGCTGACCCTCGAGGTCGGCGTCGGGTCCGTCGCCCACGACGTGGACATCGTCCGCCGCACGAAGGTCACGGGATCGGTGACGTTCCTCGGAAACCTCGTCAGCGTCTCCGTGTTATTCGACGGCCCGGAGTCGCTGGTCGTCGACGCCGCCAACGGGCACTTGCGGACGTACCTCACGCCCGGGTCGTACACCGTGTACGCGAACCGGACCCAGGGCTCGGAGACGTTCCTCTTCGCGGGTACCGTCTCCGTCGCGGGTCCCCTCGACCTTCCGATTGCCTTGGTGCGCGGGACGCAGGTCTCCGGGCGGGTCACCGTGAACGGGGCGGTCTTCCCCGATCCCGTCCCGGTCGTCTTCACGCGCGCCCAGGGCGGCACGTTCCGCGCCCTCAGCGAGCCCACCGGCACGTACCGCCTCGCGGTCCCCGACGGGGACTTCACCGTCTCCGTGGACGAACGCACGACGCAGACCATCTCGAGCGTCCTCCGATACGTCCGCGTCCGCTTCTCTGGAAGCCTGGGGGTACCGGCGGACTCGACGGCCGTCCCCTTCGACGTCCCCGCGACTCGCGCCTTGGACAACACGACGGTCCAAGGACGGACGACGATCGGCGGGGCGGGGGCCGCGGCCTCGATCAGCTTCTCGGGACGAGGGGCCGGTGCGATCAACGCGACGGCGTCGGCGTCCCTGGACGGGACGTATTCCGTGGCCCTTCAACCGGGGTCGTACAATGTCCACGCGGTCTCCTCCGGACTTGGATCCGCCTTCCTGGGCACGCTCACCGTGTCCCCGAGCCAGGATACCACGCTCAACCTCTCCCTGGTCCCGGCGTTCACCGTCTCCGGGGTCACGACGTACAAGGGCGAGGTCCGGGTCTCCGCGGACCTCACGTTCTCGGGCCCCGGGGACGTCCGCATGCGGTCCGACGCGATGGGCGCCTTCCAGCTCGTCCTGCCGCCCTCCGCGTACTCCGTCACCGCGCGCGTGTCCGAGGTCGAGAACGGGCTCGCGGTCGAGTATCTGAAGTCCACGGAGCTCGTCCTCACGGGCCGGCCAGACCCGCTGAACCTTGCCCTCGAACGCGTCGCCCGACGCGGCGTGACGTTAGCATGGGACAGCTTCCAACAGCTTACCGTCCCGGCGGGTGCCGAGGTCACGTATACGATCTCCCTCACGAACACCGGGAACCTCGAGGAGACATACGGGTTCTCGGGCGCCCCCGCGACATGGAAATTCTCCTTCCGCCCGAGCCAGGCGCAGGTCGGCTTCGGTACCGGCGGGAAGACCGCGTCGATCGAGGTCACGATCACGACTCCCAAGGACGCGCTCGTGGACCACCCGGACGTCACGGTCACCGCCCGCAGCACCGCCGACACCGCGACGACGGGGAGTGTTACCGTCAAGGTCGGGATCTTCCCGAGGAGGGACCTCTCCCTCGTCGTGTCGTCCGCCGTGCCGACGTTCGACGGTCGGCTCCTGAACTACACCCTAACGCTCTCCAACGGGGGGAACGTCCGGGAGACGGTCGCCCTCACGATCCCCGGGATCAATGAACTCGCGGCCCGCGGCTGGATCGCGCGCTTCGCCCCGCCGACGGGCGGGGAGCGCCTGACGGAGATCCGCAACTTCAGCGTCGACGGGAACGCGACACGGTCCGTCACGATCGTCTTCGAGACGACGGGCGGCGGCACGGGGACGATGGCGACGGTGACCGTGTTCGCGGAGAACCTCCAGACGCTCGGGTCGTCCGTCACGTTCCCTCTCTCGCTACCCCAGCTGGAGGGGGACGGTCGGATCGGGGCGAGCGGGCCCAACATCGTGATCACCCAGGACCTCCCGTTCCCGCTCCTCGCGGTCCTCATCACGCTCCTCGCCTGCGTCTCCGCGGGCGTCCTGCTGACGAAACGGCGGAGGCGATAGCGTGCACCGCGGGCTTCTCGCCGCCATCACCGTTGCCGTCCTCGCCGCGGTCCTCCTGACTGCCGCCCCCCGCGCAACTGCGCAGACTCCGGTCACGGGGGTGCTCTCGGGCCCCGACGCCCTTGCGCCCAAGGGGACGGGAGTGTTCACCTTGAACGCGAGCGGTGGCCCCGCACCGGAGGCGAACGGGAATTTCTCGATCTCCTACTACCTGACCGGCTCGGACCTAGGGGTCGCGACTCCCCAGCGCTCGAACCCGGGGACCGCGACGTCGGACGCGAGGGGCCACTTCGAATTCAACATCACGGCGCCGGCGCAGGAGCAGGTGATCACCCTCGTGGTCCAGATCAACTCGACGCAGGGCGGCCGCTCGGAGCGCACGAACATCACCCACGCGATCACCGTGATCACGCCGATTGTCCTCTCCGCTACGTTCCGAAACGACGGGGGGGCTGCCGCGGTGAATATCTCGGTGAAGTTCTTCGTCGACGGGAAGGTCGCGGGCACGACGAAGCTCGCCCGGATCGATCCGAGGAGCACGGCGACTGCCACGTTCACGTACCTCCCTGTCGGGCTAGGGCCCGGGACCCACGCGGTCCGCGCGGAGGCGGACCTGAACCACAACGGCGTAATTGAGGCAGACAAGGGAGAGGTCACCGTCCTCGACCTGTTCTACAAGAAGGATTTCGAACTCACGTGGCCGTGGGCGGGGTTGACCATCGTGATCGCGATCACGATGTCCGCCTTGGTGATCCGCGCCCTGCGTCGGCGGCGGTAGGCTCACTCCGCCGTCAGGACCCAGACGTCCGCGTTGTTCCGGAGGAGCATCCCGAGGCGGGTCTTCGAAATCCCTGCCCGCTTCATCATCCCCGGGAGGCGGTCGTCGCCGACGACGTTTCGCTCCCCGTCGACCCACACGGTGCCGATCTGCTCGTACCGGAGCGGCTTCCCGCCGACCTGAATCCGTTTCGAGGCGGCCGATCGGAACGTGTGCAGGATGATGTGTAGGGAGTTCACCGCGGTCGACTTCGCCTTCGCGTTGTAGTATTCCGCGACCTCCCGGTGGACCTTCGAGAAGGCTCCCACCCGTTTCGCATATTCCCTCCACCCGCGTTCAAAGGGGGAGCGCCGGGTGACGACGCAGTGCTTCGTGACCGCGTGCACGTCCTCGAACGAACTCAGGATCGAGTGGCCGTTCTTCAGGGCGTCCAGGAACTCGTCCCACGTCTCGTACTCCTCCTCGGGCATGCTCCCCGCGAGGTTGTTCGCGAGGCTGATCAGGTAATTGTTCAGGCCCGCGACGCCGACCTTCGAGGCGAGGTCCTCGAGGAACAGGTGGGTCGCGATGTCCACGAAGGGGTTGCTGTCGATGACGCGGCCGTGCTCCATGGAATCCACGTCATTCCTCCTTGAGGCGGGCGCCCCGCATCAGGAGCGCGTACACGCACTCGTAGTTCCTCAGGAGGGCCCGGACGTGCTCGTGGTTGATGTTGATCTTCGCGAGGTTCTTCGAGGAGATCCGGGTCTCGCCGTCGAACCCCCGCGTCGCGAGGAGGAGGCATTCGAGCGGGTTGCCCGCCACCGCGATGTTCTTCGCGACCTCCTCCCGGAACCGCTCGTGGAAGACGCAGAAGTTGCACCACGCGATGTTGTGGAAGTTCTCGTTGTACTCCCGGGCGACGGCGAGGTCCGCCCCGCTGAGCCTCCCCACCGTGTACCGCACCCGCATTGCCGTGGGGAAGTAGCAGCACTGCTTCATCGCGTAGATGTAGCCGACGACGTCCCCGTCGACGTCGGCGATCGCCATGTCCGTGAGCGGCGTCACGTCCCCCTCGATGCTGTACGCCGTGCGGCCTTCCCGGACCGCGACGTTGAACGAGGTCCACCCCATGTACGCCTCCTTCCCGATCCGGTTCGCGAGGTTCTCGCCGACCCGCTGCCAGAACTCGATGACCCCGTCCGCGCCTGCCTTGTCGATGAGGTCCTCGATCAGCGACACGAGCGCAACGTCAAGCATGGCGGTCCCCTCCGACGCTCCTCACACGAACGACTTCAAGAGCTTTCGCACCTCGGGCACCCATTCGTTCCGCGCGCGCTCCGCGGACGTCTCCCCCGCGATCTTCCCGACCTCCGCGATGACCAGGTCGAGGAACCGGTCCCAATGCGACTCCGTCATGTATGCCGCGGAGGTGCCGACCTCGTTGAACGCCATGGTCACGATCTCCTCCAGAGGGCCGACGCCGACGAGGGCCTGCAGCCGTTTCTTCAGGAACGAGAGGATTTCCATGTTCCTCTTGTACCCGCGGGTCTCCTCGAACTTCTCAACGAAGAGCGCCCGCGAGAGCTTCTTCAGCTCGACGGCGACCTCCGGCGAGTGCCTGGACAGTTCCTGTTCGGACATTCCCCGCTCGTCTAGGAGGTGCTTCATCACCATGGACACGGTGAGGACGGCGTTCAGGACCCCCTGCATCTTCGTGACCTCGAGCGGCCTCGTCGTGAGGAACGTGAGAAACGCCTTGTCCCCGACCCCGGAGATGATGATCGTACCGACGTCGTACTGCTGGATGCTCATCATCATGTTCTGCCCGCTGAGCTGGTGGCAGATGTGATTCAAGTTCCCCTTCACGAGGTTCAGGAGCCGATACTGACCCGGGTCCAGGCTCCACGGCACGTCGCTCGCGAAGATCCGGCCGTCGACCCCGAGGAACAGGGCGATGTCGAAGCCGTTCTCCTCGCGAGCCCGCCGAAGCTCCGTGTCGAGCATGTGCTTCAGGAGGCCGACGGACTCCGCCTCCATCGTCTTGTTCACGTTGCCGGCAAGGGACGGCATCGCGGCCCTCACCGCTTGAGACCGTACGAGTCGAACACGATCTGGAGGGCCTCCTCGGGCGAGTAGTCGTAGTCCCATTGCTCGCTCATCGCTTTGATCTTCGCGAGGACGACGGGCGACGCCTTCAGCGCCTCGGCGGTTCGATACGCGTCCTCGAAGATTCTCCGGTGCGACTTCTCCCCCGCGGCGGACGAGGCGACAGGCGTGGAACGAACGACGACGCCCATACCTCGTGCGAAGAAGTAAGGGTACACGCCCTCGCCGTGATGGATCCCCCGCATCTTTAGCACCTTCAAGGTGCGGTTGAACGCCCCGCCGATCGGATAATACTCCAGATGAATCGCCCCGTCGCTCAGGTAAATCGGGAGGAGCACGTCCTCCCCGATCGTCTCGCCGGGCTTCGAGTGCTCCTCGACGGTGCACAGCACGACGCCGAGCTCCTTGAGCGTGTAGAACAGCTTGCCGATCAGCTCGCGCTGCTCGAGCTTGTCCTGGGTCGCCCAGATCACCGGCGTCATCGGATCGATGACGACGCGGGTCTTGATCTGGTAGTCCGCGCGGGCCTTCACGAGCTGGGGGAGCTGCTCCTCGATCATCTTCTTGAAGTTCTTCCCCTTCAGGTGGATGAAGAACAGATCCTTCTCGTGGTACTTCTTCAAATCGAAGCCCATGAGCTCCGCCTCCCGCATGATTTGCTCAGGGGACTCTTCGAGGGTCACGTAGAGCCCCTGCTCCCCGTTCTCGAGGCCATGGAGGACGTACTGGATCGTGAACGTCGTCTTCCCCGTCCCGCTCGAGCCCACGATGACGACGCACGTCTTGTCCCGGAATCCGCCCTCGACGAGGTTGTCCAGGCCCGGGATGCCGCTGCGGATGCGGGTGTCGGCCATGTCGGTCCCTCGACCGCCTCGGGCCCGGTCGTCGGGAGGCGCGAGGGCGGCAGGCGCGGGCCGAATCATCGGGAGTGTCCTCTAAAGACCTTTCGCTCTCAGAAATGGGAGTGATAAGGTCGGGACGAAAGGAGCAAGAACGCAAGTAGGGATCGCAAGGCCGATGGACCGCGGGGAGACGGCGGTGCGGAGATGGTGGTTCATCCCGCCAGCCGCCCGGAGGGGTCCATTCGCGCTCGCTTACGCGCTCGTCTTCGTTGCGACGTTCATCGCCGCTGTCGTCACCCTTGACATCGCGATTTCGAGCTGCGACCTTGGCCCCTGCGACGTTACCGCCCAATGGGCGCTCGTTATTCCGCTCTGGTGGCCGCGTTCCTTTGGGGACGGGACCCGCCTGCGGGGGCGGTGGCGCTGGCACTGATGTGGTGGCTGTTCCTTACATGGGCGGTGTCCCGCGTCGCGATTGCGCTCTGGCTGCGGTACGGTGAAGCACGGGGGCTACCGGCGTTTCTCGACCCGGTCGAGCTTGTCCTCGAGGGCCTTCCCGCGGGTCGCGACCGCGACCTCGCCGCGGGTCTTCTCGATAAGGGATCTTGCGACGTCCTGCTTGTGTTTCAAGGCGACGAGGGCGCTCGGATAGTCGAAGCGGATCAGGGCGTCGAAGATGTCCTCCATCGTCTTCAGCTGGTCGGCGGCCCCGGCCACGTTCCCCCGTCGGAGATCCTCGAGCGCGAACCGCCTGAGCTCGCCGACCGCGTCCCCCAGCCCCAGGAGGTACGCGGCGTCGGTCGCCCCGCACTCCCTCGGGTCCGGGAGGGGTTTGCCCCGGGCGATCGCGTGCACGATCGATGCCTCGCAGAGCTCCTGGAGCGCGTTTTCGACGGAGCCGGAATGGAAGAGGTCCGGGTGGTCCTCTAGGACGCTCCGGAGTTTCATCGCCTCCTCGCGCGCCTCCCGGAGTGAGGTCTCTGAGTCCTCCCCTTTGTGAAGCCCGTGGATCGCCGCGCTGCTGAGCCTAGCGATAGCGCGCGAGGACTTCAGGGCGAGCTCGCGAACCTCGTCCCTCTCGTCCAAACGGGACTCGATTTCGCCGATGATGTCCTTGAGGTTTTTCACGACACGGTGATAAAACGCCGCGGTAAAGGCTTTTGCTGGGAGCCATCGATCGTTCCTCACCGCTCGACGCGACGCGGCGCGAAGGTTCCCCGCGACGCGATACCGCCGAGGCGAACGCTCACTCTTTTCGGCTTCGTAGGGCGCGCATTCGCTCGACCTTCCGTGCGATCGACGCCGGGGTCCCGATGTCGTGGCGCACGTACACGTCCCCTTGCACAGACTTCAGCCCCGCCTCGGAGACCGACTCGGCCTCCTGGAGGGACTTCGCAACTCCAACAACCGCGAGGGCCCGCGAAGTGGTCGTGAAGACGTGCCCGTCGTGTTCGTCCACGGAGGCGTAGAATAGTTCAGCGCCCGCCTTCGCAATTTCGGCCTCGTCCACCTTGATCCGCGCGCCCGCCTTCGGCTTCGTGCCATACCCCGCCGGGACGACGTATTTGCAGACCGTGGATTTTCTCTTGAACCTCGCCGTCGCCGGGAGATTTCCATCGACGACCCGCTCGCACAGGCTCGCAAAATCGTCCTCAAGGATCGGCAGGATATTCATCGCCTCGGGATCCGCGAAACGCACGTTGTACTCGAGGAGCCGCACCCCGTCGCGGGTCGCCATGAACCCGCCGTATAGGATTCCCCGGAACGGAGTCCCGCGCGCGGCCATCGCGTCGATCGTCGCGCGCATCGTCGAGAGGGCGGCATCGTAGTCCCCCCGGGAGAGGAACGGAAGGAGGTGGTCTGCATCGGAGTATGAGCCCATGCCGCCCGTGTTCGGGCCCTCGTCGTTTTCAAGCGCGCGTTTGTGGTCCTGGGCCAGCGGCGCAGGAAGGAGGCGGGACCCGTCACACAGGGCCTGAAGCGAGAACTCCTCACCGACGACCTTCTCCTCGACGAGGAACCGCGCCTGCCCGCCGACCTTGTGCTCGAGGATCTCCTCCGCATATCCTTCCGCCTCTTTTTTCGAGCGAAAGTGGTCTCCCCAGACGCGGACGCCCTTCCCTCCCGTGAGCCCGACGGGCTTGATCACGAACTCGAAGTCGCACTCGCGCAACCAGTCGCGGAAATCCGGGAGCCGATGAAACGCCCAGTAGTTGACGAGCCCGGGGATCTTGTGCTCGCGCATGAGGTCGCGCGTGAACTCCTTGCTCGTCTCGAGGCGCGCGGCCTCGCGGTCGGGCCCCACCGCAGGGACGCCCGCGACATCGAGCGCGTCGACGATCCCCGCCGCGAGGGGCGCTTCCGGACCGATCACCGCGATGTCGACCCCGCGAGATTTCGCCCAGGCGACGACGGTCGCCACATCGGTGATGTCGTGGACCAGGACCTCCCGTGCGGCGCGGCGGATTCCAGGATTCTGGTTCCCCATGACCGCGTAGAGGTCGGCCCCGCTCTTCGCAAGACTCTTTGCAATCGCGTGCTCGCGCCCGCCCCCACCGACGAGAAGAGCCTTCACCGACCGAGCGATGCGACCCCCCGCTAAAGGGTTTCCTCGTAGGAGGCGCCTTCCGGTGTACCCCGAAGCTTCGGCGCCCCGAGGTCGCGGCGGACGTGCGAATCATCGCCCTATCGAAGCCGTTATTCCGCATGACGCAGGTACCGGAGTCCATGCAACCTGACCAGTCGGGAGGGGGACAAGCGCCGATGTCTGCGCCGCCGTACGCTGCACCCTATGCTCCGCCGGCGCCCATGCCGTGGCCTGCCCCCCCGCCCGCGATCGGCGGCGGATGGGGCATGGTGTTGAGCGTAGTCGCGGTGGCTCTCGCGGTCGCTGCGCTTGCGATCAATCTCGCAGTCCCGGGTCCGGCGGGCGTTGCCGGAGCCAAGGGCGACAAAGGGGACATCGGAGATCTGGGGCCGGCGGGACCGAGCGGCCCTGCGGGCCTGACGGGGCCCCAAGGGCTAGCGGGGCCGGCGGGACCTCCAGGGCCTCAAGGGCCGGCCGCGTCGGGCGGACTGATGGCATCCTCCTCGACGACGAACACGACCACGATCGGGATCGGGTGCACGAATTACATGGGAGGCGTTGTCTCCATCACCGTCCCCTCCAACGGGTCCGTCGTCGTTCACGCTCAGGTGTGGATGCTCATTGACCACACATCCGGGACGAAGGACGAATGGCTCGTCCAGATTGGGACGGCCGCGACGGATTGCGGCGATCTCGTGTATCAATGGAGGGACAGCATCCCCGCGAGCGCTTCCACGGATGGCACCGTGTCGACGTCGGCCTTCGTTCAGCGGCCGGTCTCCGTGATCGGAGGGAATACGTACGCCTTCTACCTGAACGGGATGATGACCGGTGGGCAGGACCCCAGCGATGTCTTCTGGTTCGCGAACATGGTCGCGGTGTTCTACCCCGCGTAACGCTCGCACAGCCCGGCGCTACGGTGCAAACCTAGGCGCGATCGAGGCCAACCGCTGACCACGCCGCCTGCACCGTGTTTTTCAGGAGCAGTGCGATCGTCATCGGTCCCACGCCGCCGGGGACCGGCGAGATTGCGCTCGCAACCTCCCTGACCTCGTCGAACTTCACGTCCCCGACGGTCCGATACCCCTGCTTCTTCGTCGGGTCGACCACGCGGTTGATTCCGACGTCGACGACCACGGCTCCCGGCTTCACCATGGGAGCTCGCACGAACTCCGGACGGCCGATCGCTGCGACGAGAATGTCCGCGGTGCGGGCGATGCCGGGGAGGTCGTGGGTCCCCGAGTGGCACACGGTGACCGTGGCATTCGCGCCGTCGGACTTCTGCATTAACAGGGCCGCGAGCGGCTTTCCCACGATGTTGCTCCGACCGAGGATCACGACATGTTTCCCGGCGGGGTCATTCCCGCTCCGCATGAGCAGCTCGACAACGCCCGCGGGCGTCGCGGGAGCGAACCTCGGCGTCCCGATGAGAAGAAGGCCGACGTTCTCCGGATGGAAGCAGTCGACGTCCTTCAAAACCGACACCGACGCGACCGCTTTCGCAGTGGGGATTTGCGGAGGGAGGGGTTGCTGGACGAGGATGCCATGAATCGTTGGATCCTCGTTGAGCGCTCCGACCTCTGCGAGGAGACGGGCCTCGGACGTGTCCGTGGGAAGGCGGACGGTGACCGACCTCAGGCCCATCTCCTCGGACGCCTGCGACTTCATCTTCACGTACAACACGGACGCAGGGTCGTCGCCGACGATCACGGCGGCCAGACCCGGGGTCACGCCGCGCGATCGGAGGGCGACGATGCGGGGCCGGAGCTCCGATCGGACCTCCTCGGCGATTCGCTTCCCGTCGATGGTCACCGAGCCCATGTTCCGTGTGCGCGTATGAGCGGATCGCATAAAAACGTGAGACTCGAAATCGAGGATGCAAACCAGACACGAAGCTTCATATGCGATACTCTGGATTGCGCAGGCATGATAGCCGCGACCGACCTCCGCAGCCTAACGGAGCGTCAACGCGAGGTCCTCAGCATCGTCGTCGAGAACAAGCTGTACAAGAACAAGGACACCGCGATCCCGGAGATTGCCGAGCAGCTCGGGATCGCGCCCGTTGCCGTGTACAAGCACATCCTCGAGATCGAAAAGGACGACCTATGCCGGGTGACGGTCTCGCCGTCGGAGAAGGGGACGAAGATCTACGAGCGGCTGTCCCTGGAACCTCGCCCCGCCCGCCGACTCACGGCGGAGGCGCTCACGGAGATTCGCCGGGCGATCCTCACCTACCTCTCGACGCGACCGGATGCGACCTCCGTTGAGCTCTCCGAAGAGCTCGCCATGTCGGAGTACGCCGTGAACACGAATCTCCGCGTGCTCGAGGCGATTTCCTTGATCACGAAGCAGCGGGGCCGCGCGGTGAGGCGAGGCGTCCCACCCTACGTGTACGACCTGACGAACCACGGGCGCTCCGTGATTCGATAGGCGCGCCCGCGAGCATCTTACGGCCGCCCGCCCCCCGACCTGACCCCGGATAAAAGGGGTTGTCGACGGTGGGGTTTCAAGGAGGGGGGAGGTTGCCGCCAACAACCCCACTCCTAAGTAGCTAGACGTCAGATAAAAAGGTTCGTCTCCGATTATTCCGCGACCTACATGGAGGTTCGCGCATCGGAGTGGCGCTCGACGAATGAATCCCGCAGCAACGCTGGCGGCCGCCGAGCGCAACGTTTTTAGGCATCTACCGAAGTCGCCGCCGTCTTCGGGGGCGGGGAACGTGGAGTCACCGGCGAGTCCAACGGAACTGTGGTGGAAGAGGCCCTTCGTCCTATGGGTGCTGTTTGGCGGGCTCGTGTACGGAGGGGTCTCGCTCATCCTCCTCATGGTCGAGGGAGGATTCTTCGACGTGACCGTCACCGTATTCGCGGCGCTCTTCATCGTGACGGGCGTGGTATCCTTGCTCGGAAACCGCTGGGGGATCCTCGGCGGCACGATCCTCGCCATCCTCTTCGTCGCCCTCTTCGCACCCTTCATCGCTCCCGTCCTCCTGAATCCCGCGAATCCCAGCTACTGGCTCGCGATCACGGGGATTCCCTTGCTGCTCCTCGTCGTCATTTTCGGCATCCTCTCCCTGGTCGCTTGGAAGAAGGGAATTGCGCAGACGCCCTACCTTGCGTCTCCCCGATCCGGCGGGGGACTGCTCACCCTCGCGTTCGTCGGCTTCGTCGTTGGGGGACTCCTCGCGGGCGCCCTCGCTTCGCCTCTCATCGCGAATCTTGTCGACGCTGGCGGCGCGGGTGCGACGATCCGAATCGTCCACAATGCCGCGTTGATGACGACGCAGGAGCCCTTCAGCCCCGGATCATGGACGGTACCCGTTAACGGCACCGTCACGTGGTACAACGGCGACACGATGCAACACACGGTCACGAGCGACACGGGAACCCGTGTGGCGTTCGATTCCGGGTTCTTGGAGTCCGGCGCGACGTTCTCGTTTAAGTTCACGGTCCCGGGAAATTACACGTACCACTGCACCCCGCATCCCTGGATGCGCGGCACCATAATTGTCTTGTGAAGGTCGGAAGACCAACCGGGGCGGGGGCGTCCGTGGCACCCCCGGTTGTGACTCCCCGCGGTCGCAAGCGATTTATTGCGGGGCTTGGAATACAGCATGGCGATGCAGGCCGACGTAGTCGTCGTGGGAGCGGGACCCGCGGGCTCGATGGCTGCATTGGCGGCAGCCCGCGGCGGACTCCGCGTCGCGATGATTGAAAAGAAGCGGAGCGTCGGGGACCCGGTGCAGTGTGCCGAGGGGGTGAGCCGCTTTGCGCTCGAGTCGAACGGACTTCGCCCGGATTCCCGCTACGTCAAGCAGGAGGTCCACGGCGCGCAGGCCGTCGTCCCTAGTGGCAAGCGCTTCGACATTACGCGTCTTCCGGGGCTCGCCCTCGACCGTGCCGCATTCGATCAGGCAATCGCGGACCTCGCCGTGGCCGCGGGCGCGGAGCTGTTCGTCGGAGAGCGCGTACGGTCCATGGAACGTTCGCGCGGGGGGTGGGAACTCCGGTCGAACGGGGAGACGTGGGTCGCCCCAATGGTGATCGGGGCGGACGGCCCGACGACCCTTGTTGCGCGATGGGCGGGCCTCCTCCTGGGGGCCTCTAACGGGAAGACGTACGAATGGCGGTTCGACGCCTCCGAGGTCCCGTCGCCCGATCCGAATCGGTTTCTCCTATTTTTCGCGCCGCGGTACAACGGCGGGTACGCCTGGATCTTCCCCCGGGGAGCGGAGGTGAACGTCGGAGCCGGGGGCGACATTGACGCATACAAGGCCCTTGTGGATTTCTGCTCGGTACGCGGAATCGACCCCGATAAGAGACTCGCCACGATCGCCGGACAAATCCCGTACCATTTCGAGCTACGGAAGTACGCGGAGAACGGGGTCGCCGTCGTGGGCGACGCCGCGGGAGTCACGAACCCCCTAAACGGCGGGGGAATTCATCCCGCGCTGTGGTCCGGCCGCGTTGCCGGCGAACTCGCCTCGCAGGGACGCCTCGATGAGTACGACGCGATCCTCAGGGAGGCGCCGTTCCTCGACCCCATCCTCTATGAGACGGCGAAACGGTTGCGGCGGTGGGACGAGGGCGTCCTGAACTTCGTGGGCGACCTCCTCGATGGGGTCCACTGGAGGGAGCTCTCGGTCCTCGCGGGGATTCGGCGCGCCTTCCGGAACCCGCGGTATCTCGCATACTTGGCGGATTTCCTCCAGCTGCGCCGAGCGATGGCCATCACCGAGATTTACGGCTGGTGAGGCGGGACCTCGACCGCCCCCCGGATCGTCTCCCAGACCTTCCAGTGAAAACCGAACAAGGACTCCTCGGCCTGGACGAAGACCAGGAGCTTCAGGGTGGACGATGCGTCGCGCCGGGATGCGACGACGCGGACTGCGTAGGCGTTCTTCCGGCGGTCCAACCCGTGGAAGCTCGCCTGGCCCACGAACTCGCGCCCCCGCGCGTGTGTGATTTCCTCCACCCGCTCTAGCCCCTGGCGGGCCAAGGCCTCCACGACGACGGGGAACGCTCGTTCCGCGTCATACGGAAGGGTGAGGGTGTCCTGTGCGGACAAGGACCGGGAGGCGCGCTCACGGAGGGCCGCCGGTGTGACATACACCGGCCGTGTCGTCGGTGGCGTGAGGTCGATCCGCAGGGGCGGGGCGGACGCCTCGTGCGGCTTCCCCGCGTCCCGATCCCGGTAGACGACGCGCGCGCCCACCTCGAGTTCGCCTGGTTCTCCTTTCGCGCTAATGCGGAACGAGGCCGTGCCGAACGTCCGTGGCTTCAGCAGGGGCACGGCTTTCGGGGTGTCGCCGAGGACGAACGGGCCGTGAAGGATCTTCGGTGTGATCAGAACATCATGGGCGGCGACCTCCCCTCGGTTCCTGACGGTGACCCGATACACGACATGCGTCGGCTCGAAGTCGACCCCCGGCTCAATTCGGATCTCCGTTTTTTTCGCGGGGGATCGCTTCATCGAACGGCCACCGTGTAAGTTCCGCGGGGGAGAGAACGACATGGACCACGCGGACTGCGCATCCTCGGTTCAAGATAAAGAATTGCCTTTCCGCCGCAGGATCACGAACTCGTGGTGATCTCCGTGTCGGCAGACTTTAGGCTCTCCAAGTAGACACGGGCCATCAGGTCGAACGCTTCCGCCACGTTCGCGCCCGTCTTCGCGCTGGTTGGAAGCCATCGGCAGCCGCGCGGTGTGCAGAAGGCCTCGATCGCGTCGCGAGTCACCTTGATCTCGCCGGCGAGGTCGGACTTGTTCACGAGCACGATCGCGGGCACGTTGCCGGCGACGGTCTGCACCGCCTTGATCCACGATGGGAGGTTTTTGAACGTCTCCGGGCGCGTGCCGTCGCAGACCAGCATCACTCCCTTCGCTCCGTGGAAATACGCCTCCTTGAGGACTTCCCGGAACCCGGCGTTCCCCATGAGGTCCCAAATCGAGGCGCCGACCTCGACGACCTGGCCTGGGTGCCGGGGGTCTGGGATTTGGAATTTCCGGGAGCCCACCTTCGCTCCCAGTGTCGAGACGTACTTGTCGTCGAACGTGTTCGTGACGAAGCGGCGCAACAGGGACGACTTACCCACGGCCATGTCGCCAGCGAGACAGATTTTTACGGTAAGGGCCGAGTCGCCCCGGCGCTCTCCGGAGTGCATTTGCGACGAAACGGTGGGCACGTGTCATAAGGCTTTCCCGCCCGGTATCAAGGGAGGTAATGTCCCCGCGGGGCAGTTTCGGGTGGGCCATATGGTGGCCCGCGTCCAGATACCAGCGGAGGTTGCCCTCCAGCTCCCCCGTGTTCGCCGCAAGGCCATCCCAATCCCGGAGCATCGGGCCGTGGGCGGACTCAATCGCAGCGAGGAACTCCTTCATGCTCGATTCGAGAATCGGTGGCGGCGGTCCCCGTGCGACGAGGGCGAGGAACAAGTAGTCGCCCTTCGCGATCGAGACCTCCCGCTCGTCGACCTGGAAGTTCCTCAGTTCCCCGCCACCGCCACCAGGGGCGCCGAACGAGTCCTTCACAAACTGAGCGACGAGCGTGAACATTCCCGAAACCGCGATGTCGTCCTCAATCGGGTTCTCCGGTCCGCCGACCCGTGTCACGAGCCGGCCGTCTTCGTGGATCAGGAAGAGATCCGTCGGGACGAAGGGCTCCCTCAGGACTCGCCGCGCAATCGTCCAGGCGGACAGGACGACCGCGACAAGCACAGAGACCCAGAGGAGGAGGTCGGTCGGGAGCCCGGGAGGTCCGGGGACGAGGAAGCCCACCGAGAATGATCGCACCCTCGGGCTCACCGTCGTGTCGTTCGTCGTTAGGGTGAGCCGGAGCGCGATTGCAGAGGGGAACGCACCGATGTTCTGCCCGGGTACCGCCAAGGCCCATGAGGTGCCATTGTCCTGAGAGTACGCAATGACCACTCCCGTTCCGGCGGGCGCGGTCGAGTCCACATCGACGCGTGACCACCCGGTGAGATTCTCGGGGAGAAGCCTCTCGGTCACGACGAGGCCCGAGGCTGCATGGTGAATCCATGTCGCGGAAACGTCGTGGACGATCGGCGTCGAGTTGGTTGGCGTGAAAAGGGAGAGGCGGTACTCGAGGTAGCGTGCAGCGGGAGAAGTGATCGGACTGCCGATGGCGGGATACGGGGCGGACCATGGGCTCCACGTAACGTCGACAACGCTCGCGTTCCCCGAACGGGTCTGGACGGCCACGCTCGTCCCGGGCGGGCGGGTCGTGTTCCACCAGAGCGCACCCCAGACGCTCGCCCCCCCTGCATCAAGGACCCGTGACTCCAGGAGTGCCGACGAACCCGGGGTCGTGTACGTGATGAGGAGTCGAGGGCGGAGAT
>VBML01000086.1 GCA_005878915.1 Methanobacteriota archaeon | reverse complement strand
CAGACTTGGAGAAGTCCACGACGACGATGTCCCGCGTCGCGTTCAGCGTCTTCGCGAGCTGATCGCGGAGGGTGTCCCGCTTCGGTGAGCCCTCCTTTGGATGCGCGACACGGAATCGGACCTCCGTCCGCTTGAGCAGCGGGTTGTCCCGCCTCGCCAGGATTTCGAGCTCCACGTTACGTCACCATGCGCCGGAGGATGTCGTGCACGCGCTCCTTCGCTCCGCGATCCACCCGGACGATCACGGCGCCCTCGTCCGGCTGTCCGTACGCGACGACCGCCCCCTCCGGGGCGAGCGCGATGCATACGAGGGCAAGGAGGTCCTCCTCGCCCCGCACCTCCAGTCGGACGCGCTCCCGCGACTTAAAGGCTTCGGAGATCACAGGCCACACCTCCTTGCGGATCATCCCCGCGGGGTTCTCGAGGACGATGACCCAGTCGCCGACCCCCTTCAGTTTCGTGTGCCAGCGCGGCTGCTCGATCCGCTTCGTCTTGAAGTCGACGACCGCCACCTGCGGGAGGACGCCTCGCTCGACGAGGTCCGCCGTCGTATAGTCGCCCACGGTCACGAGGGGCCTCGCCCCTTTTACGGCGGCGACGACCTCCGCGCCCTTGACGAGGCGGCCCAACGGCCTCGCGAGCTCGGCCCGCATCGCCTCCGGGAGGACGAGGTCCCCGCGGGAGAACTCAGCGAACTCGGAGGGCGTACTTCCCGTTGGCATTCAGCCCCATCTTCCTCGCGATCTCGGAGCGAGTGTGGTCGACGACAATCACGTACCCTTGCCACTCCTTCGAGGTCGGTCCACCGCATCGCGGGCACACGTCCTCGTCCGTGATCGTGGAGCACTTCTTGCATGCCTTCGGGACCTTTACGACGATCTGGATCACCTCTTTCGTTTCCCGCGTCCTTCGGCCCGTGCGCGATCTTCCTCCATCCAGTCGTGCTTGCCGAGGGAGGGCTGGCGCATCGTGAGGCCGATCTTCGACTCCCGTGGGGCGCGCTCGTTCAGGCTCACCGCGACGATGCGGGTCCGGACGCGGTCTCCGATCCGCAGGTCGCGCTTCGTGTCCTTGCCGATCAGCCGCTGGTTCTCCTCGTCCACGTCGACCCGGTCGTCCATCACCTGAGAGATGTGAAGGAGGCCGTCCAGGGGACCGAACCGCACGAACGCGCCGAACTTCAGGATCTCGACGATCGTGCCGTCGACGATCTCCTGGAGCTGTGGCACAAAGACAACGGCGTCGTATTTCACGGTTTGGTATACGGCCCCGTCCCCGTGGACGATCCGCCCTTCCCCGACACGTTCGATGTTGCTCGCAATGAGGGTCAGGGACTTGTCCGGGCCGACCTTCCCCTCCAACGTCGTCCGGGTGAGTTCACGGGCGAGGGCGTCGATGTCCTCCCCGAGCCGCTCCGGGGGGATGCGGACGACATCCTCCCTCTGGACCTTCATGTACACAGGAAACGACCCCACGACGAGATTTCGGTCATATTTCAACTTTCCCGCGGCCGCTCACTTCAGGAGCGGCGCGAGGACGAGGGTGAGGGTCGACAGGAGCTTCACGAGGATATGGAGGGAGGGGCCCGCGGTGTCCTTGAAGGGGTCGCCGACGGTGTCTCCGACCACGGTCGCCTTGTGCTGCTCCGTGCCCTTGCCCGCGGGCAGGGACTCGACGTACTTCTTCGCGTTGTCCCATGCACCGCCCCCGGTGTTGAGGACGAGGGCGAGGATGACGCCCGCGATCGTTCCGACCATCAGCGTCGCGCCGAGGGGTTCCCCCGCGGCAAGCCCAGGGGTTACGCGGACGTATTTGAATGCGAGGCCCACCGCGATGGGGGTGAGGACCGCGAGGAGACCGGGGACGACCATCTCCCGCAACGCGGCGCGGGTCACGATGTCCACGGACCGCCCGTAGTCGGGCTTCTTGGCACCCGTCATGATCTCAGGGTTCTCCTTGAACTGCGCGCGCACGTCCTTGATAATCGCCCACGCCGCCCTCCCGACGGAACGAATCGCGAACGCGGAGAATAGGAACACGAGGGCGACGCCCGCAATCCCACCGACGAAGACCTCGGGCTTCGCGAGGTCCACGCTCGTGATCCCCGCCGCCTCCAGGTATGCGGAGAAGAGCAGGAACGCGGCGAGGGCCGCGCTCCCGACCGCGTACCCCTTCGTCAGGGCCTTCGTCGTGTTCCCCGCCGCATCGAGCTTGTCCATCTGCTTCCGCACCGAGCCCGAGATCCCCGCCATCTCGACGATCCCCGCGGCGTTGTCCGCGATCGGGCCGAACGTGTCCATCGCCAAGATGTACGCGGCGGTGGATAGCATCCCCATCGTTGCGACTGCGGTCCCGAAGAGGCCGCCACCCAGGGTGAAGCTCGCTGTCACATGGACGCGAATGCCGGTGAGTTCGCCAAGGTAGAACGACAGAAGGATCGCGCCCATGATCGTGAGGGCGGGGAGGGCGGTCGCCTCGAGCCCGACAGAGAACCCGCTGATCACGTCCGTGGCGGGCCCTGTCTCCGCGGCCTTTGCGATGTCCTTCACAGGCCGGAACCGGGCCTCCGTGTAGTACTGGGTGATGTAGATGAAGAGGAGGGCGGCGACGATGCCCACGAGCCCGCAGCCGAAGTAGTAGAGCCAAGTGTACGACGAGGCCACCGGGTACGGATTCCCCAGTAAGGGTCCCGGGCCGTCAGGGTCCGTGAGCGGGTCGATTCCGAGGTTCGTACTCGGCTGCAGCAGTAGGAAAGCGGCAAGACCGAAGAACAATGCAGCGATAATCGTTGTCACGCCGTACCCCCGGTTCAGCGCTCTCATCGGCGCCTCTTCTTCTCTCGTACTGACCACAAAGACGCCGACAATCGACGCGATCAGCCCGAACGCCCGCGCGACGAGCGGAAAGAGGATCCCTGCGAGCCCGAAATACGGGAACAGGGCGGCGCCAAGGACCATCGCGCCGATGTTCTCGGCGGCGGTCGACTCGAACAGGTCCGCCCCGCGGCCCGCGCAATCGCCGACGTTGTCCCCGACGAGGTCGGCGATCACCGCCGGGTTCCGAGGGTCGTCCTCCGGGATGCCCTTCTCGATTTTCCCGACGAGGTCCGCGCCAACGTCGGCGGCCTTCGTGTAGATGCCACCGCCGAGCTGTGCGAAGAGGGCCACGAGGCTCGCACCGAAACCGAAGCCGACCATCGAGAGGATCACGTCGGTCTGCGCCGATCTTGTGGCGTTAGCTCCCCACCCGTAGACGTAGTACAGGAGGGAGACGCCCAGCAGGCTCATCGCCACGATTGCGAGGCCGGATACGGCCCCCCCGCGGAGGGCCGTCTTCAACGCGGCATTGTAGCTGGACTGAGCCGCCGCGGCGCACCGCTGGTTCGCACGAATCGAGATGTACATCCCGATGTACCCCGAAATCGCGGAGAAAGCGGAGCCGAGGGCGAATGCGAGTGCCGTCTTCGCGCCGCTTCCAAGGTCGCGGGCCACCCCGAGCGCGCCCGCAAAAACCAGGGCGAGGATCGCCGCGATGATTGCGATCGTCCGGTACTGGCGGCGCATGAACGCGCGGGCTCCTTCCCGAATCGCGTCCGCGACCTCCTGGATCCGTTCGGAACCCGCATCTTGCTTCATCACGTACCGCGCAAGGTATGCCGCCGTGACGATCGCGGCCGCGCCTGCAATCGGGATCACGATGGACAGGTCGACCACTGAGGCTCCTCCAGAGAACCGACGGGCGCCGAACTAGCAAGGCGTATTTAGGCTTTCGCGGACAGACCCGCTCCCCTCTGCGGAGGATGCCCCTCCGAACCCTAGGCCCCGAATTTCGCCGCGCGATTCGACACGTTCAGGAGGATTGGCATCAGGTCCCGCCCGAGGATTCGCCCGAGGCCGCCTCGGGCTGCGCTGATCTCGTCGAATCGGGTGACCTCGTCCACGCGGACGCCTTCCCCGAAGACGATGACCGGGACCGGGTCGCCCGAGTGGTCCTTCAGGGCCACCGGGGTGGAGTGGTCCGCCGTCGCGGCGACGACGACCTCAGGCCCGACGTCCGCTTTCAGCACCGCCATCATCGCGTCAATCCGCTCGACCGTGCGCACCTTCTCGGTCGCCAACCCATCGTGCCCACAGATGTCCGGCGCCTTGACGTTCACGACGACAAGGTCGTAGGTCTTGAGGGCCTCGACCGCGGCGCGGGCCTTTGCGACGACGTCCGTGTCGAGGCCGCCGGTAGCCCCCGCGACCTCGAGGACATCCATCCCGGCGGCGCGGAACATCCCCTTGATCAAGGCGACGCCCGCAATGCCCGCGGCCCTCATCCCGAGCCGCTCCTTCATCGGGTCGAGGTGGGGAACGATCCCCGCTCCCCGGAGGAGGACGGCGTTCGCGAGTCCCTGCCCCGCCTTCTCGCGCGCGACGTTCACCGGGTGGGCCCTCAGAATCTTGTGGGACTCCTCCATGAATTCGTTGACCGCGCGCGCGGTGGACTCTCCATCGGAGGCTGTGGCCTTCGCGGACAGGACCCTTGCTCCCTCGTCGTGCGGGTCCGTGTCGGAGACGTGAGGGGAGAGCCCGGGGCCGCGGAGGACGAGGGCCGCCCGGTGTTCCGTCCCCGCGCGGAAGAGGACGTGCACGCCGCTCCCCAGCTCGAGGCCGTCAAGGGCCTTCGCGAGCTCCGTCGTACCCTCCCGGATGCGGCCCGCCCGCCGGTCCGTCACCCGCATTCCGGAGTCAACGGTGGCGAAGTTGCACCGAAACGCGATGTCTCCCCGCTTGACCGGAATCCCGACCCCGGCGGCCTCGAACGGCCCGCGCCCGGTGTAGACGCTCAGCGGATCGTACCCGAACAGCGCGAGGTGGCTCGTGTCGCTCCCGGGCCGGACGCCGGGCGAGATTGGGTCGAGGAGCCCGTTCACCCCGTTCGCGGCGAACCAGTCGACGTGCTCCTTCCGCGCGGCCTGGAGGGGGGTCTGCCGGCCGAGCTCTGCGATCGGCCGGTCCCCGAGGCCGTCGAAAATCAGGAGGTTAACAACTGCTGCCGCGCTCCCGTTCCGCTTCGCGATTTCCAGGAAGTTGGTGGAGGACATCGTCGCCAGGAGCGCGTCCTCGGACGCTTCGCCGTACGTCCGAACGAGCCGCAGACGGATGTCGTACCCGCCGATCGACACCTCGAGTTCCTGGTTGAACCGCCAGCGATCCGAAACGAGCGCGCGAGGTATGTTGGTGATGATGTTCCCGAACCGATCGACCGTCAGGACCTCCCCGCGGATTCCCTCCTCATCGACCTCGGGGGTCCCGAAGTCGATCTTCACGTGGTCGGTGATTGGAGGACCGAGGTCCCGCAGCTTCACGCCCTTCGAGAGGTGAGCGGCGACCGGAGCGAAGATGTCCCGCCCGTGGAACACGTACGAGGCACGCCGCAGCGTGTATTCCTTGTTCGTGATCTCTCGAACCTCCTTGATGCCAAACGTCTCCGCGGCGGGGATAAGAAGCCCGTTGTCGGGTCCAATGAAGATCGCTCCCTCGCACGCAATCACGATGGCTCGCCGCTGTGTCCCGACGCCGGGGTCCACGACGCCGACGTGTACGGCGAACGGGAACCAAGGAGCCGCGGAGTACAGCGCGTACGCCCCGCGACGGATATCGTGCGCGGCAACGGAGTGATCGATGTCGACGATCCTCGCCTCGGGGTCGATCTCCAGGATGACGCCCTTCATCGACGCGACGTACGTCCCGAGGCCGAAATCCGTCGTTAGGGTGATAATCACGGAGGGCGGGATGGCCTACAGCTTCTTGAGTCCTTCGCGAACCCGTTCCAGCTCCGCCCGCTTCCGTTCCAGCTCCGCCTCGAGCTCCCGCCCACGTTTCTCCCGGTCCTTCAGGGCGGCCGCTTGGGTTTTCACCTCTTCCCGGAGGGCTCGGGCTCGCTGGGCCTCGGCTTCGATCGCCTCTCCGCGCTCCCTCAGCGCGGTCTCCCGGGCTTCGGACTCCTCCCGCTGCCGGGCGAGGCGGGCCTCGATCGCCTTGCGTTCGTCCGCGATGCGGGCCTCGAGGGCTTCGAGCTTTTCTTGGCGCGCCTGGATCTGGGAGAGCGCCTTCTGGGCTCTCGAGGCGGTGACCTCCGCCTCGGACTCACGCGCCTCGACGCCCCGCCCGAGGTTGCGAACGCGCGCCTCCTGCGACTCGAACTCCTTGGCGGACTTCTGTCGGAGCTTCTCGAACGCCTCCTGGGAACGGCGGAGCTTCTCGCGCTCGAACGCGAGCGCAGCCTCGACCTTCTCGGTCTCCGCCTTTGCGCGTCGCAGATCGGCGTTGCCCTTCATGATCTCCCCCTCGAAGACCTCCACCTGTCGCGATTTCACGGTGACCGTCTGCTCCCGCTCTCGGAGTTGGGCCTCGCGCGCGGCGATCGCCGATTCTCGTTCCTGGAGGTCTTCCTGCAGGGCCGACAGTCGTTCCGACGTTCCCTCGGATTTCGCGCTGTGGGCCGCCTCCATCGTTGCGAGGGTGTGTTCCCGCTTCGCGAGAGATCGCTCCCGGTCGTCGAGGGATGTCACACGGTCGTCTAGACCCTTCGCGGAGCGCGTGGAGGCGGTTTCCCGCGTTTCGATTTCGGCCTCCCGCGATTCCAGTTCTCGTGCACGGAGGGCCGCTGCCTTCTGTCCGCGTGCAAACTCCCCCTCCCGCTCCTTCAACTTCAGCTGACTTGCGCTCAGGGCCGCCTCCAACGCCTCCGCCTTCGCCTCGCGCTTCGAGAGCTCGCGCTGGGCGGCCTGCAGAGCGGCCGACTCCTTGGCGAGGGCCTCGGAACGGGATTTCAGCCGTTCGACCTCCGCCTCTGTCGCCTTCCGGTCTCGTTCGACCTTCCCTTGCGTGCGAGCGAAGTCCTTCTTCGTTTGATCGTGGACATCGGACGCCGATGCAACATGATCCTCGCGGCTCGAGAGCTCCTGCTCCCGCTTTTGCAGGTCCCTCTGAGCCCGCTCGACCGCCCGCGCGGACTCACGAAGGCCTTCGGTTTTCGTGTGGAGCTCGGCCTCTCGACGTTCCGTGTCCTCGTGGCGGGCGAGGACGGCTGTCTCCTTCTCCTTGAGTCGCGTCTCCCGGGTCGCGAGCGCCGCCTCGCGATGGATGATGTCCTTCTCGCGGGCTGTCACGGCATCACCCGCGACGGTGAGCTCGCGGCGGGCCGCGACGATCTTGTCCATCTCCGACTGGACGGACGCGAAGAGCTCCTTCAGCCGCTTGCGCTCCTCCGTCAGCCCGCGTTGAGCGGTTTCGACCTCCTTCGCTCGGGCCTCGAGAGCGGAGCGCTGAGCCGCTAATTTCCCGATGTCTTCGGAGAGGCGCACACGCTTCGATTCGATGTCGGTCGTCACCGCCCTGGCCTCCGCGCGGGCCCTTTCCAGTTCGAGCGTCGCGATCCGGTGATCCTGCACACGTGGAGGATTCTCGGACCCACCATCGCCGTGCAACCTCCCGTGAAGCGCCACCGACCCTTCTTGGACGGACCTCAGGTCATCATGAATGCCATGCAGCTCGGGTCCTCCAATCACAAGCGGAATCCGAGAGGACCCCTCCGCCTCCTCGGCCTCGACCTGGGCCACGAGGGCGGGGAGGTCCGGCATCGCGTCGATGCGAGCATCCGGGTGCGTGCTCGCGAGCTGCTCGATTCGGATCGTCGACCCCCGGTAGTCGTACGAGCGAAGTTCCAGCGAGGCGTCTTCGCTGAGGGCATCGCGCAAGATCGCTTTCAGAGCCCGAGGGCCCTCCGCGATCTCGCGCCCGGAGTGACTCGCGAGGGTTCCGCTCCCGCGGTTGAAGACGATGACCCCTTCCACCGGGATGTCGTCCCGCAGGCGGCGGATGACGAGGAGTCCGTTGAGCTTCCGCCGATCCGCTTCCGAGAGCAGGGACATCAGGGCGGCTCTCCCGCCGACCTTCGATGCCTCCAGCCGCCCGGGTGGAACCTCCATCGGGCGATTCGACCTGTTATCAAGCTAAATAACTTCCCACCCGGTTATTTCCTCCGAGAATCGGACGACCGCGAAAACGATTTGGAGGGCGACGGTCTTGTCGGTGGCGCGTCAGTGATGACAAGAGGGTCAGCGGACTTCGTGACGAGCCCTATGAGTACTGAGACGCATCCCTGACTTCCATTGGCCGAGCCGATGGGGCGCAGGCGGTCATTCCCTACGAAACTTCAATATCCCCCGTCGTGGTTGTTGTTCCGATGGCGTCGCCCAAGTGCCCCGTGTGCGGGGCCTCGGTGCGGACGGAGAACCTCTCGAAGCATCTGCAGTCGGTCCATCCGCGCGAAGCGAAACCGGAGATGGTGCTCGAAGCCGAGCGGAAGGCCACGCAGACGGTTCGACCGCCTCCGCCACGGAGCTTCAGTGCGAGTCTCCCGCGGAACGTGATCATCGTCGTGCTCATCCTCGCCCTCATTGCCGGTGGCGCGTGGGTCGTCGCGACCTCCCCTGCGTACAGCGCCTACACTCCAGACACGCCGGTCACGCAGATGTGCATCGAGCACTCGGCCCTGATCCGTCATGACCATACCCAGCTCTCCATCGACATCCTCGGCGCGGCTCGTTCGATCCCCGACAATGTCGGGAGAACGACATGTATGCGGCCCCTCCACACCCACGTGGGCGAGCCCGGGAGAATCCATATCGAGAGCCCCGTCGTCCATGAGTTCACACTGGGAGACTTTTTCCTCGTGTGGGGGCAGACATTCTCCTCGAACAACATCCTGGGATACACGACGAACTCGAACCACCGGATCGTGATGAGGGTGGACGGGGTCGTGAACACAGAGTACGATAGCTACGTGCTCCCGCACGGTACCGAGCCCACCGTGACCATTTCGTACGAGCAGTTCTGACCGGGCGGCTGATTCGGGTTGCTGATTTCGCGCCCGGAATCGTTGCGTAGTAACGTTCGGCGACGCGCAGGTCCTCTCGAAGGGGGACCTTCGCGGTTTTGCCCGCGAAACTTCAATATCCCCTAGGCAGTTGTCGTTGCTATGGGGTCGCCCAAGTGCCCCGTGTGCAGTGCCTCGGTGCGGACGGAGAACCTCTCGAAGCACCTGCAGTCGGTCCATCCGCGCGAAGCGAAACCGGAGATGGTGCTCGAAGCCGAGCGGAAGGCGACCCAGACGGTTCGACCGCCTCCGCCACGGAGCTTCAGTGCGAGTCTCCCGCGGAACGTAATCATCGTGGTTCTCATCCTTGCCCTCCTCGCCGGTGGTGCGTGGGTTGTCGCAACGTCCCCCGCGTACAGCCCGTACAATGCAAACACGCCGGTCCTACAGATGTGCATGCAGGAGTCGCCGGGGTTCGCGCGCCACGACCACGTTCTCCTCTCCATCACAATAACGGGAGTCCCGCAGCAAGTCCCGATGAATATCGGGGTAGCGCCTGGATGCATGAGACCGGTGCATACACATGACACAACCGGGAGGATTCATGTCGAGAGCTCAGTCGCCCACGAGTTCACGCTGGCAGACTTCTTCGCTGTCTGGAACCAGCCCTTCTCCAAAGAGAGGATTTTGGGGTACACGACGGACACGTCCCACACCATCGTCTTTCGTGTGGATGGATTACAGAACACACAGTTCGAGCAGTGGCCGTTCCCGCACAACACCAATCCCGATGATCCACCGAAGGTTGCGATCTCGTACGAGACGCGTTGAGGGGATTGTTCGCCTTCCCACGTGCTTATTAGCGCGGTCGTCTTCAGCAGATCGCGATGGACTTCGCCCCCACGACCGAGCAGGAGATGATCCGGAAGCAGGTGCGGGAGTTCGCTGAGCGGGAAATAAAGCCCGTCGCGCCGAAGTTCGATGCCTCCGGGGAGTTCCCGAAGGACACCGTCGCGAGGATGGCGGGACTCGGCCTCCTCGGGATGCTCGTCCCCGCGGAGCTCGAGGGCGGCGGGGTCGACGCGGTCACCTACGCAATGGCAATCGAGGAAGTCGCTCGCGTCGATGGAGGCCATGGGCTGATCATGGCGGCCCACAATTCCCTCTGTACCGGGAACCTCCTGATCGCGGGGACGAAGGATCAGAAGCGGCGGTACGTACCCGACCTTGCGACCGGGCGGAAGATCGGCGCATGGGCCCTTACGGAACCCGCGAGCGGGTCCGATGCGGCCTCGATGCGGACCGAGGCGCGGACCGCGGGGGACGAGTGGGTCATCGAGGGGACGAAGAACCTCTGCACGAACGCACCCGTGGCGGGGACGTTCGTCATCATGGCCGTCACCGATCGCGCGAAGGGGAACCACGGGATCAGTGCGTTCGTTGTCGAGCGTGGGAACCCAGGGCATCTCCATCGCGGCGCTCGGTGTCGGGATCGCTCAGGGCGCGTACGAAGAGTCCGTCGCGTATGCAAAGGAGCGAAAGCAATTCGGGAAGCCCATCGCGGACTTCCAGGCGATCCAGTTCATGCTCGCGGACATGGCGCTGCGGATCGACGCGGCTCGGATGCTCACGTATCGGGCGGCGTGGCTGAAGGACCACGGCCAACCGTACAAGAAGGAGGCCTCGATGGCGAAGCTGTATGCGAGCGAGGCGGCGATGTGGGTCACGACGAAGGCGATTCAGGTCCACGGCGGGTACGGATACATCAAGGACTACCCTGTCGAGCGGATGTTCCGGGACGCGAAGCTGTGCGAGCTCGGCGAGGGGACGAGCGAGATTCAGCGGCTCGTAATCGCGCGAGAACTCCTGGGTTAACGCTGATCCAGGGCGTACCAACGATTTCGGGGCGGTATAGAATCACACGCGGCATTGGACTATGGCTTAGATAGACATAGAGCCATATCTCGAGCATGACTGCATCGGGGAAACGGACTACAATCCAGATTGACGGCGAGACGCACCGGTTGCTTCAACATCTGAAACGCGCCGAAGGGGCATCGAGCTACGCTCAGGTCATCCGTTCCCTCATCCGGAAGACGAAGCGACTAACGAAGAGCACGATGGAGTCGCTGTCCGAGCTACCCCCATTCCGGAGAGAGAATCGCGACCGCCTTGATTGATTCGTAGGCTTGGATCGAATATTGACGGGGAGGCCACCGCGCGAGAGCGGCTGCGCCCTCGTTGAAGGGGATGAGGACGCGATCGTCTCGGCGGTGAATATCGCGGAGCTGTATCACTGGATCCTTCGAACGTACGACGACTCCGCCGCTGATGCGAAGATCGCCGAGGTTGTGAATCGCTGTTCGTTCTGCCCCTGGACACGGAAACCGGCGTTGCCGCGGCTTGAATCAAGGTGAAGGAAGAGATGGCCCTGGCCGATAGCCACGTGCTGGCCACGGGCCGGGCCTTCGGCGCCTTGTAGTCACTGGAGACGCCAATTTCAAGGGGAAAGTAGGCGTGAAGTACATCGGGCCGTAATGTGTGCCACATCCCCCCGAAAACCCTTTTTGGCTGAGGGGACGTTCCCTGGGGCTGATGGTCCGCGGAGTCAAGCCCGCCCGGAGACGAGATGGCCGCGCCGGCCCACTGGAGCGGTATCCAAAAGATCCAGACAAGTACGGCGATCCCGCGAACTGGAAGTACCCCGTCCACACGCCGTTCCACGCCCGCGCGGCACGGCGTTACTTCAACGACCCTCGGAATCGCGCGAAGTACTCGGAGGCCGAGCAGGCGTACGTCGACAAGAAGATCAACGAAGCCCTCACCCATTTCGGCGTGCCAGTCGCCCTCGGGCCCAGCGGGAGGGAGCCCGAGGCCGCAACGATTCAGGCGGACATTCCCCTGAACAAGGACATTGACCGGTTGACCCTGGAAGAGCTCCTCCTCGCGTTCCTCGGGGAGAACCGCCTCGCGAGGGCCCACGAGATCCCCGCCAGCCAGATTCAGGTGGATAAGGAGTCAAAGAGCTTGGTCAGCGGGTCCGTCAAGGAATACTCCGTCGTGATCGATCTCGTCGAGGAGCGAATCGAGCACGACTGCGTGGACTTTCGAACGAACCGCGCGCGGGGCAAGCTGCTGTGCAAGCACGTCGGCGCCTTCCTTCTCCGTGTAAATCCGAAGGCAGCGAGTTCTATGTTGCGACGGCTTCTCCGGGAACGAGACCGCTGGACGTTCGAATGATCAGAGGCGGGAGAAGTCTCGCGCGGGGTCGGCATCCTCGCGCTTCTTCGGCCGTTCTGTGGGCGGCGCATCGTTGGATGAAGGCTGCTTGTCTGCGGGCGGCACGAGGGGAGCCTTCGGTTTCGGGGCGACCGGTTCCTCTGCGACGGATTTCCGATCGGAATTCTGAGCGGGGATCGGTCCCCTTTCGGAGGGGCGTGGCTTGCTCGGCCCCTCAATGGAGCCAGCGGGAGAAGGCTTCGTCTTCACTCGGTATCCACCGCCGTCGAAGATCTTCAGCGAGACTTCGAGTTTTTTCGCCTCGTACGGCCCGATGTTCAACTCCCTCGCGAGGTCGGTGAGGTTCAACTCCGCCCGCGGGAGGTCGAGGGCCTTGCGGATCAGTGGGTCGAGCTGCCAGGAAGGGTCTGGCTCAAGTTGGAGGGAGCGCACACCCTGGAGGTACCCCAGCACGTCGTGAGCCTCCGGGACGTCGATCCCGGAGAGAGCGCCGACAACGTCGGCGAGGCGGAGGTCGGCGATGGAGCCGCCGCCCCGGAGAAGCGCGAGAGACGTTGCCTCGAGGCGTCTGAGTCGCTCA
>VBML01000085.1 GCA_005878915.1 Methanobacteriota archaeon | reverse complement strand
CTGATCACGTCGAAGGATTTCGCGTTCGGCGTCCTCCATGGACGGACGACGGGCGGCGGGACGGCGATCAACTGGATGACATGTCTCCGTCCCCCTCGCTTCACCCTGGAGGAGTGGGAGCGGGCGGAGGGAATCCCCGGGGTCGCCGGATCCGGGCTCCAAAAAGTGATCGACGAGGTGTGGGTCCGCCTCGGAGTGAACACGCAGGAGGCGGTGATGACACCGACGAGCGAGGTCCTGCGGCGGGGATGTGAGGCCCTCGGATACAAACTCGGCATCGACTTCCACGTCACCCCGAAGAATGCGCGGGGGTGCGGGAATCGGTGCGACTACTGCAGCTTCGGCTGCGTGTACTCCGCGAGGCAGTCCACCCTGACCACGTACCTGCCGGACGCGCAATCGGCGGGCGCGAAGTTCCTGTTCGATACGGAGGCCCGCTCCCTGCTCCTGAAGGACGGCGCCGTGGCGGGCGTGGACGCGGTCCACCGGAAGGACGGGAAAGAGATCCCCGTGAGGGTCAAGGCCCGCGTCGTCGTCCTCGCGGCGGGCGCGATCCAAACGCCCGCGATCCTCCTCCGGTCCGGAATCCGCGACCCTGGAGTGGGCCACGGACTCCGGTTCGACCCCACGACCGCCGTTGGAGGGGTGTACGACCAGCCGATCCGGATGTGGGCGGGTGTCCCCCAGACCCTCCACATCGACCGATGGCTGACCCTGAACGGGAACCACGGGTTCTGGCTCGAGACGGTCCCCGCCCATCCGGGGCTCATGGCCGTCGGCTTGCCGTGGCGGGGCGGGCGCGAGCACAAGGAGTCGCTGCGGCTCTATCCACGGATCGCGGCGAACATCATCCTGGTGCGGGACCGGAGCGCGGGACGAGTCACCGTCGACAGACAGGGACATCCCGTGATCGACTACGCGATGGTCCGTGGGGACCGGGACACGATGGCGCGGGGGATCGTCGAATCCGCACGGATCCACGCCGCCGCGGGCGCGAAGTCCGTGTGGAGCCTTCACACCCGGCCGTGCGAGATCCCGACGCGGGAGGGGACGATCCGCCCCGCGGAGGTGGACGCGTTCGCAGATGAGGTCGCCCGCCTCGGAATCCGGCCAAACGCCCTCGCCCTGTTTACCGCGCACGCAATGGGGAGCGTCCCGATGGGCGAGTCGGAGCGGCGGCCGACGCAGCCCACGGGGGAACTTCGCGGGGTCCGGAACCTTTTCATCGGCGACGGGAGCGTTCTTCCGAGCGCCGTGGGCGTGAACCCGATGATCACAATCATGGCGATGGCCCGCCGGACGGCGGACTTCGTCATCCAAGCCCTCCGGCTCCAAGAGCGCTGATGGGTCTGCCATTCCTCCGTTTGCCGGGACTGACGCGTAGTAAGTCTTATGTCGCATCTAGGTTCTTCTTGTTGGAGACGCTCCCCCCTTCACTGAGGAACGACCTATGAACCGACGACTCACGAGACGGGACTTCATGAAGTATGGAGCGGCCGCGCTTGGGGCCGTCACGCTCGCGAACAGCGGACTCTACTTCCTCCTACAACAAGCGACGAGGAGCGCCCGGGCGGATGACGAGGAGTTTCGCACGCCGATCCGATTCACACCCTTCACGCGAGCCCTTCCCATCCCTCCCGTTAAACAGCCGGGCGCTTTGTTCACCCACCGGTGTGCACTCCCGTCGGTGTCGGGCCTCAACCCCCCGAAGTTCTATACGGTCCAGATGAAGAAGGCCACAGCGGAAATCATTCCGGGCCACCCGGAGACAGTGATTTGGGGCTACGACGGGCTCTACCCGGGTCCGACGTTCCGAGTGAACCACAATGAGCCTGCCATCGTACGCTTTTCGAATGGCCTATCTGTCAACACGATTGTCCACAATCACGGCGGGCATACATCTTCGGAGTCCGACGGGTCGGATAGCGTGTTCCCCTCGCAGGTAATCCCGCCTACCCAGTCGAGGGATTTCTGCTACGGCAACATTGCGCCGGTCAATCCCGCCACTCACCAGCAGGAGATCTCGGACTTCGCCTCGACCCAGTGGTACCACGACCACATGATGGACCTGACGGGTCAGAACGTCTACATGGGCCTGGCGGGGTTTTACCTCCTCAAGGACGAGCTCGAGAAGGGGCTAATCGACGGGGGGACGCTACCCTCCGACGCCTTCGATGTCCCCCTGGTGTTCCAGGACCGGGTCTTTGACCAAAACGCCCAGCTCGTCTTCAAGCCTGGGGCGAACGAATTCGATGGGTGGCTGGGGGATGTGTTCGTGGTCAACGGGAAGGCTCAGCCCTACTTCAACGTCCAGCGGCGGAAGTACCGCTTTCGGCTCCTCAATGGGAGCAACGCCCGCTGGTACGAATTTCAACTCTCATCGGGGCAGTTCCTCCAAATCGGCAACGACAGTTGGCTGCTTCCGTTTGCGATTCCGCGAACTAGCATCCGACTCGGGCTGGCCGAGCGTGCGGACGTCATCATTGACTTTCGGGACGCGCCGGGTGAGGTGTTCCTAAACAACATTCTCGAGCAGAAGGAAGGGACCGGCCCCGAGGGAACGACAAGACCGGGGACACCGCTACTGAAGTTTATCGTGAGCGGATCGCCGGTCAGCGGTGACGCTCGCGTCGTCTCAGGGACGGCGCTGCGGCCCCACACCCCAATTCGTCCCGAGGAAATCGTCCGGACGAGGCGATTCGTGTTTGCAAAGGACCACAAATGGGTCATCAACGAACAGGAGTTCGACCCCAACCGCAGTGATGCGACCCCCAAGAGCAATACCGCCGAGCGCTGGATCCTCAAGAACGACGGCGGCGGCTGGTCCCACCCTGTCCACCTGCACCTCGAGGCGCACCAGATCCAGAAATTCAATGGAAGTGCCCCGGCCGTTTACAACTCGTTCAAGAAAGACACCACGCCGCTCGGCCCGGACGACGAGGCGGAGGTCTTCATCAAGTTCCGCACGTTCACCGGCCGGTACGTCTTCCACTGTCACAATCTCGAGCACGAGGACCATGCCATGATGGCCGCCTTCAACGTCATACCATGACGGCTGCCGATACCATGGATACGGTGCTGGCCCGGCCGACCCCGAACCTCGTCCTCCAGTTCGTCCGCCTCAAGTACTGACTCCTCACGGAATTCGGACCGGCTTCCTGCGATCTACGGACTCGCGTGCAGCGAGCGCAACCGCGAGAGCCTTGGCCGCGGATTCCCCGTCGATGGGTTCGACGTCCTCCTTCCCCGAAACGCAATGCACGAAGTGCTCGCACTCCGCGAAGTACGGATCCTGTCCCTGGAACTCCACGGGCTCCATCGTTCCCTCCGCGCGATACCGCAGGAACTCCGTTGTGGGGTTCTCGCCACCGAGGAATCGGTCCCTTGTCTCCAGGCTGCTCGCTGTCCCTTGGATGCGGAGGTACGTCGTGAACGGCCAACTCCGAGGCATCATCGCGCTCCCCTCGACGAATGCGAGGTGGTCCTCGTACTCGAGGGTCGCGAGAGCGTGGAGGACCGCGCCGGTGGGCCCTCGCACGCCTCTTGCCTCGACTGCGCGGGGGGACCCGAACAACCACTGGAGATACTCATACTCAAAAATCATCAGCTCAATCATCGGGTCCCCGTACACCGAGAAGTCCCGCGGTTTCCTCTCGGACCAGTACGCCACTGAGAGGCGGGCCGCGTGGGCCATCCGCGGTTCACCGAGATCACCGTCCCTGAAGGCCTTGCGAATCATGACATAGGGGCCGACGAACTTCATCAGTTGCGCGACCCCGAGGATCCGCCGGTTGTCCCGGCCCGCGACGACCATCGCGTCTGCATCTTCCGCGGTCAAAGCCATTGGGGTCTCCATGAAGACGTGCTTGCCTGCCTCCAGGGCGGGCACGGCGATCTCCCGGTGGACCCCGGAGGGCACGCACACGTCGACCGCATCGATCGAGTCGTCCCTCAGCACGCTACCGAGGTCCGTCGTCGCCTCCGAGTGTACCTTCGCCGCGACGGTTTTCGCCCGGGTTGTGCTGCGCGCGACGACGGCGGCGATCTCGACGCCTTTCATCGATGCGAACATGTCCGCGTGCCTCCCTCCGGCCCATCCCGCCCCGACAATTGCAACGCGCATCGTCACCCTCACTGCAGACGGACTCCAGGACCCACATATATGTGCGCCGGGGGCGAACGAAACTGTCCGCCTCCCGAAATGGAAGACAATGTATTTCAGAATAGTACACGGATGGTACATTGTCCACCGAAACGAGAAAACATGGTTCAATCGTCGAAGACCGGCGCCGAGCGTTATTTATAGAATTCCGCGTTAGTTCGAATGCGGTGATCCTCCCCCGAGGGTAGCGGGGGCACCGTGGTGAGAGCCAGGATGGCGGTTCGAACCGTGGAAATCGGAAGCCCGGGCTGGGCCGCGCCCATGATGCCTTCGGACGCTGAGCCGGAGCTCCCGCTCGCGAAGGAACTGCGGAGGGTCCTCGGTCCGCGGGCCCGCATCATTTGGCGGGGCGCGGAGCTCGACCTGTACGCGCGAGACCAGGCCGATATCCCGGAGTCCCTCCGCCGGATGCTGATCCGCACGACGCCCGACGTCGTCGTCCAGCCCGAGACCGTCGAGGACGTCGCAAACGTCGTGACCGCCGCGTACGACCTCGGGATCCCGGTGATTCCGCGGGGGGCCGCGTCCTTCCCCCTTGGAGGTGCCGTTCCGACGATGGGCGGGGTCGTCATCGACCTCAGCGCGATGCGCCGAATCCATGCAATCGACAAGGAACGGATCCTCGCCGATGTCGAGGCGGGGGTCCGGTGGTCCACGCTGCAGGAGGTCCTCCGGGGCGACGGGCTCACCCTCCGAACGTATCCGAGTTCCTGGTTCTCCACCGTCGGCGGATGGGTCGCCACCGGCGGGTACGGAATCAACAGCCTGAAGTTCGGCCACCTGTCGAAGAACGTCAAGGCCCTCCAGGTCGTCACGCCCACAGAGGGAGTGTGGTGGGTCGACGAAGGCCACAAGGACTTCCCGCTGTACTTCGGAACAGAAGGGCAGCTGGGTCTCGTCACCCGCGTCGTCCTGAAGATCCGTCTCCCGCCGAAGAGTTCCGAACCTCGGCTCCTCCAGTTCACGGAGGCCCAAGAGGCCTTCGACTTCGCCAAGGACCTGCTGGCGGTCG
>VBML01000139.1 GCA_005878915.1 Methanobacteriota archaeon | reverse complement strand
TGCCTGGCCGGGGAGGTCGCAGTTGGCAAGACGTCCCTGATTCGGCGCTACGTGCTCGACACGTTCGACGACCGCTACGTTGCGACCGTGGGAACGAAGGTCACGAAGAAGACGGTGCCCGTCATGTGGAAGGGCACCCCGGCCAGGATGGACCTGATGATCTGGGACATCATGGGGGAGAAAGGGTTCCGAGCGCTCCTGAAGGACGCGTACTTCGACGGATGCCAGGGCGTGATCGGGGTCTGCGACATGACCCGGAAGGAGACCGTACACGAACTGAACAACTGGGTCCAGCTCACGAAGAAGCAGGTCGGATCCGTTCCGATCGTGTACCTCGGGAACAAGGTCGACCTACGCGAGCGCGTCGAAGTGGCACCACGGGACCTTTCCTGGGTCGGCGGGGACCAATCGCCCTCGCTCTTCCTGACGAGCGCGAAGACGGGCCAGGAAGTCGAGGCCGCGTTTCGGGCGATGGCCAGCGCGATCGCCGAACGCCATGAAGAAGACCAGTGACGTGCGCGTGTTCTCCGAAAGGATAATGACACGGATACACTCTTATAGGGTCCTGAAGTTCGTTCGCGCGCGGCGTCCCTAAGGAGAGAAATCGTATGGTGGACCGGCAAAAGATGAAGGTCAAAGTGTGCCTCGTCGGGGAAGGGGCCGTCGGCAAGACCTGCCTCATCCGTCGATTCATCCACGATCAGTTCGACGACCGGTACATCTCCACCCTCGGTGCAAAGGTGTCAAAGAAGGAGGTCGTCGTCCTGAACCCGCGGGCGGATGGCGAGATCTCCCTCGACATGACGATCTGGGACATCATGGGTGAGAAGGGGTTCCGGGAGCTCCTCAAGGAAGCGTATTTCCATGGGGCCCAGGGGATCCTGGCGGTCTGCGACATCACGCGGAAGGAGACGCTCATGGAATTGAACGACTGGATCGCCGCGGTGGACCGCGTGACGGGGAACATACCGGTGCAATTCCTTGCGAACAAGGCGGACCTGAGGGACCAGGCGAAAATCACTCCGGGAGACGTGAAAGCGCTCGCGGACACCCATAAGTCCCCGTTCCTGTTCACGAGTGCGAAAACGGGTGACAACGTCGAGGCGGGCTTCCTCAGGCTCGCAGAGATGATTGCGGCGCGAGCGGCCTGAGCGTCCCCCCGGAGGCACGGGAAGGTCTCCTCCCGCGACGTTTACGGCGAAAAGATTTAATTGACGGACGCACGTAATCAACGTGCACGTTGGGCTGTGGGACCGGATACATGGCGGACACCCTTTCTGGCTCGGAAGACCCGGAAGCCATTGATTTGTGGATTCGCAGCCAAGAGTTCCGCAGCACCGCGGAGATCAAGATTCCCGAACGCCTCGTCGACCAGGTCATCGGGCAGGAGTCCTCCGTCGAGGTCATCAAGAAGGCGTCCGAGCAGAAGCGGCACGTCCTCCTGATCGGAGACCCTGGGACCGGGAAGTCGATGCTCGCCCGGTCGATGACCGAACTCCTCCCTCGGGACGACCTCCAGGACCTCATCGTCTATCACAATCCGGAGGACCCGAACGAGCCGAAGATCCGTGTCGTCCCCGCAGGGAAGGGGCGCGAGATCGTGAACGCCCAGAAGGCGGAGGCGGTGCAACGGCGGGAGCAGAAGGCGTCGATGATGATGACGATCCTCTTCTTCATCGTGGGGTTGAGCGTCCTCCTCTCCATTGACTGGACCAGGAACCCGCCGGGATTCAATTCGATGGTCCTTCTCTTCGGGATCCTTGTCGCGGGGATCATCTGGATGGCGACCCGCTACACGGGTCACCGCCAGGAGAACGTCCTCGTGCCGAAGCTCCTCGTGAGCCACACGCCGGACGAGCTTCCTCCGTTCATCGACGCCACGGGGAGCCACGCGGGGGCCCTCCTCGGAGACGTGAAGCACGACCCGTTCCAGAGCGGCGGGCTGGAGACGCCCGCGCACGAGCGCGTGGAGGCGGGGGCCATCCACAAGGCCCACAAGGGCGTCCTGTTCCTCGATGAGATCAACGTCCTGCGGATGGAGAGCCAGCAGAGCCTCCTCACCGCCCTGCAGGAAAAGCGGTTCTCCATCATCGGCCAGAGCGAGCGGTCGAGCGGTGCGATGGTGAAGACGGAGGCGGTCCCGTGCGACTTCATTCTCGTCGCCGCCGGTAACCTCGACGCCGTCGCGGGAATGCATCCCGCCCTCCGATCGCGGGTCCGAGGGTACGGGTACGAAATCTACATGAAGAGCACGATGCCGGACTCGAACGCGAACCGGGAGAAGCTGATCCGGTTTGTCGCACAGGAGGTATCGAAGGATAAGAAGATCCCGCACTTCGATCGCGGGGCGGTCCTCGAGATCCTCCGGGAAGCCCAGCGGCGGGCAGGTCGCCGCGGGCAACTCACGCTCCGGCTGCGAGAACTCGGCGGGTTGATCCGTGTCGCAGGCGACATCGCTCAGGAACAGGGGGCTCCCCTCGCGACGGCAGCCCACGTTGTCCAAGCGAAGAAGATCGCGCGGTCCCTCGAGCAGCAGGTCGCGGACCGCATCATCGAGCGGGGCAAGGAGTACAAGACGTTCGTCACCGAGGGTGCGGTCGCGGGCGTCGTCAACGGGCTCGCCGTCTACAGCGGGGACGCGACGATGGCGGAATTCAGTGGAATCGTGTTGCCGATCGCGGCGGAGGTCACTCCGGCGCAGGTGAAGAACGGCGGGAAGATCATCGCGACGGGCCGGCTCGGGGACATCGCGAAGGAGGCAGTCGAGAACGTCGCCGCTCTCATCAAGAAGTACACGGGCGAGGACATCTCGAACCACGACATCCACGTGCAATTCGTTGGGAGCCGGGAGGGCACGGAGGGGGACAGCGCGTCCATCTCCGTCGCCGCGGCGGTGATCAGCGCCCTCGAAGGCGTCGAGGTGGACCAGAGCGTCGCGATGACCGGCTCATTGAGCGTCCGCGGACAGGTGCTTCCGGTGGGCGGGGTGACCGCGAAGATCGAGGCGGCCGCGGAGATGGGAATCAAGAAGGTCCTCATCCCGAAGGCGAACATGAAGGACGTCCTCCTGGAGGACCGCTACATGGGGAAGATCGAAATCGTGCCCGTGGAGAACCTGAAGGAAGTCCTCGAGCACGCCCTCGTCGGGAGCCCCCAGAAGCAGGGCCTCCTCGCGAAGCTCGCCGCGATCGTCCCGAAGCCCCCCTCGTTCCCGGGCGTTCCGGGACCGGGGATCGCGCGCGCGTCGTCGTTCTAGTGCCCCCGAGGCGAGTCGATGGAGGACGAGCCCTTCGAAGACGAGTTCATCGGCTACCCGTGTTTCGAGTTCAACGCAGCGCTGGATCCAGAGCGGAACGATACGCGGTGCATCCACTGCCGCAAATACCTCACAATCGAGTGCGAGTATCTTGATCAGTTCCTCGAGGACGACGGGGATGAAGGGTAGTCGCGCCCTCTTCATCGGCCGGTTCCAGCCCTTCCATAACGGTCACCTTGCGACCGCGAAGCGCATCCTTGAGAAGCACGGCGAGGTGATCATCGGGATTGGCTCCGCCCAATACAGCCATACAGGCGAGAACCCGTTCACGGCGGCCGAACGATTCGAGATGATCCAACGCGCCTTGGACGCGGAGGGAATCCGAAACTATCACATCATCCCGATCCCGGACACCCACGTCCACAGCGTCTGGGTCGGCCACGTCCTCTCCCTGATCCCGAAGTTCGACGCGGTGTACACGAACTCCGCCCTCGTCATCCGCCTCTTCAAGGAGCGCGGGATCAATGTCGTTTCCCTGCCGATGATCGCCCGGGAGGACCTCAGCGGGACGGAGGTTCGAAAGAGGATGTTCAGCGATGGCGACTGGGAGGCGCTCGTACCCCGCTCCGTTGCGGCGTACATCCGGGAAATCGACGGCCTCCAGCGAATCAAGGAGACGTACCGGTACGCCACTCCTTATGGAACGCGCCAGAACTCGGACGAGTGAAGCGCGCATGCCCCCGCACATCTCGCCAGCGGGGATTCACGGGGACGCCAGGTACAGGATGATCACGGGCACGATCAGGGCGCCCATGAGATGGACCCGCTTCACCCCCGCCCGTGGAGGGACCAGCCCGAGAAGACCCGTGAGGACGGCGATCATCAACCCCGCGGCCCCCGCCATGACAAACAGCAACACCGCGAGAACAGCAAGAATCCCGCGGGCGACGAAGTCATATCGGACCCGGTGAATCCGAACCGCCGCGAGACGGCTGACCCCAACGGTGAGCGGGTACGCCACCGCCGCGGCGAGGAGTGCGGAAAGGAGCAACAGGAGGAGCAACATTGGTGGCTCCGTGGCAGGATTCCAAACCGCCACCGCGCCCGCGTTCAACTCCAAGATCGCGACGGCCGCCCCGCTCCGGGCCCGGTCGATGATGAACAGAACGGACACGGTGAAGACGGAGGTGGCGGTCGCCACGGACCCGAGGGCCACCATGAATTCGCGAAGGGATTTGTGGGAGGACTCGTCCCCGCGACCGCGAGACAGGAGCTGCGCAAGGGCGGTCGCGGCACCCGAGCTCAACCCCGGAAGCCAAGAGACGAGCGCCCCGGCGATGGACCCGGAGAGAATCCCTCGAGCAAGCGCGTGCCCACCGACCTTGGCGTCCGCGGAAACATCCTGCGGCGGAACGACAGACCCGCCCCGAGAGCTGAGGACGAGGGTCGGGAGCCCGAAGAGCCCCGTGAACAGCGGGAAGAGGATCAGGGTGCCGACATCTTGGGTCATTGGTCCGAGGGGGAACCAGTTCCATCCCGTCAGCCAGCGGCCGCCGAGGAGCGCCTCCCCCAGGGCGCCAGAGGCGAGGAACAGCAAGGCTGCGGTCCCCCGCTGTCGGGACCGGCAGGAACGGACCGACTTCAGACCGGACGGGCGACGGATGCGCCGCTCCTTCTCGGAGAGCACGAGGAGGGCCGCGATCCCAATCAGGATGAACGGAATCGCCCCCTTTCCCCGCTCGTAGGCGTCGAGAGGGGGACCCAATAAGAGTCGGAGCGGGAGGAGCAGGAGGACCGATGCCACCGCCCCGGCAATCGCGCCACGCGCCGCGAGGCGGACGGCGACGTGGCCCTCACCAGCGAGCAGGAGCCGGTGGCCCGGGAGCACGGACAACGCGGTCTTCTCCTC
>VBML01000138.1 GCA_005878915.1 Methanobacteriota archaeon | reverse complement strand
CAGTTCCGCATCTTCTCGACGAACCCCCGCCGCTGGATCCAGCGGACGCTATCCGTCTTGCTCTCCTGCGCGGAGGTCCGGATGACGATGGCGTTCTGACTCTGCAGCTCCGCGCTCAGTTTATCGTACATCGTTTGTCCGATCCCGCGGCGCTGCCAACCGGGGTGGACTTGGAGGTCCATCCAGAACTTCTGCGGGTGGTAGCTCCAGGGCATGTGGTTCAGCTCGCCCGCCGCGACGACCTCGCGGGAGGCGGGGTCCTCGGCGACCCACCGACGGAAGAAGTACTTCTTATCGAAGTGCTCGTCCTCGTAGCGGGCCTCGTCCTCCGTCCAGCGGTGCGGCGCGTACAGGAGGTTCGAGATCTCCACGATCCGCGGGTAGTCCTTCGGCTCGAAGCCCCGAATCTCGACCCGCATCGGCCGTGCTTTCTCCTGTGCAGACGTTTCCATGGAAACCGGACCCATCACCAGCGGAACCGTGCACTTATAGATTCCGTGTGGAGGGGAGCGACACACGCCTCGGGGGGAATTCAGCGGAGGAGTCTCAGCCGGCGGTCTTCTTCGCCTCTTGCTCCCGAAGGGCCCGCCGCAGGACCTTCCCGACGAGGGTCATCGGGAGTTCCTTCACGAACTCAATATGCTTCGGCACCTTGAACGGGGCAAGCTGCTCCCTGCAGAACGCGACGATTTCGGGTACACGTTATAGCCGGACGCGATGATCATGTCCTTCTTCCGGTCCACGATCCGGAAGTAGCCGTCCTCGTCCATCACCGCGATGTCCCCCGTCAGGAGCCAGCCGTCCTTCGTCATCACGTGGGCGGTTTCGTCCGGGCGATTCCAGTATCCCTTCATCACCTGGGGACCACGGATCGCGAGCTCGCCGGACTCCCCGACGCCGAGGTCGCGGGTGCCCGTCTCGATGTCCACGACCTTCGCATCCGTGTCCGAGAGGGGGATCCCGATCCCCTCCTTGTACCGCCCGTAGATCGGGTTGCAATGGGTCACGGGGGAGGCCTCCGTGAGCCCGTACCCCTCGACGAGCTTCCCGCCCGTCATCGCCTCGAACTTCTTCCGGACCTCCGGCGGGAGCGGCGCCGCGCCCGAAATGCACGCGCGGATGGACTTCAGGTCGTACGAGGAGACCTTCGGGTGGTTCACGATCGCGATGTACATCGTCGGGACGCCCGGGAAGATCGCGGGCTTCGTTTTCGTGATCAGCTTCATGATCCCCTCGATCTCCCGCGGGTTCGCATGGATGACCATCGTCGCCGCGATCGTGATCGGCCCGAGGAGGGCGATCGTGAGGCCGTACACATGGAAGAACGGGATCGCGCACAGGAACTTCTCCTGGGTCGGCTTCAGCCCGGGGAACCACGCGATCGACTGGTGCGCGTTCACGACGAGGTTCCGGTGCGTCAGCATCGCCCCCTTCGGGGTCCCCGTCGTGCCCCCCGTGTACTGGAGGACCGCGACGTCATTCATGTCCGTGGGCTCACGCGTTACGGGCCCCGAGGCGACGAGATCCTGGAAACGGTGCACCCACGGCTCCACCGGAATCACGATCTTCCCGTAGTCCTTCTTTTTCTTGATCGGGTACAGCGCGGCAAGGAGCCCGGGGAGGTACTCCTTGATGTCCGTCACGACGACCCGCTTCACACCCGACAGAGGTTTCGCCTTCGCGACGTTCTTGAAGAACAGGTCCGCGCACACGACGGTCTCCACGCCCGCGTCGCGGTACATCTCCTGGAGCTCCCGCGGCGTGTACAGCGGGTTCGTCTGGACGACAATCCCGCCCGCGCGGAGAACGCCGAAGAACGCGATCACGAACTGCGGGCAGTTCGGCATCAGGAGGGAGACCCGGTCTCCGGGCTTCACGCCGATCCGGCGGAGCCCTCCCGCGAACCGGCTCGCGGCGGCATCGATCTCGCGGTACGTGAGCCGCGCCCCATAGAACTGCGTGGCGACCGCCTCCGGGGATTCCTTCGCGGCCTTGGCGAGGATCCCCGCGACGCTCGACGTCGGATAGTCGATCGTCTTCGGGACGCCTTCCGGCCAACTGCGGAGCCAGGGTCGCTCCAAGGCCCTTCCCGCCAAGGGAACCCACAATCGGGTTAAAGGATGCGCCCGGACCGGCGCCGGCGCGTCTGCCGAAGGGCGGACGGGTGCTCAAGGGGCCGTCCTACACGTTTAAGTAACGCTACCCAGATGCGGCCCCCCATGAGCATGCAACCCCCCATGTCTCCGCCTGGCTTTGGACCGCCTGCGTACGGACCGCCCGGTATGTCCCCTCCGATGGCCGGGCCTCCGCCCGCGAAACCGCAGACGGTGATCCCGATGGTCGCCGCGATTCTAATGATCGTCGCCGCGATTGACGGGATGACGTTTTGGGCCGTCATCGCCTTCAGCTCAGCCGCTATCCTCGGCCTCTTCGGCCCATTTGCAGCGGGCTTCCAGACGTTGTTCTACATCTGCGGGGCCATCGCCATCATCTTCGGTATTGTCGAAATCCTCGGAGGAGTGATGGCGCTTCGGCGAAGGATGTGGTCTCTCGCCCTCGTAGGCTCGATTCTCGGGCTATTCTTTTTCGGGTGGCTCGGGTTCGAGGCGAGTCTTCTGTCGCTGGTTGCATTGATTCTCCTGGTGATTTCAAGAAAGGAGTTCTAACTCCGTTTCGAACGTCTTTACTCGCGAGCGGAACGCAAAGCCGTCATTCGTCCCGCCATCGATGGCACCTAGGTAGTTGACCTAGTGGAGGTCGGCTCCTCGGGACCTCCTCAGGACCGAACCCTTTTCCGGTCGCTATCGCTTCCTCCTTCCGTGAGCGGGACCGTCCGCGTGTCCTCGGACAAACCGGTTGCTATCGTCATCATCGACCGCCCTCCGGACAACGCGCTTTCCATGGAGACCGTGGCGGACTTGGCGGTTGCGATCTCAAACGTGGAGAGGGGGTCGGGCGTTCGCGCGGCAGTCTTGTCCGGTGCGAGCAGCACGTTCTCCACCGGCACCGATTTCCGGGAATTTCACGGACAAGAACCGAAACGCCTCTTGGCAGCCGCTCAGCTGGGGCAGGACGTCGCATGGCGGATCGAACACTCCGAGAAGATCTGGATCGCCGCCGTCGAGGGGGTCTCCCGTGGCGGGGGCCTCGACCTCGCCCTTGCGTGCGATCTCGTCGTCGCGGCGGAGGACGCCCGCTTCGAGAGCCCGGAGGTCGGCGAGGGGTGGATCCCGTTCTTCGGCGGAACGCAGCGGCTCCGCCACGCCCTCGGGAAGGCCCGCACGCGGGAGGCGATCCTGACGGGCGCTCCCATCACGGCCCGTGTCGCGGCGGAGATCGGGTTCGTGAACCGCGTCGTGCCCAAAGGCGGCGCCCTCGCTGCCGCGGAGGCCCTCGCGGGGGAGATTGCGTCCCGTCCATGGCCCGCGGTCCGCGCCGCGAAGAAGGTCCTTGTCGAGCAACTCGACAAGCCCTATCGAAACGGCTTCCTGCTCGAGGCCCAGTACCTCGCTCAGCTCCTCGTCGACCGGAAGTCGGGCCCGTAATCCGGCCTACCGACGACCCTTGTCCCGGAGGACCTCGTCCTTCCGCCCCCACCGGTCGACCTCGATGTCGACCTGCGTGCTCGTCGCGACGAACGAGCCATCCTTGATCCCTTCGTGTCGGAGCACGCGCAGCATCTGTTGGGGGTCCTCGAACCGGAGGAACGCCTTGAAGAGCCCGAAATCGACCTGCGCGTGCTGTTCTCCAAGAGAGACTTCCCCCGTCAGGCGGGTGCCGTCCTCGAGGGCAGCCCCCTCCATCGCGACCGCCTTCGCCCACACCTTCTTCAGGGACCCGAAGACGATGAGCCGGCCCGACACCCACTCCCCCGCGCGGACCTTCTCGTACGCCTTGCCCTTGTCAACCGCGTGGATGTCGACGAAGCTCTCCGTGTCGTCCAGCCGGTACGACCAGCCCTTTGAGGGATCCCGGGCCATCCGGATGCGGAGCTCGCCTTCGGATTCGCAGTGGTCGCACATCACGGCCCACAGGACGCGTCCCTTCACGGGGAGGCGGGCCTCGAACTCGACCGAGGTCTGGATCGGCTTGCGGGCCACGGGGCGAGCGATGGCGGCGCGGGCCATAAGGGCACCGCGCGGTCAGTCAATACGAAACCCCAGGAGAAGTAGAGCGACGTTTCAGCGTTCTCCGAGGCCGATCCTCGTTGACCGCCGGTTTATATTCCCACTCCGGATTCGTAACTGACTCGAATCGCGGGGGCTCGACATGGGCGAGGAGCGGCTCGTATGGAACTACAACATCGAGGCAGGCCTCGGCAAGCAGCTCCCGCCGAAGATCCTCTTCTGGGACGAGACGATGCGGGATGGCGAGCAGACCCCCGGCGTCTATTTCTCGCCGGAGGAGAAGTTGAGGATCGCGACGGTCCTCAGCGAGATGGGCGTCGACATCATGGACGTCGGCATCCCGGTCGTCTCGAAGGAGGAGTACCGGGGCGTGAAGCTCGTCGCGAACGCGGGACTCGACGCGTCGATCCTGGCGGCGTGCCGCGCGGTGCGCCGCGACGTGGAGGCGTGCATCGAGTGCGACGCGGACGAGGTCTCGATCTTCATCGCGTGCTCGGACCTCCACCTGAAGTACAAGCTGAACATGACCCGCGAACAGGTCCTCGAGGCCGCCGTGCGGGAGTGCGAGTACGCGAAGGCCCATGGGGTCGGCGTCACGTTCGTCACGGAGGACACGTTCCGGGCGGACTTCGACTACGTCGTCACGTTGTACAACGCCGCGATCGACGCGGGAGCGACCCGGGTCGTCCTCAGCGACACGGTCGGATACACGAGCCCGACGATGATGCGGTGGTTCATCGAGCGCGTCAAGAAACGGTTCAAGCCGGCGCAGCTCAGTGTCCACTGCCATAACGACTTCGGGCTCGCGGTGGCGAACAGCCTCGCGGCCCTCGAGGTGGGCGTGGAGGTCCCGCACACCTGCGTGAACGGCCTCGGAGAGCGAAGCGGGAACGCGAGCTTCGAGGAACTCGTGATGGCCCTCGAGGTCCTCTATGGGTACAAGACGGGGATCGACGTCTCGCGGATTGCGGAGGTCTCGAAGCTCGTCGAGCAGCTCAGCGGGATCCCCATCGCGGTGAACAAGGCCGTCGTCGGGTACAACAGCTTCAGCCACGAGAGCGGGATCCACGCGGACGGCGTCATCAAGATGACCTCGACGTACGAGCCGATGCAGCCGGAGCGCGTCGGACGGGAGCGCCGGTTCATCTTCGGTAAGCACACAGGGTCCGCCGCGGTGGAGGACAGGCTGACGAGGCACCGTGTCCACGCGACGCCTGATCAGGTGAGGCAGATCGTCGCGATGATCAAGGACCTGGCCGAGTCCCGATCGAAGGACGAGCAGGAAGCGTTCATTCACATGTACCGCGAGCGGGAGGAGAAACGCCGCGGCGTGAGCGACGCGGAGTTCTGGGACATCGTCCGCAGGGCCGGCCTCACCCCTCCGCCGGAGCTGCGGTGAGGCAATCCCCCTACACGCGGGTTCTGTGCCCTAATCGGGTGATTCCGTCTGGCCTTCCTCTGAAGGGGCGGCTGTAACTTCTCGGGTGACGGCGGCTTCGAGAATCGCTTTCCATCGGAAACCATCCGGCAGGTATATGCCCGCCAAGACGCCGGGAGTCTCCCCGCCGAGCGTGATGTGCGGCTTCACGAGGTTGTAATGGACACGGAAGCCTTCGCGATCAGCGCGGCCCCGTCGTCCGTGTCGAACGCCCGCATCACCTTCGTCCGCTCCTTCTCCGTACCATGCAGGCGCTCGATCTGATTTTTCGACTTCGCGGCCCGGATACCTGGGACGCGGCGGTGCGGGTTACCCTGCGCGTATCTCTCGCGTCCTCCCGTTCCGGCCCCTAGTTCCCTCCACACGGGAGCCGTCCTTCGAGCAGTTTATCCAGGAGAGGGGAATACACGGCCGGCGCCGTTTCCAGAGGTGAACCGCGATGTTGCCATCCGACGTCGTGCGAGCGTTGTCGGCCATAGTTTTCGTCCTCACCTATTCCTCGTTGACGCTGTTCTTTCCTCGGGCCGCGAGGCGCAGCCCGCGGACCGTCCGGGC
>VBML01000039.1 GCA_005878915.1 Methanobacteriota archaeon | reverse complement strand
GCCGGAATGATTCGTCGCACCGGTTTGACTCCAGGGTACCCGGACATCTTCGGCGCCCGGCCTTCCGCCTTTTGAGGAAGCCGAAGGCCCGCGACCATGGACACGCCCCTCATGAAGAGGTAGATGATCGCCGTGACCACCGCGTAGGCGTAGCGAGGTGCAGCCGCGGGGCGGACGGAGGGCAGAAAATACAGGAGGTCGTGGTTTAGGAAGAGCCATGCCCCTGCAAAGCTGAGTGCGACAAAGAGCCCCTCCCGTACGACCAGTAATGCCATCCGTCGAGGTTTGATCGACACGGACCCGCCGCGGCGCTGTTGCCGCGGTCCTCCTCCCGAGCATAGAGGAATTGGAGGTGCGATAAAGCTTGGGGTACGAAGTCTACGTGGAATAGAACCTAGGGATTCGATCTCTAGGAGACCGTGCAGACTCTGAGCCAGCCGTTGTTCTGTCTTCGTGATCGGCGGGAAACGGGGGCGGCCCCGCCCGTGAGGCAATGAACGGCACCGGCCACACCGAATCTTGTCCATCACCGAAATGTTGAGCCGCACGATCGACAGAAGGACGCTTCGGCGGGCGCCGGTCTGCCGCATTCCGGACACGCCCGCGACGCCTGCGAGGTCCCGCATCCCGAACAGAACTCCGCGCACGGCCGCATCGCGGTGTCGCACCATCGGCAGGTCGCCCGGGAACACGACGAACATCGGGTCTGCGTACCCAGCGCCGCACCGCAACCGGAACAATGGCGAAGGCCGCACCCGGGGCAGCGGCGCTGACCCCGCTCGACGTACGTCCCGCAGCTGCTGCACACCCGGAGCTCAGGGTGTTCGAACAAGTGGACCATCGTCACCATCAAGTCCACCGTCCCGAATCGGTCCGCCGCGTTCCAGGCTCGAGACGTCACGACGATGGTTTGGACGGCGGGCGGTACACCCTGCCGCCCCATCTCTGCAGCCATGCTCTGCTCCGCGCGTCCGTCCCGCGTCGCTTGCGGAGGATCCCTTCCTGTGAGGAGGAAGTAGAGGCACGACCCCAGGCTAAAGATGTCGCAGAGCCGCGAAGCGACGCCTCGCGCCTGTTCCGGTGCGTGGTACCCACCCGCGGAAATCCCGGTTGCGACCTCCAAGGTTGGGCCAGTGTCCGATGCGACCGTCCCGAAGTCGATGAGGATCGGGTTGCCCGCCCGCATCAAGAAGTTCCGCGGCGTCAGGTCGCGATGGACCTTGTGGCTCCCGTGAATCGCGCGGACCACATCCGCCGCCTGCTTGAAGATTCGAAGGGCCTCATCGATTTCCAGCCCGCGGTTGGGCGCGGCCGACATCGCGTGCACGTATTCTCGGAGGTTCGGACCGTGGATGAACTCCATCGCGAGGAACGAGCTGCCTTCCCACTCGAAGCTCTCGACGTATTGCGGGATGCGCGCGTTCCCCGCAAACTGGCGCAGGTACTCGCCCTCCGCTCTCAGTTTCCGAACAGCGAGGAGGTACGCGTTCAATCGCTCGTCCGTCCCCTTCTCATTTTCCGTTCGATAGCCCCATGCCTCCTTGAGCACGACGAACCGACCCTCGGGGGCCTGGGCAAGATGGACTTTTGAGAATCCGCCCTTCCCTAGCAGGCCGAGCAGGGAGTACGGGACGCCTCCCTTGACGATCGAAGACGAGGCGTAAATCTCCCGTAGCGCGGGGAACGATGGGCGCGGACGGGACGGCGCGGGGGCCGCTGCAGCATCGCCCTCAGTCGCTCCCGGTTGAGATGGGCGGCCGAGGAGCGCATCAATCAGGCCCTGAGGATCCTGGGTCCAGTCGAGACACTCGAAGGCCTCCGGTTGGAGACTCTCGATCCCCATCGCTGACGCGGCACAGGGCACCACGCGCCCGTACTCCACGCTGATTCGGTCAATGTCGACCGCCGCTCCGCACGTAGGACATGGGGGCGGCGAGCGTTCCGTTCCGTGCGGGCGCTGGCACCGCCAACAGCGAAGGACGGCCTCCCGCCATTCAATTCCGACGAGCCACTCATGGGATTGGCCGCACGCCCGCCAACGCCCCGTCCCCGACGCCTCCAGAAGGGACGCGGGCAAGCTCGGGATAACGCCCGGACCGACGACCAGGGAGAACGCCCGAGCGACGGATTTCGTGGGTAGGTTACACTCGGGGCAGGTGCCCTGGAGGAGGATGGCTCGCTCCAGTACGTCCGTCTTGCGACCCTTAGCGATGAGCCGCCTCACCCACACGTCAGGTATCCCCACGGTCGGCAAATGGGTCCGGGACGCGAAGAGGTAGACTGATCGGAAGACACCCTGCACCCCAGGTTCGCACAGTGCCGCATCCCGCTTTCATGGGACCTGGGCGAGATAACGATTGGGCCCGCGAAGACCTCAGGCTCGGATACGTTCTAATACGGCGACCCGCTCCTGCCATGCCTGCCTTCGCCGCCACCGTTGGCCCCCGATATCGGAGTGCAGGGGGGTGCCTCGTGAGACCCCGAGACCCAATCGAGACGGAACCTGTCCCGTCGGTCCCAAGCGGGCAACGGACCTCACAGGGCTCGGACCGATTCGGCTTGCGCGTTGCTCACGTCAGCGACCGCGGATCGAAGCGAACGAATAACGAAGATGCCGTGCTCGTCCTCCGACTCATCCGGGACGGTGGCGGCGGGACGGTCGACAGCCGGCTGCTGGCGGTTGCTGATGGCATGGGGGGGATGGAACGGGGGGAGATTGCCAGCCATCTGGCGCTCACGGCGTTATCTTCGTACGTCGCGGATCGCTTCGGGGACGTCCCTGAAGACGATGTTCCCGGTCAGATCGAATTACTTACGAACGCTCTCGCGGCAGTGAACGAGCGGGTGCACGCGTCGCAGGATCCCCGGTCAGCTTCGAAAATGGGGTCAACGATTGTCGTTGCGTACACCGCGGGCTCGGCATTGTTCGTTGCCCATGCGGGCGACAGCCGGTGTTATCTCCTCCGCGACGGCGGGATTCAGCGCGCCACTCGGGACGACTCCCTTGTGCAGGCGCTGATCGACGCGGGACAACTCACGGAAGCCGAGGCCGCCGTCCACCCGCAGCGGAACCGGATCAGCAAGGGGATTGGCCTCGTTCCGCCGGATCGGTTCCAACCGACCGTGCGTCATGTGGGAGACGTGAACGACTACGACTATGTCCTCTTGTCTTCGGACGGTCTCCATGGAGTCGTGAAGGACGACGAGATCGCGCGGGCCGTGTATGGAAGCAGGAACGCGGCATCCGCTGCGAAGGCTCTCCTCGCACTCGCGATCCAAGCGGGCGCGCCAGACAATGTCTCCGTCATTCTTGCGCGCGTCGTCCCTGGGGAATCGGCGGCCAAGGGGACACCGCCCCGCGCGACGGAGACGTAGATGCGCGGTTCACGCCCCGGGCTCACTGAAGCGTGACCAGCAATCGGAGCGCCCCTCGGCCCAGGTCGATGATGTCTCCGTCTCGCGTCGACGAAATTGCCGCGCGGATGGCGGAACTCAATCAGATGAAGGCCGAAGGGATCATCACCGAAGCGGAGTACATGGAGAAACGGAAGCAAGTCCTCGAGAGGCTGTGACGGTCACGATCGGCCTGAGGTCGACTTGTTACGGAGAATCCCCGCCGCGTCCTCCGGCATGACCGGGTTGATGTAGAAGTCGGTCCCCCGCTCGAAGCCCGCGGTCTCCGTGAGGCGCGGCGTGATCTCGAAGTGCCAATGGTACCGGGACTCCTTGCGATCCGTCGGCGCCGTGTGGATGTAATAGTTGAATGGCGGGTCGTCCAAGATCTTGTGCAGTCGACCGAGGACGTCCTTCAGGATTCTGGCGAGTGGGGTTCGCTCATCATCCGTGAAGTCCTCGAACGCCATCTCATGGGCCTTCGGAAGAATCCACGTCTCGAACGGGAACCTCGCCGCGTAGGGGGAGAGGGCGATGAACATCTCGTTCTCCGAGACGACTCGCTTCTCCTCCTCCTGCTCTGTCTCCACGACGTCGCACCAGATGCACGAGCCCCCGGTCGCCTCGTAGTGTCGCGTCGCCGCGGTGGCCTCCTCCATGATTCGCCGGGGGACAATCGGGGTCGCGATGAGCTGGGAGTGCGGGTGGGTCTGGGAGGCGCCCGCTTTCTCTCCGTGGTTCTTGAAGATCAGGATGTACTTGAACCGCTTGTCCCGTCGAAGGTCGATGTACCGCTGCTTGTACGCCGTGAGGACCTCCTGGACCTGAAAGTCGCTGAGGTCGGAGAGGTTCGCGTCGTGGTCGGGCGTCTCCACGATGACCTCGTGGGCGCCGACCCCGTTCACGGACTGGAACAGCTGGTGGACCCGCCGGTGGACCTCCCCCTCGACCTGGAGGGCGGGGTACTTGTTCGGCACGCACCGGATCCACCAGCCCGACGAGTTCGCGGGTCCGTCCTTGCGGTACGCGAGGATCTCCGGCGGCGTCATGTGCTCGTGGCCGTAGCAGAACGGGCACTTCTCGGCCGGGGTCAGCCGGCCCGAAGTCTTGAACTCCTCGGGGCGCTTCGAGCGGATCGTGGAGAAGACGACCCAGGTGTCAGTGATGTAGTCCTTTCGGAGCTCCGGCATCGGGAGTCCTCTCCTCTGGGGGGAACGGGTTGTGGATTCGGCCCTCCATATTTAGGATTGTGGGGTGGTTATCGAATCCGGCGCTCGCGATACGTTGCGGGTCAAACGCATGTGTCCCCCGGCAAGTTGGCGAATAAATGGGTGCGCGCGTGTCCGATTTCTTGCAGCCGCACATCGAATCCGCGGCAGAGATTCACGGAAGGTTTGGCGAAAGAAGCCGAAAGCCGGAGTACCTACAAGTGGTCCGACAATCTTTATCGCGTATCGGTCGTTCAGGCAACGGGAAGAGGAGATGTCGCTTGGCGCGGGTCGAACCATCGCTCTCGTCGTTCTACTTTCGGTTTTGGCGGTCCTCTCGATTGCGAGCCCAGATGCCTTGAAGTCGGGTCGATGGGGCGCTCCGAATCCGATCCTCCCTGAGGGAACGCTCGTCCCCGACCTCATTACGGGAGACGTGACGTGGGACCCCTTGGGCAGTCCGTACATCGTAACGCACGACGCATACGTCGACGCACGGGCGTCTCTGACGATCTTGGCGGGGGTGGAGGTGCGCTTCGAGGGTGTGTGGAGGATGGCGGTGAACGGCACACTGCGGGCGCAAGGCGAGCTAGGAAATCCGGTCACGTTCCGCCAGAATCGGACGGGCATGCAGAGTCAATTCGTGGTTCGGGGCAGCAGCGCAATCGTCAGCTTCCGTCATGCAGTGCTTGACAACGGCCGAGTGATTGCTAACCTAACCGAACTTGAGGCGGACGGGCTGACCGTGCGATGCACGGTTCTTGCGTGTGACGCCGCCATCGAAGCCGGAGCATTCTCGAAGGTCACCCTGCGCGATGTAGCGATTGACGGGGGGTCCGCGGTGACAACCTGGGGGGTGGAGGCACTCGACACGCCCGGACTCATCCTGGACACGTTCTCGATCGAAGGGATGTCCGGCGGGGTCTCCGCCGGACGATGCGACGGATGCCGGATTGCCAACGGCACCTTTATCGGGCTGTCAACGTCCGCCAACAAGGGGGTCGAGCTATCCGGGAGGGACTCCGCGATCCTCAATCTCCACTTTCTCGCTCCAGGCTCCCACGAGCAGATCGCAGCATACGGGGACCGGAATGTTATCCGGGGCAACCATGTGGAGGCGGGAGACTTTGCCATCGGCGCCGGCGGGACTGGAATCGTAATCGAGGGAAACGTGGTCGAGAACCCGCGCGATTTCGGCATCAGCGTGTACCCCACCGCGGGTGCGCTGATCCGGAACAACCGAGTGACCGGGGGACGCGTTTCCGGAATCTCGCTGGGCGCCGGTTCCCAGCCCGCATATGGGAGCACGGTCCTGGGGAACTTCGTGAGCGAATCGGGAGCAGGAATCCTGTCCGAGCAGACGCAGGGGCTCATCCGCGGGAACACCCTCCGCGGAAACACGGTTGGCGTTGAGTTGCGGGGCGGGTCGAACCAGGTCGATCACAATCACCTCGAATTCAATACCGCGCAAGCGCGGGACACATTCCCAGGAAATTCATGGGACGATGGCTACCCGTCCGGCGGCAACTGGTGGTCCGACTACGCGGACAACGACGTGTACAGCGGGCCGCTCCAAAGCATCCCCGGGCCGGACGGCATCGGCGACGCCCCGTACGCGATTGACGCGGACAGCCAGGACCGATACCCGTTCTACTCCGTGCCTGCCCCTGGAATCCCAGAAGAGCTCACGGCAACCGCGCCCATCGGTGGCCTCGTCCGGCTGACGTGGCGGGCGGCCCCCATGGCCGACTCGTACGAGCTGTACACCGCGCGCACCCCCACGGGGTTCGACTTCGGCGTTCCCATGCGCCTCCCCAACGTGACGGCGTGGACGGACTTCGGTTCGAGGGCACCGGGGGCGCACTACTACGTCGTCCGCGCCCACAACACGACGGTCGGACGCACCGGGGCGACGAGCAACACCGCCGGCGCATGGACGAAGGAGTTCCCCGCTGGTGTGTCGACGTTTTCCCTCCCTCTAGCAGCGTACCCGTGGATCGATTACACGGCCTCCGGCTGGGTCGACACGGCGGGGGAGTTCCTCACCTTCACCGGCGCCAAGGGCCTCTACTACATGGAGGCGGGGCGGTGGAGGTCTGTGCCCGGCGACGGCGATCCGAACCGCACGCTTCGGGTTGGCGCGGGATACCTGGTAGACTTTGCCGCCAGGGCGTCGGTGAACTTCGTGGGCCTGCCCGCCGCGATGATCGACTACGCGACATGGCCTCCCTACCCCTTGGCGGGGTTCGACGCCGCCACGACGGCGCGGGAACTGGCCGCCACGGTCACGGGCGACGACGTGGTCCTCACGTGGCCATCGCTCGCAGGCATCCCGCCGGGGAACGGGACGTACCGGGTCTTCGCATCCCGCTCTCCCGGGGTGCTCCGCGGGGACCCGGGGACCGACGACGACCTCCTCGCGACGGTCCCTGCCACGGCCGCAGCCACCGTCTGGTACACGCACGTCAGCGCTCTGCGGGCGGGCCCCGCGTGGTACTACCTCGTCGTCCCGGTCCGCGCTGTGTACCTCCGGGGCGCGAGCACGTACAGTGTCGGCGTCCTCGCGACGCCCCTTGACCTCGGGTACACCGCGATCGGCCTCCCGTTGCAACCGTTCGAGAACGGGACGTACGTCGCGCGTCAAGTTTCCTCCCTGTCCCGCCCGGAGTTCTCCGGCATCCAATGGCTCGACCCCTCCCGGGGGGACTGGGTCGCCCACGCGGCGTGGATGCCGGCGGGGATGTACGATGCGGACTTCGAGATGATCATGGGGGTACAGGTCGATGCGACGACTCCGACGCGGATCGTGTTCGTGGGCGTGTAGCGCGCTGCTCGTCGCGCTCGCGGCCCTCGTGCTCGCGGCGACCCCTGGCCGTGCCGCCACAGACGATCAGAACCTGACGGGCCTCGTGTACCTCGCGGACGAATCTCCGCTCTCCGCGGCAGCGTGGGCGAACAACACGTCCTTCGCGGTGTACGTGAACCACAACGGGAGCTGGTCGACCGCTTGGCGGTACCCCGCATGGCCCGCGTGGTACCTGACATCAGCCGGCGCGTACAGTATCGTCCTCCCGGCGGCACAGAAGGACGTGAAATGGTCGAATGGGGACCCGTACCTCGTGGAGTTTGACGCCTCTACAATCTCCGGGGTCCAGGGGACCGTCGACAATGCGACGAGCCATGGCACAGGCGACCCGGGTGAATTCTCGATGTCCGGCGCGACAGAGAACGCGATCGTTTGGTCCTCCCGGGACAACTGGCAGCGGTGGGACGTGGTCGTCCTTGCGCGACCGGACTACGTTCCCGCTCAGCCCCAGCCTGGGGCTAGCGCCCGGACGGCGCTCTCCTCCCCCCTTAACTTCTCTGTGCAGGTCCTGAACCGGGGCAACACGACCGCCGCCACGGCTTCGACCCTCGCGTTGTACAACGCGTCGACGCCCGCCGCCCCCTTCGCGACCTTCGCCGTGCCGCCCCTGAGCCCCTCTGAGACGTCCGCTCGTTTCACCGCGTCCTGGACGTCCCCCTCCGCACCCGGCGCGGTCCAGGTCGTCGCGGAGGTGGATTACAGGAGCGAGCTGGTGGAGGGGGACGAGACGAACAACGAGTACACGTGGACCATCGACGTCCTCGCGGGCCCCATCACGGACCTCGTCCTCGGGCAGCCGAACGTCATCGCGGCGGTCCCGTACGTGACGTCGGCCACGACGCTCTCCTTCTCCGTCGTCGATCAAAGCGGGACGGGGATTCGGAACACGACATACCGCGTCGATGGCGGGGGATGGGTGAACTACACCGCGAGCGGACCCTTCTCGTCGGTGGGCGAGGGGGCGCATCGCGTCGAGTGGTCCAGCACGGACTTCGCGGGGAACGTGGAGGCCATCGCGAACGCGAGCCTGCGCGTCGACGACACTCCGCCGACGACCCTCCTGTCCGTTGGAGATCCGAAGTCCGCCGTCGGCGGGACGTTCGTAAATGAGTCCACGCCGCTCGCGTTGGCGGCCGCCGATGGCGGGGTCACGCCGGTCGGCACCGATTTCCTGTCCCTCCGCCTCTGGAACGGAGCCTGGTCTGCGTGGGCCGTATATGGATCACCTTTCACGCTGGCGGGGGTGGACGGTGTCCGGTATGTGGAATATCGCTCGCAAGATCTCCTCGGGAACCAGGAAGCTTTCCGCAACGAGACGCTCGTACTGGACGACACGCCCCCAACGACGACCCTCTCCCCCGAAACGGGGCCGTTCACTCCGACGACGAGCTTCACGTCATTCGCCATGGACGCCGGGAGTGGCGTAAGCGGAACAGAAGTCCGAATCGACGGCGGTGCGTGGAGCCCGTACACGACTGGCTTCATGATGGCGGCAGGGGACCACAACGTCTCTTATCGTTCGGTTGATCGATTGGGCAACCGCGAACAGGAGCGCACGCGAGCGGTTCACGTCCAGGGCCCCCCGCAACCTCCGCCACCGGAGGCCGCGAACCTGAAGCCCTTCATAGCGGCCGCCTTCGGCGCGGTTCTCCTCCTCGTTGGCGGGTGGTCTGCCCGCCGAGCCCCTTGGCCGACGGGTTCCCGCCGTCGCCTGAGGGCGTTCGCTCTCGCTGCCATGCCGTTCGTCGCCGTAGAGTCGGCGACAGGCCTCGTGTCTCTCCTTACCGGCCTCCTCGTCATCCCGCCGCTCCTCGGTGCGGGGACCGCAATCGACCTCGGAATCCTCGTGGCCGGAATTCTTGTCTCTGCGTATCGCGCGCGAGCGGGGAAACCTCTGACGTGAGAGAACGCGGCCCTGGCTCTCTGGCATCGTGAAGCCCTTCCCTAGCGGGTTCCGCAGCCTCTTCCTGTATCACCTATCGTGTGTGAGGGCGTGAGTCTCTCCGGACATGATTTCGGGACGCGACCGTCGCAAATCAGGGCACAAGATTTATTCCCGTGGTCCGTATCGTTCGACACGATGCAGGGTCAGGAGACCGCACCGCATGCGCCCTTGGCCCTCAGCCCCGCCGCGGTCGACCGGATCCGGACCCTGAAGAGGAAGTTCGAGAGGCCCGATGGCGGCCTCCGCCTCCGAATCATCGCCGGGGGATGCAGCGGGATGCAGTACCGCATCGACTTCGCGGAGACGGCACGGCAGACCGACGTGATCGTCGATGCGGACGACGTGAAGGTGTTCATCGACCCGAAGTCCCTCACGTACGTGAAGGGGTCGAGCCTCGACTACTGGGAAGACCTCCTAGGAGGCGGGTTCAAGGTCGTGAACCCGAATGCGAAGAGCGCCTGCTCCTGCGGCGTCTCGTTCACCGTCTAGAGGGCCTGCGCCAAGACCTCGGCGATATCGAGGGTCTGGAGGGGCATGTTCTGTCGCGCCGCGACCTGCTCGAAGTGCATCGCCGCGTGGGGGCAGGTCGTGATTACCGCAGAGGCCCCGAGCTCCAGGGCGTTCTGCAACCGCTTCGAGCCGATCGAATTCGCTTGATTCGGGAACACGAGGGGGAAGCCGGCGCCGGCCCCGCTGCAGTGCGCTTCCGCCTTGTTCGGGAACATCTCCAGAGGAACCAGGCCCTTCAGGAACTTCATCGCGTTCCTCGGGGCGTCGTACATTCCGGTCACGCGGCCCTGGGCGCACGAATCGTGGAACGCGGCCTTCAAGCCCTGCAGCGGCTTCGTGAAGGTGAGCCGCTTCTCGGAGACGAGCCGTTCCACGTACTGCGTGATGTGGAGGACGCTGAACGGCGGATTCCCTCCCCAATGGCGATAGTCGACGAGGAAGGCCCGGACGTCCTCCGAGCACGCGGTCACCAGGACCTTCGCGCCCGTCTGCGCGACCGCCTGGATGTTCCGGGGCATCAGCTCCTTCTTCACGTAGGAGCCGTACCCCATGTTCGCGAGGGGGGCGCCGGAACACCACTCGTCCGTCCCGAGGATCCGGTACTTCACCCGCGCAGCGTTCAGGATCTTCACGACCGACTCCGCGACCCGGCGTTTCCGATAGCTCGCGGCGCACCCGACCCAGTACACGACCTCGGGGGCCGGGTCCTGCACGGCGTCCTTCGGGACCCATCCTCCACGGGCCTGGTGGGGTTCGCCATAGATGTTGTGGGTCTCCGAGACGTTCTCGAAGACGGACGTGTGCTCCGGCATCCCAAGGCCGGAGTTGACCATCCACTCCTTGACCTCCTGCCACAGGCCGTCGAACGGAATATCCGCCATGCACACGTTCTCGCAGGCGCCGCACGCCGTGCACTCGAAGACCGCCTTGGAGAACTCCGCATCGGGGGCCGTCTTCCGGCCGAGGAGCCAGTCGAGGATCCCAAGTCCCCGTTTGTCGAACTCCCGCATGAGGTAGACCTTGCCCCTCGGCGCCGCGGACTCGAACCCGAGCTCCCGATACGGGGGGCACACGGGGACGCAGTACCCACACATCGTGCACGCGTGGAGGTCCTCTTGGATGGGAGGCGCCTCGGTGAGTCGGACCGCCATCGGACCCCTCACGGCCTCGCGGCGGCGAGCTCCCCTTCCGCTTCCCTGAGCAACGCCCGCTCCCGCTGCAGGAGGTCCTCGAGGGCGAGGCGGAGGTCCCCGTCGGCGCGCGGGATCGCGTCTTCGACGGCCTGTGCGACCGCGCTTCCCGAGGAGAGGGCGGTCCCCCATACGGCCGCCTTCGTGAACTCCTTCTCGAACGCGTACCGTGCGGCTCCGCACTGGGGACACGAGGCGGGGATCTCGTCCGCGACGTAGCCGCAGGCATAGCACTCGACCTTAGCGACGGCCTCGAACGGATACGGGGTTGCGCGGCCCTTCGGGGTGATGTGGATCCCTGCCTTCGAGGCGGCGACCTCGAGGAGCCGAGCGCTCTCCTCCCGGCTGCGAGCGAGACGCTCGAAGAGTTCGCGAACGCGGGGGTCCGCCGCGACCGCATTCGCGCGCCGGAAGAACGCGACCCCGTCGCGCTCCAGCTTGAGGACCGCCGCAAGCGGCGCCTCGGGAAGTTCGTCGGCGGTCACAATCGGCCCACCAGAATACAGACTAGGCGTGGAAATCCGCCCGGCCCTTATCAAGATTTCTCGCGGGAGGCTTCGGCGGGCGCTCAGATGCCCCAGCCGAACTGCTTCTTCGCCGTTTCGGACATCATCTCCGGAGTCCAGGGCGGGTCCCAGACGATATTGACGTTCGCCTCCTTGACCCCAGGGAGGGACTCGATCTTCCGCTTCACATCCTGGTTGAGATATCCCGCGGCCGGACAGCCGGGCGCCGTGAGGGTCATCCGGACGGCGACCTTGCCCTCACCATCGTTCAGCTCGATATGATACACGAGGCCGAGGTCGTAGATGTTGATCGGGATCTCCGGGTCGTAGCACTTCTTGAGGACGCCGATGACCTCTTCCTTGGTCACCATGAAACCATCACGAGCTCAACGAACCTGTGCCTGCCTAAGAACCTGTCGGCCTACTTCTGCGCGATGGACGTCAGGGGTCGACGGCCCGCGAACCCGCCTTCGAGGGGATGGTAGAACCGCACCGCCGGCTCGCCGCGTTGCCAGCAGAGGAACGCGAGGCGACCATCCACGACCCCGTAGAAGTCCACGAGGCCTTGCTGGTAGTCCTTGAGGACGGCACCCGAGGCCTGGATTCGCTCGATGCTGTCGTGGAGGCTGGCCTGCAAGTCGTCCCGCTCCCCGAGCAGTCCGAGATGCATCGCGCGGTCGGGAAGGTCGAGATCACCGACCCGTACGCCCCAGTACTCCTCAAGGTCGGTGATCAGTTCGAGGACCTCCCGCAAGCGGATGGACCGCCGGTCCATCTCCTGGAAGATCGCCTCAATGGAGGGGAGAAGCCGATTCGCTTCCTCAACCGTAAGGGTCTTCGCCGGTAGCGCTTCCGCACCTACACTCCCCAACCCCGCTGGCAGGAACGGTGCGGCCATCTGTGATCATCCGACGCATACCGTCTCCATCTCTAAGAACCTTCTCCAGACTGTGCAAGTGCCCTAACGAATCCCTCGGGACTCCTTCACTGCCCGGGTCGCTTCGACCATCACGCGCAATTTCGCCTCCGCCTCCTCTACGGTCCTCGTCTTGAGGCCGCAATCCGGGTCGATGTACAACTGGCCCGGCGGAAAGATCTCGAGGGCCTGTTCGATGCGCCGCCGAACCTGGTCTTTCGATTCGACGACGTGATTGTGGACGTCGATGACGCCGAAGGCGATCTCCTTCTTCAGCGGCTCCCGCTGGAACCGCTCCAACAGGTCGAGTCCGCTGTTGCTCATCTCCAGGTCCAGCTGGTCCACGGGGAGGCGGTTGAAGTACGGGAAGACGGTATCGTAATTCCCGTAGCACGTGTGCGTGATCGTCTTGGCGTCGAGCCCCTGCGTGACCGCTCCGAGGGCCTTGACGACGAGGTCGAGTTCGTCCGTGCGCGCGGAGAGCGCGGGCTCGTCGATCTGGATCACGCGGGCCCCCGCGCGCTGGAGGTCCCGGGCCTCCGCATGGAGCACCTTCGCGAACGCGAGGGCGAGGTCCTCCCGGGACGGGTAGTGTTCGTTGAACGACCAGTCCATCATCGTGTAGGGTCCCGTGAGCATCCCTTTCAGCGGTCGCTTCGTCAGCCCCTGGGCCCATGACCACCAATCGACTGTGATGGGGCCCGCACGGACGAGCTCCCCCGTGACGACGGGTTTCTTGTAGTACCGGTTCCCGTACGAGCGGACGAGTCCGCTCACCTCGCATCCGCCGAGGTTCTCGGCGAAATACGTCGCCATGTCGCCCCTGTATTGTTCGCCGTCGACGAGGACGTCAATCCCGATGCGCTCCTGGAACGCGATCCACTCCCGGGTCGCGCGCTCCTCGAGGGCCTTCAATCCCTCGTCCGGCAACTCACCCTTCGAGTGCTGCGCGCGGGCCTTCGTGAGGTACGGGGGCTTCGGGAAGCTTCCTACGCTCGTCGTGAGGAGACTCACAATCCCGCCTCCACGAGCCTCGCGGTCTCGGCGACGAGTCCGAGCTTCTCTCGCGCCTTTGCCCGCGGGAGGAACTCGAGCCCGTTCGAAGGGGACACGTACGACTCGCCCAGCGGGAGCTCCCCCTTCAACGTGAGGGCCGCCCTTGCCGCACGGGCCGGATCGTCCCGCCGGGTGTTGCGGGCGTCGATGAGGCCCAGGGTGAGCGGGATGTCGCTTCCCTGGCTCGCAAGGGCCTTCCAGGTTCGTTCTCCCTGGACGAGGTCGAGCCCCAGGTTGTCGATCGGGAGCGAGGTGAGTGTGCCGAGCGCGCTTGCCACATCCCCGAAGTAGACGAACAAGGAGAGCCACGCCGTTCCCCGTTCCGCGGCAATCGTCGCGACGGCGTCGGCGAGCAGTTTCACATCTGCAGGGTTGCGGGTAATCGCAGGCTCATCGACTTGGATGTGAGAGGCCCCTGCCGCGCGGAGGGCCCGGACCTCCCCCGCGATCGCGTTTGCGAACTCATGGACGATCTCGCGCTTCGGCCGACCATCCCCCTTCGCGAGGCTCGCGAGGGTGTACGGTCCGGTCACCACCGCCTTCAGCGGGGCCTCTCGCACCGACGATGCGAATCGCCACTCGTCGAGGACGGCCGGCTCCCGCCATCGGATCGGCCCCACGATGACGGGTTGGCGGTAGTACGTGTTCGTGTCGAAGTATCGGACGAGCCCGTCTACCTCGATCCCGTCGAAGTGGCGGGCGAAATGGCTCTGGCTGTCGTTCCACGTCACCTCGCCGTCCGTGGGGAGCGAGATCCCCGCCGCCCGCTGCTCCTCGATGACCTCCTTCACGACCGATCGCTCGACGGTCCGCAACTCCTCCTCCGAGATCCCGCGCTCGTCGAATTTCGCGATGGCTCGTCGGAGTCGTTGCTCCGCGGAGGTGTCTCCGATCCTTGGGTAGCTACCGACCACGGTTGTGGAAACCATCGGAGGGCCTCAGGTGCATCCTGGCAGGGTCATGGCATTGCATTCATAGTTTAAAGGTTTGTTTATGCGTATCGGAATAGTTCCATGGGGGAACAATTCGGCACGGAGGTGCACGAACCACCGAATCCGCGCTACTTCTTCGCGACGGCCTCTTCCAAGAGGATAACCGGTGTGCCCGCCGTCACCCGGTCGATGTGGACGAAATCCGCCATCGACTTGTGCTCCGTCTCCTCCATGTGGAGGCAGTCCACGGGGCAGACGTCCACGCACTGCTGGCACCCGATGCACTTGTTGTAGTCGAATTCCGGGATCACAATCGGCTTGCCCTTCCGGAGGTTGGGGCCGTCGATCATGTCGATGCACCGCGTCGGGCACTCCCGCTCGCACTTCCGGCAGCCGATGCAGACGTCGACCTCGACGATCGGCTCTTCCCCGATTCGGTTCACGAGGACGATCTTCTTGTCGCTCTCCTCGTCCGGCATCTTCAGCTCCGGCGCGGAGTAGTACAGGTCCTCCCGCGTATAGTCCGCGAGCTCGAACTCCTGCGTGAAGTTCCACGCATCCGTGGGGCAATACTCCATGCAGTTGCCGCAGAATAGGCAGTGGCCGACGTCCACGCCGGGACGGCGGATCACGTGCTTCATCTCGTCCAGCTCCGCGCGGCTCGGGTGCAGGTACGGGGAGTCCTTCTCGACCTCGACAATGTCGAAGTAGATGCACTCGTTCGGGCAGACCTTCGCGCACAGCTCGCAACCGATGCACTTGTACCAATCGATCGAGTGCTGCCCTCGGTACGCCTTCGGCAGCTCGACCCGGTCGTAGGGGTAGAGGACGGTCACGGGCTTCCGGCGAAACGTCGCGGCCAGCGCCTGTCTCATCGTGATCCACATGGGACGGAGGGTCCCGCCGAGAATCCCAACCTTCCCGCCGTCACCGGACTTGGGGGACCTCAAACGTGTATTCTCCCTTCTGCATATCCATCAGTTGGCCCTCTCGCGCGCTGACGAGACGCCCCTTCTTCGTCCGGACCAACCCCGTCTTCTCCGCCTTGATCTTCTCGCTGAGCTTGAGGAAGCCATCGATCAGCGCTTCGGGCCGCACGGGGCACCCCGGGATGAAGATGTCCGTCGGCACGAACGTGTACGAACCCTTCACGACCGCGTACGAGTCGTAGTACGGCCCCCCGCAGATCGTGCACTCCCCCATGGCAATCACCCACTTCGGCTCCGCCATCTGCTCGTAGAGCCGCCGGACCGCGGGGCGGAGCTTCAGGGAGATCGGGCCGTTCAGAAGGAGGACATCGCACTGGCGGGGGCTCGACCGGTAGATCACGCCGAACCGTTCCGCGTCGTAGCGGGGGTCGCTCGTCGCGGCCATCTCGATCGCGCAGCACATGATCCCGAAGTGCAGGGGCCACGTGGAGTTCCGCTTCGCCCAGTTGAAGAAGTCGCCGACGACCGCGTCCAGAATCTTCCGGATCGGACCCTTCTTGAGAGGGGCGTCGATGTTCCGGTCCACCCACTTCACGAAGTCGTGCGATTTCAGGCCAATGATGTTGGCTTGCTCCGCCGGCTGGATCATCGTCGTGCTCCCTTGACAAGCGGGCTCGGAGACAAGACCGTGCCGCACCTCTGCGGATGAACGGCGGCTACTTGAGTTTTCCCATCCAATTCCATGGCGTTGCCTCCATGGAATTCACCCCGCGGCGGGCTTAAGGCTTCGGGATTCCCGGTCTGTCCCCACAGTCAGGTGATATGCCTTCGCCCTCGCACCAGGTTTCCGAGCTACTCCGATTTGCCCATCTTGGAACGGACGAAAGCGTTCAGGTCACCGAGGAAGACCCCGGTTAAGATGCACCAGCGCACAAACGTGGACACGTCCACATTGAGACTTTTCGCCTTCTCCTTGACAGATTCGAGCAATTCTGGGTCGATTCGCAGCTTCAGGGTTTCCGTCTGCTTGCTTTCCCGCGCCATTGGTCACCGCGAATGCGACCACGCATCGACCGTTCCGGTTGAAATAGCTGGCGGTGGACGTCTCGCCTTGGAGCCTTCAGGAACTGCTACCAATCCCGCGGGCCCACGCGAGCCGACGGTCCCTGTTGACTGCCACGGATTCTGGAGGCCGAAAGTCTCTCTCTACTTCGGCCAGGTAGTCCACGAGCCTCAAGATCCCTTCCTTCGTCGGATCCCGAACGTCGATTCCCGCTCGGACGACCTCCTGGCGGAGCACGACCATCGTGACCCGCTCATCCTCGATTTCGTCCTCGGACGACTCGCAGAAATCTACGATGACTGCGTCGAGGACGCCCACGGGCGTGCTCTTATCGGTCGAGCGAGAGATGCCGAGGGCCACCAAGCTTTGGTATAGCTCCCGGACGGGGTCCCCGGGGTTCTGGCCAGAGAGGAGGAGGTGGGCGAGGCTCTCGAACGACTCCTCGACCTCGAGCCCCGTCTTCGCGCTCGTGGCGTAGCTCGACCTCCGGCCCGGAGGCAACGCCGAATCGAGCCCAATGTTGTGCTTGGCCGCCAGTAGGGAGAGTTCCGTGGGCATGAACTCGTACCGCCCGTCCAAATCCGACTTGTTTGCGGCGAAGACGAGCGGGACGTTATCCACGACCTTGAACAAGGCGGGAATCCAATACCGCTCCAGGCTCTCTAAGGTCTCGCGTCTCGTGAGGTCCGCGACGAGGAGGGCCCCGTGGACGCCCGCGAATGTCCGTGCATGGGAGGCCGTGTATCCCTCACGACCAAGAACGTCCCAAATCATGAAGGTCAGGTCTACCGTCTTTTCCGGCCGCTCGATTGTCAACTCCTTCCTCGTCACCTTGCTCCCAATCGTGGCGATGTACGTATCCTCGAAGACGTCGAGCACGAACCGCTTGATGAGGCTCGTCTTGCCGACCGCACTATCTCCCAGGAGAACAACCTTCTTCTTTACGCCCATCACGCGCCACCTTCCCTCGCTTTGGGGGCTCGCTGCGAGTCGGCCCATATAGACTCGGAGGCCTGCGCCTCCGAGGCGCGTCGCCCTCCTTGCTGCTGCGGCTTCAGGCCCCGCCTCAGCTCCTCCCGCGCGTTCAGAAGCCAGGCCATCCGAAGTAGGATCCGAGACGAACGCCTCACGTCCCGACTTCCTCAAGCGCGCTGCGCGCCTTGTCCATTTCCAAAGGAAGCTGCAGCTCCTCAAAAATCTCCATTGCAGTCTCGAGATGTAGCCTTGCCTTGGTGACATCGCCTCTCCGCTTCCAGAGCCGACCAAATTCGTAGTGGGCCCGGCTCAAGTCGTGAAGTCGCCCCATTTCCCCAAGCTCCGTGATGCTCTCCTCGAAGTTCCTGATCCCCTCCTCCCACCTCTCCTGCTCGCGGTAGACCTGCGCAAGAAGGCTCTTCGAATCCGCAATCTTGCTCCGGAATTGGAGCTCTTTCGAAAGCGCGAGTGCTCGGTCGCACCACCGCTCCGCCTCCTGCACGTCGCCTTTCAGCATGTAGACCTCTGCCATCCCAAGATATGAATCGGGCAACGCCTTCGTGTCACCAACTTGCTCATTCATGTTCAGCCCCTTGCGGTGACATTGCAGGGCGTTTTCGTAGTTTCCCATGGAGGAATAGACGAAGCCCATGTTGGTGAGCTCTTCGATCGCGTGATCGAGTGCGCCAATTCTTTCTGAGATTTCCAGGCTGCGCGATAAGGACTGGAGAGCCTTTCCGTAGTCCCCTCGCGCTCTTTCGACGCGACCAATGTTGTTCCCACAGCCCGCAATCTCCCTAAGATCCCCCAGTTTCCTCCGTATCGTGAGGGCCCTTTCGTAGCATTCTATCGCGCTGGCATATTCACCTCGGTCGTGGTGAACAGTCCCCATGTTCGTGAGGACGTCGGCGACGAAGTTCAAGTGGCCGGTCCTCTCCGATGCCGCCAATGCCCCACGGTATTGGGATATTGCATTTTCGTAGTCTCCCATGTACTGGTAAATTAGGCCAATGTTATTTTGGCATCCCGCGACCCAGGCTTGCTGGCCGAGATTTTCCCGCATCTCGAGGCTCTTTCGAACCATCCGGAGGGCATCCGCAAACTTTGCCTTACGCCAAAATACGCCCCCGATATGGTTATAGCAGTCAGCAGTTCCTCCCCGGTCTCCCACCGCTTCTCTAATCGTCAAGGCCCTTTCGTATGCATTGAGGGCGTCATCATATCTCCCCGTTTTCATCTGAATATCGCCAATCAGGTAAAGCACGGCCCCTTCCTCCTTGCTCCCCGTGCCCTCTACCTCACCTAGGGCCCCGGTGCACAGCTGCATCGCCTGTTCGTATTCCCCTTTGGCTTCAAGTGCGGCGCCGATGTTCCTCCGCAGCTGGGCCTTCCTGACCGGTGTATCCGCCAGCTCAAAGGCGCTCTCGCAAAGTGCCTTGATCTTGTCGTACTCTCCAACAAGGCCGAACACGGATAAGAGTCGGCCAACAAGGTCCAATTTCCTCTCTGGGTCATCCTCAAGGTCCAACGCTTCTGTGTAGAAGCGTATGGCCTCCTGGTTCGCGTACGCCTTGGACGCCCGCTCCGCAGCTTTCAGGAGATGAGGAAGGGCGTTCCTCGGGTTGGGGGATCGGAGGTGATGGAACGCGAGATCACCCGCTAGCTCGTCGAGTCTGTCAGTGAATGCGGCTTCCATCGCCCTGGCGATGGCGCCGTGGTATTCCTTCCGAAGCTCTGCCGGCAGCTCGTCGTACAAGGTTTCTCGGATTTTCACGTGACCGAATCGATGCTTTGCCCCACGCGCGTATACGAGCCGGTGCTTTCGCTCTAGCAAGAACAACATCCGCAAGAGCTGAATTCTCTCGAGGCCCGTCGCGGGGGCGAGTACCTCCGAGGCGAACTCTTCGCCGCACGCGGACGCGACGTCGAGGACTTCCCTTTCTTCATCTCGCAGCCGGCTCAGTCGGCGCCCGACGACTCCTTTGACCCTCAACGGGACCTGCGTCGGCCCCCCCGTCCCGGTCAACGCCCACGACCCATTCTCCGGCCTCAGGGTCCCCTCATCGACCATCAGCTTCACGAGTTCCAAGACGAACAACGGGTTGCCTTCCGTCTCCTCGTGGACCGAGCGGCAGAACTCCGGATCTAGGTGAGCAGTTCGGAGGGCAGAGGTCACCAGTCCAGCCGTCTCCCCTTCCGATAGTCCCCGGACCTCCATTCGCTCGCATAGACCTTCCCGGTCCAACCTTCCCATCGCTTCCACCAAGTGGTGGGGCCGATCGCCCTCCGACTGCAGGTCCTCCGGACGATAGGTCCCGAGGACGGCGATCCTATGATTTCGCGCGTTGCGGGCAAGGTATTGCAACAGCGCGAGCGTCGAGGGATCCGACCACTGGAGGTCTTCGATGCACAGAAGGGTCGGCTGGGATTCGGCACGTCTCGCGAGCCCCAAGACGACACCCTCGAACAGAAGGTCCCGTCGAGATTTCGGGTCTCCATAGCCGAGTGCGACCCCGTCGTACTTGCCCGAGGTGATGAGCGGCTCGATCATCGCCTCAACACCCGACACGCGCTGCTCATCACCGTCCCATCCCTGGAGAACGGGCCCGTACCGTCGGTCGACGCTAGTGAGAACCCCGCGCATCTCATCCAGGAGAAACTCGTTTTCCGTGCCCTTAACAATCGCGGAGATGCTCGCCGCGCCGCCTTGAGCGATTACGATTACGTACTCCCCCATCCCGATCCTTTCCAAGGCGCTTCGCGGAGACCGGCCGGCAAGGAGCGTCAGGGATTCCTCGGCGAACTGGCCCACGGTTGCGAGCATTGAGGCGAAGATGTCGGGGTCGAGCCTCGTTTCCTCTCGGACCGCTTCCTTAACGAGAAGGCCCGTATGGGTGAAGAGGTACACCGCCTCGACGCGCGGAGCCGCCTCCGCGAGGAGGTGCTCGAGGCCCCCGGTCCGGAGCGCTTCCGTGAACGGCATATACGGCGTGAGGGACTCATGCAGGGCATACCCTGAGAGGACAGCGAACCCCCTCGATTCGGCGACGCGCTTGAGCTCCTCCACGAGCCGCGTCTTCCCGACGCCCGCCTCGCCCGCCAGGAGCATGAAGCGGCCCTTGGCCGCGCTGGCATCTGCGAGCAGTCTGACCAGCTTCCCGAGCTCCTCCTCCCGCCCCACCAATGGGGGTCGAAAGTCGAGCGCGACCGACCCCATCAACGCCTGGTCGATGGAGTGCAGCGACTATAACCCTTCCGCGGCGCCACCCCACCCATCAGCCTGCTGATTTGGGGGCGTATCAGCGTGGAAACACAGGTCAGGATCGTTTAGCTCGGGTCGGAGCAGCGCGTAGCCACGAGGCCGGTCGTTCTTCCTGCGTTCGAGTCACAGGCCCCGCGTGGCCACGTGTGGCCACATTCGTTCATTAATCCCACCACAGGTGCGATCGAACGAGGTCGCAACATGCGAGGAATGGCTGGGATAGGAACCCGTAACGGATGGACGAAGGGGAGGGGAACGTTGACAGCCAGCGGGATTGGGCTCTTCGCGATCGTGACATCACTGCTACTTCTCGCGCCTTCGGTTTCCACAGCGGCCCGGGCTGTGGCTTCGTCCGCTGTTGTGAGTCGGTCGCTTATCCCCGGACTCGACATCGGAATCGGCACGTCGGCGGCCTTCGCGGTGTCGGGTCCGTCTTCGCGGGTTCCAGTCGCTCGGACGGGGGGCGGGATTTCGCTGAGTGCCGCCGGGAAAGGCGTGGTTCCGTTGGACCCGACGGGGCCTTTCGTCGCCTATACGCTCGTCCTCCTCAACAATACGCTCATTCCGGGGAATTTCCTGGCGGCGAACGGTTTGACACCAACGGCCATCGCGTACGACAGCGGGAAGGGAGAGGTGTTGGTCGCGAGTCAGGGATCGAGCACCGTGACCGTCATCTCCGACGCGACGAACGCTGTCGTCGCAAACGTCCCGATCGGGACGCCTCCGTACGGAGTCGCCTACGACAGCGGGAAGGGAGAAGTGTTCACCGCGAACTCGTACGCGAGCAACGTGACCGTGATCTCCGATGCCACGAACGCCGTTCTGGCCAGCATCTATGTCGGTAACAATCCGTCCGGAGTTGCCTACGACAGCGGGATGGGAGAGGTGTTCGTCACGAACTCATTCAGATACCCCTACGTGAACGTCATCTCCGACACGACGAACACCGTCGTCGCGACCATCCCGGTCGGTTCCTATCCTCAGGGAATCGCCTACGACAGCGGGATGGGCGAGGTGTTCGTCACGACGAACAACGTGACCGTCATCTCCGACGCCACGAACACCGTCGTCGCGACCATCCCGGTCGGTTCCAATCCTCAGGGAATCGCGTACGACAGCGGGATGGGAGAGGTGTTCGTAGCGAATGCCGGATCGAGCAACGTGACCGTCATCTCCGACGCGACGAACACCGTCGTCGCGAACATCCCGGTCGGTTCCAATCCGTACGGAATCGCCTACGACGGCAGGAAGGGAGAGGTGTTCGTGACGAACAGAAACTCGAACAACGTGACCGTCATCTCCGACACGACGAACGCCGTCGTCGCGAACATCCCGGTCGGTTCCTCTCCTCAGGGAATCGCCTTCGACCGCGGGATGGGAGAGGTGTTCTTCACGGATCCCGCCTCGAACACCGTGAACGTCATCTCCGACGCGACGAACGCCATTGCGGCCAGCATCCCGGTCGGTTCCAATCCGTTCGGAGTTGCCTACGACGGCGGGATGGGAGAGGTGTTCGTCACGGATCCCGCCTCGAACACCGTGAACGTCATCTCCGACGCGACGAACGCCGTCATCGCGAACATTCCGGTCGGTTCCCTTCCGTCCGGAGCTGCCTACGACAGCGGGAAAGGGGAGGTGTTCGTCGCGAATGCAGGATCGTACAATGTAACCGTCATCTCCGACGCGACGAACGCCGTCGTAGCGACCATTCCGGCGGGTGATCGTCCGTTCGGAGTGGCCTACGACGGCGGGATGGGAGAGGTGTTCGTCGCGAACTTCTACTCGAACACCGTGAGCGTGATCTCCGATGCCACGAACGCCGTCATCGCGAACATTCTGGTGGGTTCCTATCCAAACGGAGTAGCCTACGACAGCGGGAAGGGTGAGGTTTTCGTCGCGAATTACGCGTCGAACACCGTGAGCGTGATCTCCGATGCCACGAACGCCATTGTGGCCAGCATCCCGGTCGGTTCCAATCCGTACGGAGTTGCCTACGACAGCGGGATGGGAGAGGTGTTCGTCACGAACAGCTACTCGGACAACGTAAGCGTGATCTCTGACGCGACGAACGCCGTCGTCGCGACCATCCCGGTCGGTTCATATTCAAAACCAATCGCAGTGGCCTACGACAGCGGGACGGGCGAGGTGTTCCTTACGAACACAAACTCGCCCACCGTGACCGTCATCTCCGACGCGACGAACGCCGTCATCGCGACCATCCCGGCGGGCTCGTCCCCCAACGGGGCCGCCTACGATGCCGGCAGTGGCTACACTTACGTGGCCAATTCCCTCCAAGGGACGATATCGATCATATCGACCGGACACTATCCGGTGAGCTACACGGAAACGGGGCTCCCGACGGGCACCTCGTGGTCCGTGACCCTGAACGGGACCACCCACGCTTCCACGACGAACACGATCACGTTCTCGGAGGCGAACGGGACGTACGCGTACACCGTGGGATCGGTGGCCGACTACATGGCCTCCCCCGCGTCGGGGTCCGTTACGGTAAGTGGAGCCAGGGTGAGTCGGTCGATTACCTTCACAGCAGTGCCCCCGGCCAGGTACGATGTGAGCTTCACGGAGACGGGGCTTCCGACGGGAACGTCGTGGTCCGTCACTTTGAGAGGGACCACCCTGACTTCCACGATGAGCACGATCACGTTCTCGGAGGCGAACGGGACCTATGCGTACACGATCGGCGCGATTCCCGGCTACTCGACCCCGTCCTACGCCGGATCGATCGTGGTCCTCGGCACCGGCGTCACGCATGCCGTCCCTTGGGGCCAAGTCACGTACGCCGTGACGTTCGAGGAATCGGGATTGCCCCCCGGGACTTCCTGGTCCGTATCGGTTGGAGGGACCACCCAGCCCTCGACGACAACGACGGATGTCTTCAACGAGCCGAATGGAACGTTCTCGTACACGGTCAGCGCCGTGACGGGCTACACGCCCCTTCCCTCTTCGGGGACGATCACCGTGAACGGAGCGAGCGTGACCCGGGCCATCGCCTTCTCGGCCGTGCCGAGCGGACCCACGATCGGTTCCTTCTCTGCCTCCCCTTCCACGGTGATCCTGGGATCCAGCGTGACCCTCACGGTGGCCGCCACGGGCGGGACGGAACCGCTGACCTACGCCTATGCAAGCCTACCGTCCGGATGTGCTTCGGCGAACGTCTCCGTGATTACGTGCACTCCGACGGCGACGGGAAGTTTCACGGTCACCGTCACGGTGTCGGACGCGGCGGGCAAGAGCACAACTGCCACGGTCTCCTTGACCGTCAATTCCCAGAGCAATCCGGGAGGCCGCGATACAATCTTGGGCCTGCCCGCACTCGAGGGTTATGGCTTGATCGCCGGGCTCGTCATTGCTCTCCTGGTGGCAGGAACCGTCGTCGTCCTCCGGTCCAGGCGCAAACGCCTAAGGCAGCACCCCGAACAGCCCTCCCCACCGCGGTGAACTCAGGGTCGCTTGGAAACCCGCGGCCAGGTTGGCGCGCAGGGGTCGATCCATCGATCTCTGCACGCGCCACGAGGCCAGCCGTTCTTCCTGCGTCCCAGGCACAGGCATCGCGTGGCCACCGGGCCACTGGACCCAAATCGAGTGATACAACTCGTCCTGCTCCTCAGGGAAGTTGTGGACTGGGGAGTGCTATCATGAAAAAAATACAAACTCCCCTAAACGTTAGCAACGTCCTTTCATACAGAGCTCGTCGTGTCAACGTTTATTATCGCGGAGCCCAGTTCGACCCGCGGGGGAGGACCCGACGCCTGTCAACCCGGATCGGATCCGGAAGCTCCGTGAGTTCGGGATGACGGAGTACCAGGCGCGCGTGTACCTCACTCTCCTCGACCTCGGGACCGCGACCGCGTCTCAGATCCCCCCGATATCGCGAGTGCCTCGCACGCGGATCTACGCGACGATGCAACAGCTCCATGAACGAGGCCTCGTCGAGATCATCCCGGAGGCACCGCTGAAATACAAGCCGGTCCCCTTCTCGAACTTTCTCACAACGCGTGCGGGGGAGCAGCGGGAGAAGGCGGAGACGCTGGAGGCCTCGATCGCCCAGCTCGGGAAGGAATTCGGGATCGTCGGGGGACAGGTCGTGGAGGAGGCGGGTCGGTTCGAGGCGGTGTATGGACGGCGGAACGCGCGGGAGCGACTGATCAAGATGTATTCCGCCGCCAAGCGGGAGGGGTACGGGATCGGGACGACGAAGAGCCCTGGGCGGATCATGCGCGCGTTCGGCTCGATCCTCCAGGAAAAGGCGAAGGACGGCGTCGCGCTCCACTATGCCTTCCCTGTGACGGAAGAGAACTGGAAGGACGTGGGGCTCCTCGAAACGGTCGCGGAGGTCCGGAACATCGACTTCTCCATGCCCGTGTACATGCACGTCGTGGACCGCCGGGAGTTCCTCATGAGCCACCCGATCCCGGACGACGACTCCTTCTACCGGGGCGAGGACATCGCGATCTGGACGAACGACGAAGCGATCGCGGGCGCGATGCAGGCGATGGCGGAGAAGATCTGGTCAACCGGCACTCAACCTTCCCTGGGGGAGGCGAAGGAGCGAACGATCGCAAAGCGAATCGCGTGAGCTCAGCGGCCGACCCCGGGCTGCGCGCGGGGGACGCGCCCCCGCGGGAGGACGAGGGTCTCCATGTACTTCTCGTCCATGAACCGGAAGCGGTTCCGCAACGTGACCTCGCTGACGCCCGCGACCTTCGCGATCGCCTTCTGGGGGCGCCGCTCACCCTGGGACAGGCTCGCCAGGTAGATTGCGGACGCGGCGGTCCCGATCGGGCTGAGAGAGGCGGAGGGGTCCGCGGCCTCGATCTCCTTGATGATCCGGAGGGCCTCCGCGTGAACGGTTTGGCTGAGCCCGAGCTCGGA
>VBML01000038.1 GCA_005878915.1 Methanobacteriota archaeon | reverse complement strand
TCTCGAGGGCCTTCTTGCAGATGAACCCCGCTTCCTCCCGCACAGGGCGGGGCAATCCAAGGAGCGCGGTCACGCGGTCCACGGAACGGAGGGTTTCCGGGAGGCTCCTCTCCCCTGGCCTCGAGTGGCTCGAGTGCCGCTGGAGCTTCCGGATCCTGTAAAACTTCTCCCGCTCCTTCATCGGGATCACGTTCCCGCGGGCGTCGCGGTTCGCGGACGGGATGACCGTGGTCAGGCCCATCCCCCCCGTTGAGAAGCTTCGCGGGGCGCCGGTCCTCGCGAGCTTGTCGCTTTCTTCTGGGCTGTAGGCGGTCCACTCGGGCCCCTCATCGATCTGGCTTTC
>VBML01000037.1 GCA_005878915.1 Methanobacteriota archaeon | reverse complement strand
TTGCATCCCCGCGCGTCGATGCCTCCCGCGCGGCGGCCCGGTGGGCGGTCCGCAGGGTCCCCGCCGGGACCTTCGGGAGGAGGATGTCCTTCGCGAGGTCATGCAACGCGTACCCCATGGGCCCTCGGGTGAGGAGGCCCCTCCGGAGGAGCCGGCGGACGTGCGACGCGGACACACCGAGATCGCTCGGTCGCTCGCACGGTTCTCGGAGGATCGCGAGGGACACCGCGGCCCGCTCGAGATCCGCGTCGAGGCCCTCGAGGATCGCGTCGTCGAGGAGTCGCTCCGCGGCGGCCGCGCTCGGTCGATCCGCCCCCGCCAGAACGTGGAGGGCGAGGGGATGCCCCCGCCCCGCGGCCACAATCGGGTCGACCCCGTCCCCGGAGCCGCGGAGGAGCTTCGCGACGAGGGCCCGCGCCGCCTGCGGCGGGAGTCCGGCAAGGACGATTTCCGTCGGACTGCCAATCCCCGCCTCGAGAGCGGGTCGCTCACGCGCCGTTGCCAGGACCTTCGCCCCTCCCCCGTCCTCCATTGCGAGTCGGAGGACGCCCGCGACCTCGGGAGACGCGGCGAGGTCGTCGACGACAAGGAGGACGCCCGTGAGGTCCTCCCGGAGGATCGCCCCGAGCCCGATGGAGTCGAACGCCCCGGAGGCGAGGTAGTTCCGAAGGCGGGGTCGATCGACGCGGGCGAGGAAGTCCCCGAGGGAAGCCGCGAACGTGCGTGCGTCCTCGAAACTGTACACCTTCCGGTACCACACGGGCCCCTCCCAACTCGAGGCCGCCTGGGCCGCCAGGGCGGTCTTCCCGATGCCGGCGACGCCCAGGACGATCGCGAGGGGGGAGGGGGACCGGAGCCAGGACTCGAGGGCCTCGAGTTCGGCCTCGCGGTCGACGAACGGGTCGCTCAGCGGGAGCTGCCGCGACGGGCCGCCCGCAGAGGCGCGGGCCTCGACGAGGTCGCCCTTGAGGACGAGCTGAGTCGCCTCCGGCTCGCGGACCCCGCGGGCTTTCAGTGCCTCGATCGCCTGCTGACCGAGGACCTCCCGCCGGTCCCCGCGGTCGGAGAGGAGGACCGGCTTCGCGCGGACGTGGTCCCGGAGGGCGCGGGCCGCCGCGGCCCCCGAGGAGGTGAGGAAGTACACCTTGCGACGGGTGCGGCCTCCCGCGACGTGGGCCATCCGCTCCTCGACTCGGGCCGAGGCCTTGAGGCGCTTCAGCTCAAGGGCGGCATGCGCCCGACTGATCCCGAGGGCTTCCGCGATTCCATCCTGCGTCGTCTCCCTCGGGCACTCGAACGCGTCCGAGAACCGCAGGTACCACGAGAGCTGGACGAGGATGCGCTCCCCCACGGTAACCTGTGACAAGCGAGGCCCCCCACGCTGGGATGGATGGGCGGGTATAAAGAAATCGCCGCGCCCCCTCGGTACATTACCCTCCTGCCGCGAGGGGAACCATCCGATCATCCGCGGCTCCCGGATGACATTCGAGTACTGGGTCTCGATGGTCGAAGAGGGTAAGCCGGTGACCCTCGCGGGTTGCTCCCTCATGAAACTCGATCGCGGGTGGAAGTGTTCGGAGTGACGGGATTATTGGGCGATGTCGGACGGTCGAAAGCCTCCCGCCGGAATGGGATCGGTGACCGCCCATGGAACGTCGGCTCACCAACACGTAATCGCCTCCCGTTCGGGGAATCCCGTCAGACAACGTCGAGGCCTTTCAACGCGGGGATCAGTCCCCTCAGGTCTCGCATGATGAAATCGGGCGTCGAGACCCCGGGACGAACCGGTCCCCCTCCGCGGTTGACCCACGCGGCCGCCATGCCGAGCTTCTTCGCACCGCCCACGTCCGCTTCCAGGGAGTCGCCAACGTGCAACACGGCCGCGGCGGGCACGCCGAGCTCCCGGATCGCGACCTCGAAGATCGCGGAGGCAGGCTTGTACGCGCGGCACGCCTCCGAGGTCACAACCGCGTTGAAGTGCAGGCCGTTCTTCGAGAGGATTTCTCGGAGCATCGCGTCGTCCGCGTTGGACACCACGACCTTGGGAAGGTCCCTCAAGGCTTCGAGGACCGCGGGAACTTCCGGATACGCCTTCGCCCGGAGCCACTCCCGCTGGAGCATCTCCACGTACGGCTCGGGATCGGCGTCGACCGCGAACTCCTCGAACGCCCGCGCGAGACTCGCCTCCGTCGCCTCGGCGATCGTGAGGAACGGGTTGTGGTCGATCCCGAAGAAGTAGTGGTCCCACCGCGCGAGGAACCCCGACGCGTCAACCCGGAGCCGCTGGTCCCTCACGATCTTCGCGGACATCCGGATGAGCGCGTCCTGTCCGGTGTCCACGATGGTGCCGAAGGCATCGAAGGTCAGTGCGCGGATCGTCTCCATCGCGGCCCTCCGAACGCGTCCGGGGCCTTATGGCCTTCCCGTCCGATAGTACGCGCATGTGTCGTTCAGTGGACACACCGCGCACCTCGGTCGCGGGCGACAAATCTCCTTCCCGTGGGCCACGAGGAGGGCGTGGTACTCGCGGTAGAGCGGGAGATCCCTGGGGAGGCGGGCCTCGAACCACGCCTTCACCTCCTCGTAGGTGTCCGTCGCGATCCACCCAAGCCTGCGGGCGATCCGGACCGTGTACGCGTCCACGAGGAACGTCGGCGTGTCCGAGGCGTACAGGAGGATCGAGTCCGCGGTCTCCGGCCCGACGCCCTCCTGTGCCAGGAGGTCCTCACGGACGAGGCGGACGTCTCGCCGGAAGAACCGGTCGAGGTCTCCGCCGAACTCCATGAGCCGCTGGCAGAACCGCTTCAGCCTCCGCGGCTTCGAGCGGTACAGCCCCGCGATCCTCACGTGGCGACGCAATTCCGGGATCGAGGCGTTCGCGATCTCTGCCGGGGAGAGGAGGCCCGCGCGTTTGAGGTTCGCGATCGCGGTTGCGACATTCCTCCACGTGGTCTGCTGCATCAGGAGGGCCCCCACGATCACCTCGAACCGTCCCTCCGCGGGCCACCAGTGCTGGGCCCCGAAGCGCTCCGCCAGTTTCTCGTACGCATGCAGTGCCGCGTCCACGGACCCGCGGGAATCCGGCGGCGGGGATAGTCCTTGTCGTGGGCTCGAGAAGAGACGAGCATTTGGAGGCGAGGGCTTTTCTAACCCGCCCCGCATCGCGCCCTCGATGGCGGGCGAGGAAGACCTGTTCCGAGCCCTGAACGGCGCGGGCTCGAACCCCGCCCTCGACGCGGTCGCCCTCGCCCTCGACGTCTCCGCCGCCGTGTACGTGATTGTCCTTTGGGCGCTCCACCTCTGGTTCGTGAAGCGGCGGGCCCTCGCCTACGACTTCCTCCTCGCGCTCCTCGTCACCGTCGTGGTGACGGAGGTACTCAAGTTCGCGATCGGCCGCCCGCGGCCGGAGGACGCGTACGTGAACGTGAACATCCTGAAGCCCGCCCTCTTCCCCGACCTCACGGACCCGGCCTTCCCCAGCGGGCACACCTCGCGGGCGTTTGTCTTCGCGAGTGTCGTCGGCCTCCACGAGCGGAAGTGGCTCGCGGGACTCCTGCCGTACGCGGTCCTCGTCGGCCTCGCGCGCGTGTACGAGGGGGCCCACTACCCCTCCGATATCCTTGGCGGTGCCGTCGTCGGCATCGCCATCGGCATCGTGGTCTGGAGGGCGGACGGATGGCCCTGGTACGCGCGGCTCCGGCAGCGGCTCATCGGGCGGTGGCTCTCTCCTCCTGCTGGAGGAGGTTCCGGATCGAGCTAACGGTCTGGTCCAGGGCGGACGTGACCGTGTCCACCTTCCCGGGGATCATCGCGACGAGGAACGCCTTCGGCCCGACGCCGATCGCGATCAGCGTGCCCTTCTCCGCCTCCAGGATGATCCGCTTCGGCGGATCGTGGTTCAGCCCGGAATAGATCACGTCGGACGCTTCGAGGATCGTGGCGGTCAGTGTCCCGAGGTTGTCCGGGCGCATGTCCGCGGGCAACGCCCACGCGATCGGCACGCCGTTTCGCGAGACGACCGCGGAGAGGGAGGCGCGGTATCGCGTGTTGAAGTCCCGGAGGATCTTGGTGAGCTGCGCTGCGGCGGTGGGCATCGAGCGCGGGTTCGATTCCGGCCGCCGTTATTTGAAACTTGGCGGTTTGTTATCATCCGGGGAACCGCCCGTTGGGCGGGAGCTTTTTACCCCTGCGCCCGCATCCCTGACCCCGTGGCCCTCGAGGAGGGAGCTGCCTCCGTCCTTCGGACGAGCGCGGGCGTGAAGGCGGGCGAGCGGGTGCTCGTCATCGCCGACCCCGAGCGGATGGCCGTCGGCCGCGCGTTCTTCTACGCCGCCGCGGCCCTCGGGACGGACCCCGTCCTCTCCCTGATCCGCACGCGGGAGGGCGCGGGCCGTGAGCCGCCGGAGCTCCTCGCCGCCGCGATGCTCGAGTCCGACGTCGTCCTCCTGGCGACCGTGCACTCGATGACCCACACGCACGCGCGACGCGCCGCGAACCGCGCGGGGGCCCGCGTCGTCTCGATGCCCGGGATCTCGGAGGAGGACCTCGAGGGCGGCGCGGTCACCGTGGACCACGAGCAGCTGCGGCAGACGATGCGACGCCTCCAGAGGAAGCTCCGCGCCGCGAGCGAGGTGCACCTCGTGACCGCCTCGGGGACGGACGTGACCCTGGGCACGAAGGGGCGCGACTGGAACTTCTCGGACACCGGCGTCGCGACGCACAAGGGGGACGTGACGACGCTCCCGGCGGGGGAGATATTCGTCGCGCCCCTCGAGGGGACCGCGGAGGGCCGCCTCGTGGCGGACACGTTCTTCCACGAGCCGCTCCACGCGCCCGCGACGGCGGTCCTGTCCGAGGGACACGCGACGAGGGTCATCGGGGCGGAGGCGGCGGTCCTCGAGATGAACCGCGGCGGGAAGGAGGGCCGCAACGTCGCGAAGTTCGGGATCGGGCTGAACGCGCGGGCGCGGCCGACCGCGTCCCTCCCGGAGGCGGAGAAGGCCCTCGGCGCCGTGCACATCGTATTCGGGGACAGCCTGCCGTACGGCGGGAAGGTCTCCGCGGGCGTCCGGGTGGACGCGATCCTCACCGCCGCGAGCGTGGACGTCGACGAGAAGCCCGTCCTCGACCGGGGCCGGCTCCCGCCCTAGCGGTGGTGGGAGGCAGGGGCATCAACCGGGCTGCCGATGTCGGGGCTCCCAGATCTCTGCAACACGGAGCGCCTCGCGAGTCAACTCAGTATCCGTCGTCTCGAAGGTGAAGAAGGCTTCATGGTCGAATCCTAGATAGGCGACGGCGAGGGCGAAGATCTTCGGCCTCAGATTTTCGAGGGCATTGGCAGACTCAAAGAGCCTCCCAATCTCCTGGAGGTTCATCTCCGAATGCCCGAAGAGGAGAGCACCCGGGTGAAGGGAGTCATCTGCAAGGCGAACGAAGTCGATTGCGCCCGGTCGATGGATGTCCACAATCAAGAGAGGGCTCGGACTTGCTCCGGCAAAAAGCTCGCCGTTGTGGTCCGTCACCTGAATGCGCGACCGCACCACCAACCGGGGTGCGTCTGGCGGGGGCGCCGGTGGCTCTCCATCGATGATCAGTACCGTCGACGAAAAGACCTCCCGCAGACGTTCTAGCGTGATGCTCAGCGAGGTTAGCTGCGAATCCTTGTTGACCCCAGGGAACCTCGCGAACTCGCCCCAGATGCGGTGCCTGTTCCTCGAGCCGAGGTGCTCGTATCGATACATGCAGAACGGCTCGAACAGGGTCATCTCTCACCGGTGGGAAGGGCGGCAGGGTTTCTGAGCCTTACCCCACACGTCTAGCGGTGGTGCAGGACAGAGTAGAAGCGGTCTTCCTTGAACGTCTTCTCGAGCTTGCCGACGATCGGGATCTGCGTCCCGCACTTCTTGCACTTGTTGTGCTTGTCGAGGTACCAGCCGGTGATGTCGAACTGGTACCGCCGGATCGCGATCGCCCCGCACCCGGGGCAGTACGTGTGCTCCAGGGGGTGCCCGCCGAGGTTCCCGATGTACACGTACTTCAGGCCCTCCTCCTTCGCGACGGCGCAGTGCTTCTCCAGGGTCTCCTGGGGGGTCCACGGGAACTCGTTCATCTTGTAGTCCGGGTGGAAGCGGAGGAAGTGGATCGGGGTCTCCGGCCCGAGCTCGTCGTACACGAACTTCGAGAGCTTCCGCGCGGCGTCGAGGTCGTCCCCGACCTGCGGGATGATGAGGTCCGTGATCTCGATGTGCGTCGCCTTCGTGTCCCGGATGCGCTGGATCGTGTCGAAGATCGGATCCGCGTTCGGGATCCCGATGTATCGCTGGACGAACTTCGTCTCCCCGGAGCCCTTGAAGTCCACGGTGATGCAGTCGAGGAACTTCGGCATCTCCGCGACGGCCTCCGGGGTGTCATAGCCGTTCGACACGAAGATGTTCATCAACCCTGCCTTCCGCGCCGCCATGCCGATGTCCCGCGCGAACTCCATGAAGATCGTCGGCTGGTTGTACGTATATGCGAGGCCCTGGCACCCCTGCTCGAGGGTCATCCTCACGACGTCCTGGGGCTCCACGGCGATGCCCTCAACCTTCCGCCGCTGGCTGATATCAAAATTTTGGCAGTACCGACAATTATGAACGACAAATCCATTACAGATATAGGTGTGAGCTGGAATGCACTCGAAACTGTATACCGACTCCGGGCTCCCCTCACTTCGGATACTCCGAATCTTTCGCCATGCAAACTGAGGTTGATCCCGGGACACGTCCGAAGCGGTCCGAAGAAACCCACTCAGCTCATCCGGATGAGTCTGCGCGGCATGACGGAAATCCGCGGGAGAGATGATGGACACGTGTGGCGACTCAGACCACGCATCGACCGTCAGAACGGAATCGTCGAGTCGAAGGTTCGCCGCCGCAATCCACCCGCGGGCGGTGAGCACAGGATGCTCGGGAGTCGCGAGCAGCGCTTCCCTCTGCCCGCTCGCGGAGATTCGGAGAACCTCAGCCTTTCTCTCGCCCGCCGAAGCGACGATTGCGGGCAGCGGCGAACCGTTCCCGTTCACCGACCAGAGAACCGTGCCGGGCTTGAGGCCCTCGACTGGCACTGTCTCTCCGTCCGCCATCAGGATCGGCGTCCCCGCGGGATGGCAGAGCCAGTTACAACCTGTCGTCGCGATGCTGAATATCTTGGAGCCCGGCCGGTAGTGCATCACGGGCTTTTTCTCGATGGGATCCACGTGCCCCGTGATCACGCGGCCATACACGTACAGCCACAGCTTCCCGTCGTGGACGCCGCGCACCCCGCAGAGGCCCACCTGGCCCTCGCCGATCTTGCAGTACCGGGCGCACGCCGTGCACACAATCTTGTTCGTGCCCTCGACGGGCCGCCACAGTTCGCCGACCTTGCCCGTCGCGTGTCCGGGGGGTTCTCGTACGTCAACGGGCGCGATCAGGTCCGCCTTCGTGACCATCGCGAGGAACTAAACCGATGGTCGTCTTAAACACCTTTCGACACAAGTCCTAGGGATGAGAAGGTCGGAAGTGCTCCCAGCCGCGGTTCTCGAGCGGGGCCGTCCCGCCCTTCTTCGAGGACAGGCGGTTGCCGCCTTTGGCCTCGACCTTGCCGATGACCGTGAGCTTGCGCCGCTCCTCGACTCCCTTCGCGCGCCGGTAGTTCTCAAGGAGCGCATCGAGCCGTTCCGTGCTCACCGTCGCGAGGAGCTCGAAGTCCCCGCCGTAGTACAGCGCGAGGTCCTCGAGAGTCCTACGCTCCGAGCCCGCCAGTCCCGTGTACACCGGGACCGCGTCGAAGTCGATCACGAAGGAGACTTTGCTCGCCTCCGAGAGCTGGTGGACCGTCGTCCCGAGCCCGTCGGAGATGTCCATGCAGCTCGTCACTCCGCCGCTCTGCGAGAAGAAGATTCCCTCCTCGATGCGCGGGTAGGGTCGCAAGAGGACTTCAAGTGCCTCCGCCCGCTGGCCCGGGTCCGCGAGCGCGCGGGAGGGCGAGGGCGGCGACGAAGCCGAGGGGGAGCGCGCCGGAGGCGGCGATGTCGCTCAGGTTGACAGCGACGACGTACCAGCCGATTTGCGTAGGGGCCGCGCCCGCGGGTACATGCGTACGAGCGTTGATCGCGTCGGTGGTGACGACGAGGTAGTCGTCGCCCCAGTCCACGACCCCCACGTCGTGTCCGAGGCCGACAGGATGCCCGCGGTCGAAGATGCGGAGGAGGGCCTTCACCGCTTGGCGCTCGCCGATGTCCTTGAGGGCGGGCACGCCGCGGGCATGCGGGCGCTTCGTTTTAACCGTTGCCCGCACGTCATGACTCGAGGAACCGGAGTGCGGCGACCGGGATTTGAACCCGGGCAGATGGCTTGGCAAGCCATCATACTAACCAGGCTATATTATCGCCGCGCGGCGGCCCCGAGAGCCCGAGGCGGTATAAAGAATGCGCCAGCCGCAGGTGCGCGCAAGGCTATCGCCTCGAGCTTTGTGACCGGCGGTCACTCCTACGGCGGAGGCCAGACGCGTTCGAGTCCCGGAACGCCGCCGAACACGCGATCCTGGGAGACGAACTCCCTCTCCCCTGCCTCCAACGCGGCGCCTGCGTGAATTGCATCCCGGGGACGTATCGGTACGGATCGGTAGAGTTCCGCTGCGCGCCGCAACACCGCCAAGTCCACCCGGAGCCACGCGAGGTTAGGGAAAGCGAGCAGCTCGTGCGACTTCTCGATAGAGTCTTCCGCTCCGAGGAACCGTCGTACGACGTACACGACCTCGTCCCAAGTCAGGGTCGCGGTGGAGACGCGCCGGGCCCCTCTGGCAAGGGATTCGAGGAACCGCGCGGCCGCTGCGACGTGAGGCACCTGCTCGACGTGAAGCACGGGCAGAAGGAAGAGGCCGGCGTCCGCGTACATTACCGAACCGGAACCTTGTATTCGTCGTCCAAGGCGGATTTCCAATCGACAAGCGCGCGCCGCTTCCGTCCCTTCACAGAGAGAAACCGTTCAACGATTTCATCGGGCGACGGCTCGGGCCGTACCAAGATCGTATTGCCTGAGAGTTCGAAGGTGAGGGTCGACCCTTCACCGAGGCCGAGCTTCTGCCGGATCTCTTTCGGGACAACGACCTGGCCTTTGGACCCTAGCTTGCGTTTCATTCCTACGAGAAAGTAGGAATTCATACCATATAAGCCTTCCTGGCGGGTTATCCTACCCGAGGGGCGTCCCCCCGCTCACGACGTACGCGATGGCGAAGCCCGCGAGCGCGGAGGCGATTCCGATGAGCAGGATCTGGAGTCCGCTACGCGTCGGCCGGCCCACCGTGATTCGGGCCTTGAACCAGCCGATCAGGAACAGCGTGGTGCCGCTTACGATGAGGGACGCGAGGATCCCCCCCAGGATGTTGTTCCCCGTGACGAAGAACGGCGAGAGCGGGATCAGGGAGCCGATCACCGCCGCGAACCCGACGAGCGCCGCGCTCTTGCGCGCCTGGGTGTGGCTCACGGGCGCGAGGCTCAGCTCGTGGGACATCATCAGGTCGAGCCACGCCTTCGGCTTGGACGTGATTTTAGCGACCATCTCGTCGAGTTCTTGGCCGCCAAAGTCCCACCGCTGGAGGATCTCGCGGACCTCCTGTCGCTCGACGTCCGGGAGCTCGACGATCTCGCGTCGCTCCCTTTCGACCTCCGCGAGATAGTGATCCCGGCGGGCGATTGTGGACGTGTACGCGACGGCGCCCATGGAGATCGATTCCGCGAACGTCGCCGCGAGGCCCCCGGCGAGGACGATCGCGATCGGGTTCGCGGTCTTCGCAGAGGCGATGGCGACCCCGAGAATCACGCCGAGGACGTTCACGAGCCCGTCCTGGCTGCCGAGGATGAAGTCCGCGAGGAGCCCGGGCTCCGCGTGCTTCTCCGCGAGAGCGTCCTCGTCGACCTTCCGCCAGAACGCGAACCGCGTGGCCATGGAATGATATCCAGCTGGGCTCCGGAGAAAAGGAGACGGATAAGATGGTTTGCCTCGCCTACCAGCCCGCCGTGCCCGAGGTGGAGAAGAAGGTTTTTCCGAGCCCTCACGATGGGCCGCGCGAATGGCTGTCGCCGCACCCTGGGCTGTCGCCCTCGCGGACGCGATTCATTCAGAGGACGCGGAGGCGGCGCTCCGCGCGGGGCTCTCCGCCGTTGGCGCGAAGGTCGCACCCGCGGAGATCGTTCGCCTCGCAGCCCTTGCGTACGCGGAGGCCATCGACGCGTCGCGGGGCACCTCCCTCCGTGGGCTCCTCGCCCTGTCCTCCGCGGTCCGACTGATGCGGCATCTCAGCCCCCGCATCCAGCCTCTCCCTGTCCTCCGGGCCATCGCCCTCGCGGCCGCGGACAAGAAACTCCCCGCCGCCGAACGCCCGCGGCGCGTGAAGGTCTCCGGTGAGATCAGCCACCTCACCAGGTCCTTCGAGTACGCGATTCGCGCGGGCGAGGTCGCGGACGCGACCTCGATCTTCTCCGGCCTCCTCACGGAAGGGAAGGAGCGGGTGATGGCGGGGGACATCCTGTTCCGCGTCGTCGGGGAGGACATGGTGGAAGGCGGCCACAAGCTCGTCTACGCGGTGAAGGCGTGGAGGCTCGCGTCCGCCCTCGGATGGCGGCGGGGGGACCTCCTCATGGGCCCCGTGATCGCGCGGGTCGCGACGGGGATCCAGGATGACGCGGCGTACAAGACGCTGATGGGGATCTGGGGGAAGGAGAAGGTCGACATCGCCGCCCTCGGGTCCAACGCGGGTCCTGCCGAGGGGGAGGAGCGGGACGCGATCCTCGCGGCCCTCCGAGGCCCCTCCCCGGAGGAGTGCGCGAAGGGCGTGATCATCGCGCTGAAGGGAGGTGTCGCCCTCGACGCCCTCGCGTCCGTCGTCGTCCGCGAGGCGGCGGTCCGGGTCGCCTCATCGGGGACGTATGACCTGGCAGTGATCGGGGCCCTCGTCTACGCGGACGCGGCCCGATGGGTCCTGAAGTTCTCGCGGACGGAGAGCCGCGTCCTCCCCCTGCTGCAGGCGTGTCTCCTCCTCCGATCGCAACCCGCTCGGCGGTCTGAGCTTCGCACGTTGACGATGGCCAACGAGGCGGCGATCCTCCGCGACATCGTGTCGGACATCGAGGCGGGAAAGGACCTTGAGGCCGCAGAGCTCGCGCACACGTTCCTGGTGAAGGGCGCACCGATGAAGGGCCTCATCGAGTTGCTGATTTACGAGCTCTGCAAGGAGGGCCCCGCCGGGCACCTCGGATACAACTTGACTCTCGCGGACGCCGCCGCGGAGGAGGCGACAGCGTATCCGTCGCGCATCATCCAGGCTCCCGTGGCCCTCGCCCGCGCCCTCGCGCAGAGTCCGAAGGACCGCGGCGGGTGGCCCGCCATCGAAGAGCTGTTCGGTCCGCCATCTATTTCTTCTTGAGCTCCTGGCCCATGAGGACGAAGTGCGCGAGGAGCCCCTCGAGCTGAATGCGCTCGTTGCTCCCCTCGACGAGCCGGAACTCCGCCTCGCCAACGCGGTCAATGAGGCGGACCTTGAACGCGTCCGGGACGCTCAAGTCGAACACGGTGCGGTGGATTGCGCGGATCACGTCCTCCCCGGACAGCCCGTACTCGATCAGGAGGTGGTCGAGGGCGTCGCGGGACTTCAGGAAGTCCCCGCCAAGGGACACCTCGAGGAGCGCCTTCACGAGCTCCGGGCGGGCGACGCTCGCGGCTTTGTACAGGGCGTCCTCGTCGATCGTCGGGCTGACGGCCGCCCCGACCTGGAGCGCGTTCACCGCCTTGCGCATGTCCCCCTGCGCGATGTACACGAGGGCGTCCATCCCCTCCTTCGTGATCGTGATGTTCTCCCCTTTCGCGATCATCTCGAGGTACGTCCGGATCGCCTCCGGTTTCAGCGGCCGGAATCGAAAGACGGCGGTCCGGGATTGGATCGGCTCGATGATCCGAGAGCTGTAATTGCAACTGAGGATGAACCGGGCGGTGCGGGTGTACGTCTCCATCGTCCGGCGGAGAGCCGCCTGCGCGTCCGACGTCAGGTTGTCGGCCTCATCGAGGAAGATAATCTTGAACCCCGCCTCCCCGATCGACTTCGTCCGGGCGATGTCCTTGATCTTGACGCGGACGACCTCGATTCCGCGCTCGTCGCTACTATTCAGCTCAAACAGGTTCGCCCGCCACTCGTCGCCGAACAGGTCCCGGGCGAGGACGATCGCGCTCGTCGTCTTCCCAGTCCCCGCGGGGCCCGCGAACAGAAGGTGGGGGAGGTTCCCCGCCCGCACGTAGGCTTTGAGGCGGGAAACGACCTCGTCCTGGCCGACGACCTGGTTGAGTGTCGTGGGTCGGTACTTCTCCACCCAGATCTCTTTCATCGCTCCCCCGGGAATCGCGGCGAAATCAGGGCGACGCTATAATACCCTTTGCGCGGGAGTTCCGGGGACGATTTTTCGCAGATCGCGGTCGGTTTGTTGATGACGAAGCCGATGGTACGCCACGAACCCGGACCGCAGGGTCTGAGATTGACACGACGACTGCAACCGGCTGGACGCTCATCCACATCTCTGCAATCTGAGCGCAACTGCAATCAGCCGAGATTTCGAAACGTGTGCGCGAGGCCATGGCCGTGACCCGAGCCAAGAAGTATCATTTGACCGGGCCGCCGATTGGTTTCGTGTGGGTCAAGGCGGCGAGGACCTTCGAGCCAACAGATTGGGGTCTCGCAATCACGGCCAACGCGTCCACCTATCGGAAGGCGGAGGGGGGTCGACGTCATCCGTACGAGGAAGGCAAGAACCAAGGCAAAGCCGTTTCAGGGACGACTCTTCGCCGAATCTTGGAGAACCTCGCGGTCCATCGGGAGGGTAGGCTCGTTTTCCGGATGAACTCTCAATGGCACGGTACGACCATAGGACCGTCATACGTTCCGGCGTGATGAGCGAAGGGGTTCCTTGCCAGAACTCCAAACGTAGGTTCGCCAGTGGGTATAGAATGCCAAGCACATCTGGAAGTGCCCTGCTATCGCCCGATTTCGCGCGGTCGTCAGATCTCTAGCGCACTGTTGATAGAGCCATTATCGATTGAGTAGCCGAGCTCGGAGACCGCTCGGGAGATCTTCGTGAAAACGAGACGAAGTTCGTCGGGAAGCGGAGCCTGAACAACTTCGGACACGAACTCCTCATGGTCTCTCATCGCGGACGGCTTAAGTCGGACAACTGTCCTCTGAACACGAGCATGTCGCTGCCCCCGTGGAATCTCCAGGACGAACTCGACCACGCCAGTCGTTCGCAAAGCCTCGACGGCCTTGGGGTCGTTGAGATAGTCGAACCACCGTCCAGGGTTTCCGAACTGCGGACTTCCGGAGACGATTACGAACGAGTCTAGAAGACGGTCGTCCAGCCCAGCGGTTGTTGGGAGCCCAGTTCTTTGCCTGATTGTTACCGCCAGCTCTTCCGCGGCTGACAACATTACCTTTGCGGCTTTCTTCATCTCTCTACCACCTCCGGGACGTCGTTCTCACCCCAGAGGCCAGGCGACAATCGGAATCATGTTGCTAGGATCCTCGATATAGATCTGAGTTGACCAACGCCAAGCCACCCTTCCTTCGTAGTACGGAGTTCCCGCCTTCAGGTGCACGAACTCTGCTAAGTCCGCCCGATTGCCACTCGCCGACAAGCGGTACTTAAACCGTGCCCACCACGAAGAACCTACCGAGGAGTCTGAAGTTGCCCATCGACCCCGCGGGAAGGACGCCTTGTTGTCAAAGTATCTCACAAACGTCTCGTCTCCCCGGCTAGCGCCGCGCTGGCCGTCGAAACCGTCAACGGTAGGCTTTCTCCAGTAACAGCGGACGATCCTCCACGCGTGTACATTGAATCCCTCGCCGGCGAAATCGCGAAGGGTGGCTTAAAACACACCGTGACACAATTGAATGTAGGCCGTTCCCGACGTTGCGCGAGTCGTCCGTACCTTGATGGAGAGGCGCCCGCGTCCGCTGTGCGGAACGCAAGGAGGGCATCGAAGGGGATAGTACGCGTCAGCCTCAGACGATGTCGCCGGTTCGCCTCGACCCCGGCGCGAGGCTAGAATTCCACTCGCAGCGCTTCCGCCACCCGTCGGGCCCGGTTGAATACGGTCGTCCGGTCGCTCCCCGCGAACAGCAGCCCGACCGTTCGGCCTTCAAGGTCGAGGAGAAGGGAGCCGCTGTCCCCGCCCTCGGACATGGGTCCCGAGAGGAGCTGATCCGCGAACGTCGCGACGTTCCGACCGTAGTCGATCTGGACCGTCGCGTTCGTTGCGAGGATCTTCCCCGCGGTGACGCCCGTCGTCCTTCCGCTCTTCAAAACCCGCAACCCAACCTCCGCTTCCATGATTCCGGGAGTTCGTTTCATGTCGATGATTTCGTCCGAGACGAGATCGTCCCGCGTTGGCCTCGCGATCGCGGCGTCAACGAAGTTCCGCTGAGGTCGACTCCGCAGCCGGTCCATGAGCCTTCCAAGAGCGGCGGCGAAGCCCGATCCCCCTGTGGTCGATCGTTCGAACCGGATCGTGACGAACCTCTCGAGGTTGGCGATGATGTCCTCGCGCGTCCCGGAGTCCGCGGGGCCCGGCTGGAGGATCGCGTCCCCCCGCCGCCCGTCGTTCGAGGCCGCCAAAACGTGGTTGTTTGAGAGGATCATCCGCCGCCCGCCATCGCGGACGAGGCCCCCGAGGGTCCCCGCGGTGATTTGGACATGTCCGATGCTCACCCCTCCGGGCGCGGGACGCCATCGAGCGGTACGGGGTTTCTCCTCCCCCACTGTCGCACGTTGAGCCTTCAACCGGCCCGTCTCGACGACGTCCGTCTTCACATCGTCGAGGGTCTTCGGGACGATGTCGGTCTTCTTGAGCTGCGCCTCCGGGAGCTTCTTCTCGACGAAGACCATCACGGCGGGCGTCTCCGTCTCCTTTCCCGCGATGACCTTCTTCCCCACGCCGACGCCGACGACGTTCGCTCTCTGGAGGAGGAACCGCTCGAACTTCTCCCTCGCCGCGCGGATCCGGTCCCAGCTCACTTCCGCTCCTCCTCCTCCTTCGGGTACATGGCGATCTCCGTGAGGGCCTCTCCCGCCTTTCCACCCTTCGCGACCCCGATCGCGCGGACGATGATGTTTGCGAAGAACCCGAGGAAGATGCCGATCCCATAGTACCCGAGGAGATCGGTCTTGTAGAGGAACATGAGGATCCCGACGCCGAAGAGGACTGCCATGAACGTCGCGAACGCGCCCCACTGGACCCGGTACCGCCGGACGGCGAACATCACGAGCCAGCCGAGGACGACGCCGAGCAGCAGGATCCCGATCTGGTTGATGTCGGCCAAGGCATCCGCTCCCTGGGGAGAGACGCAGGGTTCTCCTAAACCTATCGTTCGCAAGGCGTTTCCAAGGCCGGGAATTCGGCGGGGTTTCCCCCCTCATGGGGGACGCCCGCCTCGCGCAAGGCATCGCGCTTGACACGTCGCAAACTTCCTCCGCCGAAAGCATAAACGTTTATGTATACGTACACGTATAGGTTTTCTCGCAATGAGTGTCAGGACAACAATCCTGCTCCGCGAGGATGTTCGGGAGCACCTGCTCCGGAAGGTCGGCCCCCGCCAACTCTCGGACGCGATTAACGATATCCTGGCGAAAGCCCTCTTCCCCCGAAAGCGATCGATGTTCGGAGCGGACCCGTGGCTCTCCCCAAAGGGCCTGCGGGACGAGAAGGACCCGCATGAAGACCTTTGACTCGTGGGCGTGGGTTGAGTACTTCCGCGGGTCCCGCGCGGGGCAGGCTGTGCGCGCGATGGTTGAGGGGAACGAAGTCCTCTTTACGCCCGCTGTCTGCCTGACCGAGCTGAAGGCGAAGTACGTGTCCGAGGGCCGGGACCCTGCCGAGCGACTCCAATTCATCACGCTTCGGACGTCGATTACATCGGTCGATAGCGCCGTCGCGGAGGACGCGGCCGACCTAAAGAGCCAACACCGGCTCCACACCGTGGACGCTCTTGTCCTTGCGTGCGCACGGAAGTCGGGCGGTGACCTCGTGACCGGCGACGCGCACTTCAAGGGGCTCGCGGGTGTCTTGATGATATCTGCAGAACGGTGACCCTCGATACCGAGTGTTCGCCGCTCCGCCTCTGGCGCCCCTCCGTCTGGAGGCGGAGAGTCCTCCGAAAGCTCATTACCGATCTCTGCCATCGCGGATGAGTGGTGCTGGCATCGGGCATATCCAAACCACGTCGCGTGATCGGCGTGCTTGCATTCTCCATCGCAGCGCTGAGCACCGGAGTCATTGAAGTGGAGCATCTGCAGGTCCACCCGTCATTGTTGTATGCGAACGGTTTTGTTGGCATGACACTGTTGTTGTGGGGTGTTTACGACGAGGGCCCTAGGAAGCACTATTCACCCAGAAAAATGACCTGGTTTCTCGTTTGGCAACTCGCCGGCGTTGTCGTGCTGGTCCCTTTGACCGTCCTCGCCGCCATCGCGCAACTTCCGTTCGCACTTCAGACGGGAGGGGCCATTTTTGCGGTGTACGGCGCAGGCCCCGGGATTCCGTCGGGAAACGCTCTCGGGCTTTTTCTATTATGGAGGAGACGGGGCACTCTAGTGAAGGTCCCCGGCACTCGGGTGGATGGCTCCTGACACCACGGTGAGCCTCGCCCCCAGAGGGCCCCATTCGGTCGCGGAACGAGGGTTCGGCGACTTGAGATCAACCGGGCGAAACAAGCCGAGGAGCGTCGGCAGCGTGCCAGTCTCTCCAAAGTATCATACAACGCCCCGCTATCGCGATACCCGATGCGGTGCTCGAAGTGCGATGCGTCCGCTGTCACGCTCATCCGCTACAGCGGGCAACACCTGTGCCGCGATCACTTCCTGGCGTTCGTCGAGCGACGGGTGAAGCACGAGCTGCGCTCCCAGGTCGACCTCTCGGGCGGGGAGCGAATCGCAGTTGGCCTCTCCGCGGGCAAGGACAGCAGTGTCGCGACCGTCCTCCTCCACGACATCCTCCGTGCCCGCCGCGACGTC
>VBML01000036.1 GCA_005878915.1 Methanobacteriota archaeon | reverse complement strand
GGCCGCGATGGCGATGTTCGAGAAGGGCGGTCAGCCCAGCTCCGAGTGGGAGTCCCGCTGAAGCGGTCACCCGAACACGTTCGGCCGGACGTTCTCGAAGATCGCGAACCGGTTCTTGCTCGGGTCCTCGAAGACGTAGCCAGGGCCGTTCGGAATCTCGATCCGCCCGCCATCCGACTTCCAGCCGCGTTTCTTGAGGGCGCGGACGGTCGCTTCGAGGTGCTCCACCGCATACACCGGGATGCAGCTCGGGGCAGGGCGGTGGTCCGCGATGAGCACCATGGGGCCGGCGCCGAGCTTGAACGCGGCGACACGGGCGCCGAACCCCGTCCGGTTCCACACGAGCTGGGCATTCAAGACATCGCGGTAGTACGCGAGGTCACGCTCGAAGTCGGAGGTTCCCACGTACAGGTACTCGAGCTTCTTGAACGGGGCGGCCATGGCATCGGAATCCCGCGGCCCGGTTTCGAGTTTGCTATTCCCCCCGAGGAAGTGGTCCGCCTTGTAGCGGTGACGGGACGCGCTGAGTTGCCATATGCGTATATCCACCGCACCCCATCGGGTCCAGGGGAAAACAGAGAGTGCCTCACGCCCATTCGCAGAAGGTCCACGTGTACCACACGACCGCCCCGACGTGCTTTTGGTCGTGGGGCTACGAGGCCGTGTTCAACCGCCTGCCGCTTGTTTATGGAGACCAGATCGACATCCACGTCCTCACCTCCTGCGTCTACGATGACTTCCGGGAGTACTTGAAACATTACGACATGACGTTCGACGAGATGATCGAGTGGACGAAGGAGGGGAGCGAGATTATGGGCGTCCCCCTCGCCACCAACCTCCGGCGGGCGATGTTACCTAGGAGCATGATGCCAGCCACACTCGCAGCCATGGCGGCGTACCGCCAGGGGCCTCCCAAGGGCGCGCGATTCAATCGCGCCATCCTCCGGCGGTGGAACCTCGAGCTCCAAGACGTTACGACGGAGGAGACGCTCCTCGCAGCGGCCGAGGAGGCGGGCCTCAACGTCGCGCGGTTCCGGAGGAACCTTGCGGACGCGAACGGGCTCCAGAAGGACCTTGAGCACCAGGGTCACGACTTCCCGCACCTCCCGATAGGCTTCTACAACATCGCAATCACCGACGGCGACTCCCGCACGGTAATCCTGGACCACGCCTTCGAGCCCGCCGTCGTCGAGAACGCGATCGACTGGCTCTCGGGAAACGCGTTGACCAAGGCGGTCCCGAGGAACATCTCGGGTTACCTACACGAGCACGGACCCGCGCCGCTCATGGAAATCGCGAGGGTCTTCGGCGTCCCGCGGGAGAGTGCGAAGAAGCAGCTCATCGCCTTGGAGAAGAAGAACCAGGCAGCGCGGCTTACGCTGGCCGGCGTCTCCCACTGGCGAGCGGCGTAGCCCCTGGAAAAGTCCGAGCTGATACTCACCCCGCAGAATTTATCGCACCCCGAGGGAGCACGAAAACCGGATGATGCAATCCACGGCCCTGCCATTGCCGTCAAACCGCCGCCTCGTCCTGTACCTCGTCGTCCTCGCCGCGGTGCTTCCTGAGGCAATCACGGGCTCAACGCCACCCGCCGGCTGGCTCAACCCGTTCCTCGTCGCCCTGCTTCTGTGGCTCTACGGCTCCGGCGTCCTGGTGTGCCGGGAGCTCGCAATCCGCTGGAGGACAGGTTGGCCGGGACTCCTCCTCCTCGGCGCGGCGTACGGGATCATCGAGGAGGGGTTCACGGTGAAGACGATCTTCGACCCCTCGATGCCGATGCTCGGGGACCTCGGCTGGTACGGTCGCTTCGCGGGGGTGAACTGGGTCTGGACCGTGTGGCTCATGGTCTTCCACGCCGCGTTCAGCATCGCGTTCCCGATCTTCCTCGTCGAGTGGCGGTGGCCCCATGTCCGCGGGAAACCGCTGCTGCCGGACTGGGGCCTTCACGTCGTGATGTTCCTGTTGGCGGGCGTCGCGGTCTTTGGATACACGGCACTCACGCCATACCGCGCGGGCGTGCCCGAGCTCGCATGGGCCCTCCTCACGATCGCGGCCCTCGGATGGGCGGCGTATAGGGGTTGGGGGGCACGGCTTTGGCGGGCGTTCCCGGCGGGGCGGATGCCGCGAAGATGGGTGTTCGCCGCATCGGGGTTCGCGTTCTTCGGGCTCTCGTTCCTGATCTACGCGCTCGGCCCGAGCCTCGGCGGAACCCCCGCCGTAACCTTCCTCGAGGGCGGTGGGCTCCTCGCGGTAGCCCTCCTCCTCGTCCGGAGGGCCTCATTGCGCCCTGACGCTGAGCGCCACATCTTTGCATTCGTGGCGGGGTCCATAGGGATGTTCGCGTTCTTCGACTTCATCCTGGAAATCGCGGGCCGGACCGCGAGTTCGGTCGTGGGCCTCGGGTTCATCCTCCTCGTCGTCTGGCTGTACCGGAAGCACGGGCCAGCCCCGATTCCCATCTCGACACCGACGCCCATCCAAGCCCCTCCTGCGGCTGTCTTTCAAACCGAGGAGTAAGAAAAGGGCAGGCGGCCCTGCACGGCCCACGTTGTCTGCCTGACAACCGACCTCTCAAGTGGCTTCGACGGCCATCGCGGCCCCATCATGGTCCGGGAGCAGCGTCTCCGCGTCGCGAATCGCTCGCACTCCGTAGCCGCAGATTCCCACGACGGCGCCGAGGAGTCCACACACCACGAGCATGAGCGCCATCCCCGACCCCGGTCCCGTCCCCAGAAGCGGGCCGAACACGATCGCCAACCCCCCGCCACCGCGCATCGCGGGCTCGAACACGCCGTCCGCTAAGGGGCCCGCAATCGCAATCGCCGCGGGGGCGGTGATCTGGGCGATCAGCCGACGGGCGGCGAACACCTTTCCCTGGACATCGGGGGCGACCTTCGCCTGCCAGATTGCCTGGTTCGATCCGTTAATGAAGGGGAGGATGAAGGAGGAGCAGAACGCAGCGATGGCCCAGACCGTAATCTCCCGCCCTACGCCCATCAAGAATGCACCGAGGACCCCCGATATCGCCATCCCGCCGAGGACGCCATGGACCCGCCGCTTCGGCCCGCCCCACGCGCTCAGCGCAAGTCCCCCTGCAACCCCGCCAACAGCGGCAGCGGAGTTCACCGCGCCGAGGATGAACGCATTGTTGCCCGTGCGGGATAAAAGCATCGGCGCGAGGACCGTGAATCCGAGGGGGAACAGGAAATTGACGAGGAGGAACACGAGCTGGAGCCCGAGGAGGCTCCGGCGGGCCGCGATGTACCGGAACCCGTACGCGCTCTCCAACAGGAGGCTCCCCCGGGCCTTCTTCCCTGTCTCCGTGACCTGCGGCTGCGGGATGCGCACGGCGAGGAGGATGCTGATCGCACTCACGAAGGTGACAATGTCGATCGCCATGATCACCGCGATTCCGTTGGGGGCCAGGATCCCGAGGAGCGTCGCCGCGAACACGGGGGCGAACACCCCGCTGATGGACTGGGCGACGGAGAGCATCCCGCTCGCGCGCCCGTACTGCGCTTTCGGGATCATCGTCGAGACCGCCGCGGAGTACGCGGGCCATTGGAACGCCTCGAACGCCCCGGAGAACGCCCCCACGATGTACCAGTGCCAGACCTGGAGGAAGCCAGGGAGATAGAGGAACAGGAGGATAATCGTCCCGATGCCCGCCGCGAGGTCGCTGAGCATCATCGTGAGTTTCCGGTTCCACCGGTCCACGAGGGCCCCCGCGACGGGTGAGAGCATCACCGTCGGCGCGAAGCGGAAGAACGCGGCGAGCGCGAGCGTCGTCACGCTGTGCGTCTGCAGGTAGGCCCAGATCACGAGAGCGAACCCGGTCATCCCCGTGCCGAGAAGGGAGACCGTCTGGCCCGCGCACACGAGGGTGAATGCCCGCATCCCGGACAGACGGGCTGTGCGTTTCTCCGCGGCGTCACCGGTGTCGACTGGGAGCTCCGGGGCTTCCAGGGGTCCCACCTACCGGAGGAAAGGTGTTAATCCGGGGCGCACCTGGACATCCACGTAGATCGTCATCTGGTCTTTCTTTACCACCGACTTCTTGCCGGACATAGTCAGTCGCACCGACGTCGCGATATATAGATGAGATTCACGGGGTACGGCGAAAGGTTCCACCACTCCGGGGACACGCGCAACCCGCCGGTGGAAAAAGCCCGCCTCACTCGACGAGCGCGACGGCCCGCACGGGCGAGCCCCCCGCTCCCCGGAGTCGCAGCGGCAATGCCACGAGGTGGAACGGCCTCGACCCGATCGCCGCCAGATTCGCGACGTTCTCCAGAATTGGGATCCCCGCCTTCAGGATCACGTGGTGCGCGGGATAGTCGCCCGCGTCCGCCGGGTCGAGGTTCGCGCTGTCCACGCCGACGAGGCCGATGCGCAACTCCACGAGTACTTCGGCCCCCGCAGCGGAGAGGCCAGGATTTGCGGACAGGTATGGCGTCGACCCGCGACGGCGTTCCCAGCCTGTGCGAAGGAGAACGGCGTCTCCGTTCCCCACGGGGGACGACAGCCGTGATAGGGCAGACCGGAGCATCGCGGGCGTGATTCGATCCTTGGCGCGAAGCCCCGGGAGTTCCAGGACGTGCCCGCGGGTGATGAACCGGTCGACGGGGAGCTCGTGGACCCGCTTCCCCTCCGGGCGGTAGTGCCACGGAGCATCGATGTGGGTGCCCGTGTGGGAGATCATGAACAGCGCCTCCGAAATGAACCCGTGGACCTCCCGCGTCGTCCACTGCGTGAACGCGGGCTGCGGGTACCCGGGGAACATCTGCGTGTCAGGCCCGACCTCCTGCGACAAGTCGACGACCTGGCGAAACCGAATGGCGGCGGGCATCGTCTCCTCGGAAAGGGGAATGAACGACTGCAGGATACCGATTGCGCTGTGAGGCCCAGGTCCCTCGAGGAACTGAACGCCGTAGTCGTCCGTTGCCGAAGATGTCCCCGCCTGGTGAAGTACCGCGAAGCCGTTGCGCGGGAGAAGCGGGCTGCGTTCCGGGACTGGGCGTACTGGGGCCGACCCGTTCCCGGGTTCGGGGACCCGCACGCCCGGCTGCTGATCATAGGCCTCGCACCCGCCGCTCATGGCGGGAACCGGACTGGGCGGATGTTCACCGGAGACCGCAGCGGGGACTGGCTGTATCGCGAGCTCTACAAAACGGGCTTCGCGAACCGGCCGACGGCGGTGTCGATTGGGGACGGGCTCGAGCTGCGAGATTGCTACATCACCGCGGCGGTGCGATGTGCTCCTCCAGGGAACCACCCCACAAGGGACGAATTCGCGAATTGCCAACCCTATCTCGAACGGGAGCTCGCGACTCTTGCTAGTCAGCTGCGTGTCGTGATTGTCCTCGGTCGCGTCGCCATGGATTCGTTCCTTCGCGCCTGGCGCTTGACGGGGCACGACGTTCCGTCGCCGAAGCCGAACTTCGGCCACGGCGGCCGGTGGAGACTCCCGCCAATCACCCTCGTTGTATCCTACCACCCGAGCCAACGGAACACGCAGACGGGACGACTTAGCGAACGAATGTTTCATTCGATATTCCGGTACGCGCGAAAGGCGTTGCCGCCTACGGTCCCCGAGCGAAAGCCACGTTGACGAGCAGACGCTCAGCATCGTTCCCAAATCCAACATTCACAAAGACCGCGCCGTGCGGCAAAACACGAGTTTTTAAGTCCTCGGTTCCATGAGCGAGCGAGGGGTGAGCCTAATCGCGTATCGAGAGGGGGTGCTCGTCGCAGCGATCCTGTCCTTGATGGTCCTCCCGGTTTCTTCTCCCTCCTTCGCGGCCTCGACCGCTGAAGACCATGTGCAGTACATGTACAGCGGTAATCAGGAGACGCTCGCGGACCCGATGCGGCCCCTCGTGTACTATGGGGAGGGATCCTGGATATACGTGGTCGATGCAGGGACGGGCGCGACGCTCGACGCGATCTCCGTCGATGGTCAAGCAGAATCCCTCGATCTCAGCCGCGACTCGAATTCTCTATATGTGGCCCTCGCGCAGACCAATAAAATTGCTGTCATCGACCTCCTAACCCGGAACGTTCGACGGGAGATCCCGCTGAACTTCACACCGCTGAGCGTGCGCGCGGGACGACCGGACCGCCTCTATGTCAGCAATGCGCCCGGGGAAGGGGAGTTCGGGCACGCATACGTCATCAATGAGAGTTCGGGCTTCGTAGTTCGTGACCTATACATCTCGTTCGCCGCCGCTCTCGAGGTAGACCCGAGCGCTTCGGTCCTCCTGACTGCCTGGCTCTTCGTGAGCCCGGGTGAAATCACAAGGTATGACATCACGACGGACAACGTCACGCAGATTGGCCCATCATATTACGGCCCGTACTACGGAAGGCAATCCGTGGACTGGGTCCGGAATCGTATGTACGTCGGGTCCGCGATCATCTCCCTTGAGACGATGACCGTCATCGAGCCCATATACCTCAGCTCAGTCTTGTTTTCCGCCGCGTTCGCATCGAACGGGACTAGGATCTACGGAATCGTCGGGAGCTTCTATGGCCCCGGACGGTCCCTCTGGGGACGAGACTCCGTGACCGGGTGGGAGACCACCGCCCCGCAGGCCGATGGGACCGGTTGGGTCGTCGTCTCGGAGGACGGTGCCAACCTCATCGTGGGCAAGCCCCTCCAGCGGGTCACACGGCCCATCACCCTCACTCCGAGCTACCCTCGGCCCAACGCCGTATTAAATGCCACTCCGGGTTGGGTCTCTGCGAGGCTCGATTTCGGGCTCCCTTTCAAGACGCTTTCAAATGCGGTAATCTCTCTTGATGGCGCCCGTCTGCCCCTCCATGTCTTTGTTCCGGAGGACCTTGAGGGACTGCTGAACTCCTCCCTCCCGGATGGCAAGCATACGGTAGACTACGCCCTCACGTTTGCGGAGGGGGAGTCCGTTGGCGCCGCATGGGAGTTCTGGATCTATGTGAACATGACGACCCCCTCCGTAGGCGCCCTCTATCCTGCTCAAGATTCCATTGAAAAGGCTGCCGTTTCGTACCTCCAAGCCTCCATCAATCACGGTGATCCTTGGCAGCCGATCGAGTCCGTGTCGATGTACCTCGATGGACGCAGCCTGGAGACCTCGTTCGAGTCTCCGGAAGTTCTCCGTGCAGCCCTGCCCGTGACGTTGCAGGACGGCGACTACCAGGTGTGGGGGGAAATCTCGTGGAATGGAGGTGTCCGTTCGTTCTATTGGCGCTTCTCCGTTCGAATCGAAATTCCACCTTTGGCATCGTTCGCGGTAGGGACGCAAGCCCTGTTCGTCGGGGACGAGATTACGTTCGACGCATCGTCTTCCAGTGACCTCCAGGGTACCATCGTCGTGTATCGTTGGGATTTCGGGGACGGCGAACAGGAACAAGGGCGTGTCGTCTCGCACATTTTCTCCAAGAGCGGTTCCTTTGTCGTGCGTCTAAGGGTCGTCGACAATCGAGGCCTAGAAGGTGCCTCGGCCATGGAGGTCACCTTGGAGATGCGTCCTCCCGGGCCCTTCCCTGTCTGGGCGGTCCTCTTGGCGTCCATGTCCATGACGGCGGCCGTCGGCTTCGCGATCTCCGGTGTGCGAAACGAGAGCGAGCGAAAGAGCCGACTGTCCGCACCGCCCCGCTCTTCGGGAACTGCCGTAGGCCACGGTCGCGTGTTATTCTGCATTTTCTGCGGCGCGCCTACCGCGCACGGAAATCGATACTGCTTTGAGTGCGGCCGTCCCGTGTGGGCGGCCCCTTGAGGGACTCCCAGATTAGTCGAGTGAGTTCAGACCCTTTCAGAGGGCAACGTCGACGAGGAGGAGTTCCGCGTCTCCCTTGGAGACAATCGAAATGCGTTCCTCCGTGGCAATCTTCGCGGCTCCGAACTGTGAAACGGAAGCTCCCGAGATTGTTATCGGTCCGCCCTTGATGACTGCGAGATAGGCGCCTCGGTTCCCCGTGAATTCATAGGTCAGAGACCGGCCTCGTTCTAACGCACTCACGTGAACTTGCGCGTCCTGTCGGATTGGGAGCGCGCCTCGATGCTGGTTCGAGACGACCGGAAGCCATCGGTTCGTGCGCTCGGCCAGTTCCACCTCCTTTTGCTCCACGGCGGGCTCGAGGCCCTTCGTCTCCGGGAGGATCCACATCTGAATGAACCGCATCTCCGCGTCCTTCCGGTTGTTGATCTCGGAGTGCCACATCCCGCGGCCCACGGTCGTGTGCTGGACCCAGCCCTCTTTCAGGACCCCGCCGACGCCATTCTCGTCCGCGTGGCGGAACTCTCCCTCCGCGCAATATGTCACGACCTCGATATCCCGATGCGGGTGGAGGGGCCACACCGCGTCAGGGGAGAGCGTATCATCGTTGAACACCCGCAGCGTGCCGAAACCCATACTCTCCGGGTCGTAGTACTCGCCGAAGCTGAAGTGCCAGCGCCCCAGGAACGTGCCGTTCTCGATGACGCCGCTCGCCAGGTGGATGTCCTCGGGCTTGCGGATTGTGATCATCAAGTGATTCCTATGCACCCGTCCGCTTGAAGGTGTTTCGGCGGTGGAGGTCTTCGAGCGCGACGAGGGCGGCGTTCCTCCCGGGGGCGCCGAGGACCCCGCCCGCGGGGTGGGCGCCGGATCCGCAAAGATAGAGTCCCGCGATCGGCGTCCGATACCCCGCCCATCCCTTCGCAGGCCGGAAACCGAACATCTGGTCCGGGGTGATCTCCCCGTGGAAGATGTTACCGCCCGTGAGGCCGAACACCCGCTCGAGGTCCGGGGGGGTGAGGACCTCCTTCCAGAGGACGGCGTCGCGGACGTTCGGACAGTATGCGTCGAGGGCATCGAGGACCCGCCCCCACCACTCCTCCCGCCGGCCCTCCCACGTGCCGTTCCGGAGATGGTACGGCGTGTACTGCGTGAACAGGGTCATCGTGTGCTTCCCGGGCGGGGCCATCTCGGAGTCCACGGCGCTCTGCAGGTACATCTCGAGGAAGGGCTCTCGCGACATGTCGCCGTACTTCGCGTCGTCGAACGCGCGCTCGAGGTGGTCGAGCATTGATGCGACGTCGATCGTGCAGCGATGCTGCGGGCCTACCGCTTTCCCCGGGAGCGCGAGGAAGTTGCCGCCGTGAAGGCGGACACCGACGGCCCTCCCGTCCTCGATGACGATTCGCTCAACGTCCGTGTCCACACGGACTTCCACACCAAGGTCTCGGGCCGCCGCCGCGAGGGCCTGCGAGATCGCCCCCATCCCGCCCTTCACGAAGCCCCACACGTTTCGGCGGCCGTCGATGACGCCGAGCATGTGGTGGGCGAACACATACGCGGAGCCCGCGTCCTTAGGGCCGACCATCGTGCCAATCACGGCGTTCCCGCAGATCGCCGCCTTCGTGTACTCGGACTCGAAGTATTCGGAGAGGAGGGCCTCCGCGCTTCCCGAGAGGAGCCGTCGCAGGAGCTCGCCCTGCCTGTGCTTCTCGAAATGCAGCCACAGGCCGTCGAGGTCCGGGGGCGGGTTCAGGAGGATCGGCTCCATGAGGTCCACGAAGCCCTCCCACATCGTCGACCACGTCGCGTACGATTTCGCGTCGTGCTTGGAGAACCGCGCGAACTCCTCCGCGGTCTTTCTCGCGTCATAGTATGTGAACAGATACTTCCCGTCGGGGAACGGGACGAAGGAGCCCGGCTCCTTCACGAACGCCTCGTACCCGTACCTCTTGAGGTCCAGGTCGTGGACGATCCCGGGGCGGAGGAGGCCCGCCGCATACGCGGCGCGGGAGAAGCGAAAGCCCGGGTGGAGCTCTTCCGTGACCGCCGCCCCGCCGACGAGGGGACGCCGCTCGAGGACGGTGACCTTGGCACCCGCCTTCGCGAGGTACGCCGCCGCGACGAGTCCGTTGTGGCCCCCGCCCACGATGATCGCGTCGGGCGCCGCCATCGGGGGCGGAAGGGACGCTCCCCCGGAAAACGGTTCCCCTGACTAGGTGCTAGCGGCCGACCAAACGACGACCGAAAGCCGCCCCGCGGAGCAGCCGCGGGAGGGAGCCCACATCGTGGAACGCCTCCGCGAGCTGCGTGGCGCGCTCGGGCGGCATCCCGCCCTCCAGGAGGGTCCGATGGAACGTGTCCACGCCCCGACGCCTCCGCCCCAGGTACCGCAGGTACCCCGTCCCGAACCGGAGGACGAGGAGCGGGACTCGAGACGCGAGGAGAAGGGCGACGGACCCGCCATCACTCTGAGTCACCGGGCTTCCCCACCTCGACGTGCCACCGCTTCTCTTCCTTTCCGCCTCTCCCGCCCATGGCCTGCGCGATCATCTTCCCCAGGTTCAGGGAGGACATGTACTGCTCCGTGAGCCGGAACGCCTGCTCGTCATTCATCCCGCTGTCCCTCAAGGTCCGGTAAAAGCCCGCAATCGCCTGCCCGTACTTCCCCGCGGACTCCTTGCCATACAAGACGTCCGTTAGGCTGTTCAGGAGGGCGGGGATCTTCTCTGAAAACGCTTCCAAGACCTCTTTGAACTTTTCCGCGTCGAACTTGTTGTCGTGTTCGCTCATTCCATCGACCTCTGCTACTTACCACGGTGGTCCCCCTACTTAGGGAGACCGAGAACTTGTGACCACCGCTCTCGGACCGCCTCGGACACGGAGAACGTCCGGTGCCGGCCTTCGGCGGACGATGTCAGCACGCCCTCCTGCACGAGCTCCTCGAGCCGCTCCCGCACGATCCGCCTCGATGCGGTCCCGCGGCGGGTCTTCACCGCGTCCGTGACCTGGGACACGTTGCGACCCCCGCGCTCGATGAGGACCGCGACGATGTGGCGGGAGATGTCGTCCTTCAGCCCGGGGGCGGCGAGGTCCGGACCCACCCCGCCGAACCGCTGGATCACGTCGAGGATCCGGAAGTATCCGCCGGTGAGGGAGCGCAGCTGATCGACGACCCCCGCGATCTCGGAGTACGGACGGGCGACGCGCTCGAGGGCGGCGCGGAGCGCTTCGATCTGCTCTCGGAGCTCCCGCACGTCCTTCCGGATGTCCTCCCCGGCCATTCCCCCGCTCCATTCCACCCGTCCCGCTTATACCTCGCGCACGTCCCGGCGTTTCGGCGTCGTAACGACGACGACTTGCAGCGCGGCGTGTCGTGCAACCTCTCGTCGAATCTCTGCCTCCCGCGCGCGGCCGTAGTGCCATTCGATCATGAATCCACCTCGGACTGTATGAGGATGGTCACCTGCCATTAGGGGAACGGTAAAAGGTGGCCACCGTGGGACCACACGCGCACTTGGCACGAGAAACAGGCAGCTTGTTAGCGAAGTCGCTCAACGTAACTGCCGTCACGGGTATGCCTGTGCGTGCCGCGTGACGAGGAGCTGGACCGCAGGCTTACATATCGTCATCGCCTTCACCGCTCGCCCCTTGGTGAGGCGAGTTACCATGGCTGGACCAACCAAGAAATCCCAATCGCGTGAGCGATCGAAGCAGCAAGCCGAGAGGACGCGGAAGCTCGCCGCCCAGACCTTCCTCTCGCTGGACGGCGTCATGCAGGCGCCGGGCGGTCCGGACGAAGACCGGGACGGCGGCTTCCGGCACGGAGGATGGTCCATGACGTACTGGGACGAGAGAATGGGCCAGATCATGGACAAGAGCATGACCGACCTCGATACCCTCCTCCTGGGCCGAAAGACGTACGACATCTTCGCTGACTACTGGCCCAAGCACCGCGACCAGGCCGGCGCGACCCCGCTCAACCGTGCCACGAAGTACGTGGCGTCGCGGACGCGCAGGAGGCTCGAATGGGAGCACTCGCAGCTGCTCGAGGGCGACGCCGCAACGACCGTCGCCGAGCTGAAACAGCAGCCCGGGAGTACGATCCATGTCATCGGAAGCTCGAACCTGCTTCAGACCCTGCTCAAGGCCGACCTCGTCGACGAGTTGGACTTGTGGGTCTTCCCAGTGATCCTCGGCTCCGGGAAGCGGCTCTTCCAGGACGGCGCCATCCCCAGTGCTTGGAAGTTGAAGGACAGCGATGTGTCGACCACGGGCGTGATAATCCAGCGCTATGAGCGCGCCGGCGCCATCAAGTACGGTTCGCCACCGCGCAGCTAGACTGCTCCTCGGTCCCGCGGCCTCCCACCGCTGCCCCATCAGACACGTCACTCTACTCTGAACGCATCGGGAGTTGGAACGAGAGTTAGCATGCTTACTGGGGAAGTTTCCCCGCCGCATCTATAAGTAAGCCCGTCCGCTTCGGAGCGCTCCGATGAAGGAGGCAATCACATCCTTCGACCTCATGGCCCTCGTCGCGGAGTGGCAGGGGCTCGTCGGAGGGTACATCGACAAGGTCTACCAGGCGAAGGACGAGGTGATCCTCCGCATCAACATGCCCGGCAGCGAGCGCCGGGAACTCTTCTGCAAAGCAGGGAAGTGGCTCGTACTTCACCACACGGAGGAGAGGCCGGAGACCCTGCCGCCGTTCGCCACCGGACTTCGCAAAGCGATCGACAATGCGCGGATCACAGAAGTCAGGCAGCAGGGGTTCGACCGCGTCGCGATCTTCCGCCTCGACCGTGGCGTCGTGTACGACCTCGTCTTTGAGATGTTCGGGAAGGGGAACGTCGTCCTCGTCCAGGGGGGAAACACCCTCGCTTCCGTGCGCACGCAGTCGTTCAAGGGCCGCCAGACCAAGGCGGGGATCGCGTACGACTTCCCGCCCGCGGGGACGAACCCACTGGACCTCGATCGAGAGGGATTCCGCAAGACCATCCGCGCTGCGAAGGGCCCAATCGTGAAGGTCCTCGCCTCCCCGCTGAACCTCGGTGGAACGTATGCGGAGGAGCTTTGCCTCCGGGCGGGGGTCGCGAAGAGTGCGGCGGTGTCGGCGCTGTCCGACGCGGACCTCGACGCGCTGTTCACCGCCCTGAACAACGTCGCCGTGGCGGTCGAGCAGGAGCGGCGGCCCGCGATGATCCTCGATGGCGGTACAGCGGTGGATGCCTCGCCGATCGACCTCGTCCTTCATGCCGGGAAGGAACGGCGGGAGTTTCCCACGTTCAACGAGGCCCTATCCACATACGTTTCCTCACTCGCTGCGGCGAAGCCCGCCGCAGACGATGCAACGGCCACTCTTCGCCACCGCATCTCCCAGCTCCAGGAGAATCTGGAGTCGCTTCGGCAGGAGAGCATGGCGGCGGAGGCGAGGGCGATCTTCCTGTACAACCACTTCCCCCTCTTCGACGAGATGCTGCGGGCGGTGCGGGAGGGGCGCGAGTTCGATGAAGTCCAAATCAAGGCGATTGACCAGGAGAAGAGGACGGTCACCGTGGCCATCGGGGACTTCGATGCGTTGGAACTCCACTATGAGACGGACGTGACCGGCAATGGGCAGGCGTTCTACGAGGCCCGCCGCGAGGCCCTCCGGAAGGCGGACCGCGTCGTCGAAGCGATCCGGGACGCGGAGCAGCAGGTCCGCGCCGCGCAGAAGAAAGCTGTGAAGGCCGCGAAGCGTCCGAAAGCGAAGCCAACGCGGAAGTTCTGGTTCGAGGCGTATCGATGGACGCTCTCCTCGGAGGGCTTCCTCCTCCTCGGGGGACGAGATGCAAAGACGAACGACTCCCTCGTTCGAAAGCATCTGAAGGAAGGTGATCGGTACGCCCACGCGGATGTCCATGGAGCCCCGAGCGTCGTCGTCAAGGAGGGCTCGAAAGCGGGGGACGCGACGTTGCGGGAAGCGTGCGAGTTCGCCCTCGCGTACTCGAAGGCGTGGCCCGCGGGGATGACGAGCGGCAGCGCGTTCTGGGTGTTGCCCGAGCAGGTGAGCAAGCAGGCGGAGAGCGGCGAGTTCCTCCCAAAGGGCGGGTTCGTCGTTCGCGGGAAGAGAAACTACGTCCACGACATCCCCGTCGAACTCGCGATCGGGGAGGTCGAGGTGGAGGGACACCGCAAGGTGATGGGTGGGCCCGCCAACGCCCTGGCGGCGAGGTCCCAGCGGTATGTTCTCCTGCGGCCGGGGGAGATGGATCGGGAGCGGCTCGCCATCCGCCTCGCGAAGACGTTCGAGGTGCCGGAGGACGAGGTCTCCCGCCTCCTTCCAGCGGGCGGGGCCGCCGTGCACCGCGAGCACGGCCTCGACCTCGGCCTGGACGCCGCGGGCTGATTGCCTAAGAAAGCTTCGGAAGAACTTTGTGATTCCCCCGGGAGAGCCCGGCAAAGGTTCTCATATCACCGCCCGCTAAGAACGGATGCAATGGGCGCACGACTTCGGACGGCGGGATTGTTCCTGCTGCTCACAGGGATCTTCGTGGGGTTCGGCTGGATCATCGGCACGGTGTTCTTCGGCAACTGGCTTTCAACCGTCATCCTGTTCCTCATCTTTGCCGGCGCGATGAATCTGATCACCTACTTCTTCGCGGACCGGTTCGTCCTCTTGACCTACCGCGCACGCGAGGTCACGGAGGCCGACTCGCCGAAGCTCTATCGAATCGTCCGGCGCGTCGCGGGGATCAGCGGGGTCCCGATGCCGCGCGTGTACCTCGTGCCGTCGATGACCCCGAACGCGTTCGCGACGGGCCGGAATCCCCGACACGCCGTCGTCGCGGTGACGGAGGGCGCGTTCCGCGTCCTCGACGAGCGGGAGCTCACGGCGGTGATCGCGCACGAGATGGCCCACGTGAAGGACCGGGACATCCTCGTGATGACCGCCGCAGCGACGATCGCGGGCGCCCTCACGCTGCTCGCGCGGTGGGCCTTCTGGGGCACTCTTCTCGGAGGCGGAAGGCGAGACCGGAATAGCGGGCTCCTCGTCATCCTTGCGATCGTGGGGATCATCCTCGTCCCGTTCGCCGTCCTCCTGATCCAGCTCGCCCTCTCCCGGAGTCGCGAGTACAAGGCGGACTACGTCGGGGGAACGACACTGGGCGCGCCCGACGCGCTCGCGGATGCGCTCGAGCAGCTCGAGTATCGGAACCGGCAGAACCCGATGGACTTCGGCACCCCCGCAACCGGGAGCCTGTGGATCGTGAACCCGTTCCAGGGACACTGGCTGGACGGCGTGATGTCGACCCACCCGCCAATCGACGAGCGGATTCGGAAGCTCCGCCTCCTCGCCAAGGGGCAGGACACGTATTGAGCGGGTCCGCGGATAACGATAAGTAAGGTCCGGGCCCTCCGAGGCCCACCGTGGTCGTGAAACTCCTCGACGAGCTCGACGTCGCGATCCTCCGGCGCCTGAACACGGACGCCCGCAAGAGCTTCCGAGACATCGCGAGGGAATTGCGGGTCAGCATCAGCACGGTGAGCAATCGCGTGAAGCGCCTCGAGCACGAAGGGATCGTCCTCGGCTACATCCCCGTCCTCGACGAGAAGAAGCTCGGCTACGACGTCCTCGCGGTGATTGGAATCCGGATCTCAAAGGGGAAGCTCCTCGAGGTCCAGCGGAAGATCGGCCGGGAGGACAAGGTCGTCGACGTCTACGACGTCACGGGGGAGTACGACAGCGTGATCATCGCGCGTTTCAGGAACACGAAGGAGCTCGACACGTTCATCAAGCGGCTCGTTGCGATGGAGAACGTCGAGCGGACGTACACCCAGGTCGTCCTCAACGTCGTGAAGCAGGAGAAGAGGGCCCCCATCTAGGGCCGTATGTGCGAAGCGTACGGGGCTCCCCGGGATTCCCGTGCACAACTTTTAAAGGGTGCCCTCCCCCTATAAGAACAGACGGAGCGAAGGGGGACGAGATGGCGAACCTTCTCAACTTCAACTCGAACCGGGAAATCGAGTTTTCCTCCCAGCGAGAACTCCTCTTCGACCTGTACCGTAAGCTCGCGTTTGACGCGAACCGCGACCTCATATTCAACCCCAGCCGGGACCTCGGGTTCGGGAAGCGCGGCGTATTGTTCCGCGGCTACGCGTGCGCGAACTGCGGCGCAATCGTTTCCGCGGATTCGAAGTCCTGCGACGAATGCGGGGCGGTGTTCGACGAGCCCGAGGTGAAAGGGGTTCCGATGAGGGCAACAGTGAAGACATCCGGGTTCGACCGTAGTGCGCCACCCGTTCCCTCTCCCGCGTCAACGAGCCCGAGTCCCAAGCCTCGCCCCGCATCCGCCGTTCCGATCTCCCCCCCATCGCCGCCGATGGTCTACCAAGGGTCCACGCCCTTGAAGGTCCCACCCGCTGCAACATCCCAGCCCGCTGCGCCGACCGCCTCGCGCTTCTGCCCGAACTGCGGGGCGCGCTCCTGGCAGGGGGATGCATGGTGCTGGAACTGCGGAGCGAGGTTCACGGAGGCCTCCGGGGTTGTCACCGCGAGCCCGACGGGCGGGAACATCCCCGTACCCCCGACCGCGGAGACGGTCCGACTCCCGCCAATCAAGGCGAAGAAGGTCGTGAAGGACTGGCAGGAGACGGGGAAGAGCTTGGAGGAGTACGCGGAGGAGAAGTGAGCCCATGGTCGACGTTGTGTTCGTCTATCTGACAATCACCATCATTTTCTCGATCCTGCTCATCGCCATGGGGCTCATGGGGGGCCTTGGCGGTGTGTTCGATATCCACCTCGACCTCGGAGGTGGAGGCATTGATGCGGGAGGAGTTGACGTGGGCGGCATCGGGCACGATGTTGCGACAGATTCCGGGCAGTTCTCCGGCTCCGGGATCTCGCCCTTGAGCCTCCCCATCCTCTTCGTGTTCGGGACGTTCTTCGGGGTGTTCGGCACCGTCCTCGAGGTCACCCAGTTCCTCCCGCCCGTCGGTGTGCCCTTCGCGGCCGCAGCGTTCTCCGCGCTCATTACGGGAGTAGTCTATCAAGCGATGGTCTACGCATTCGTGAAGACCCAGGCCAAGAGTGAGTACGCGCTGAAGGACCTCGTCGGTTCGAATGGAGAGGTCACAATCCCCTTCGGACCGGGGGGCCGCGGGCAGGTCATGGTCATCACGGATGCGGCGGGACGCACCCTAATCACTGCGGTGTCCAAGGAGAGCCTGGGGACAGGCGAGCGGGTCCATATCACTGGAGTGGAAGGCCACTCCCTTGTCGTCGAAAAGGTGTGAAGGGGGTCGAGGAAAAATGGCAGGCGAAGAAACGATACTGATCGTGGTAGGGATTCTGGGAATCTTGGCGTTCCTGGGTCTGGTCGGTGCGTACGCGGCTCGGTACAAGAAGGTCCCGCCGGATGCGGCGATGGTCGTGTACGGGAGAGGCTTCGGTGGCAAAGGGTACGACGTGCGAAGGGGCGGCGGGAAGTTCATCGTCCCAATTCTCGAGAGTTACCGGTTCCTCCCGCTGGGAATCCGAACTTTGGACGTGGTTGTGAACGAGCTCGTTACGGATGTCGCGCGGAGCGGCGCGAGAGTCAACGTCAAAGCTGTCGCGCAGGTGCGGATCGCGGATGACGCGGACGTCCTGAGGACGGCGGCAGGCCAACTCCTGCACAAGTCGGACCAGGAGATCAACGAGATCGCGCTGAAGACCCTGGAGGGCCACGTCCGTGGCGTATGCGCGACCCTCACGATCGAGCAGATCAACAGCGAGCGGGACGCAATGGCGTCGAAGATCCTTACGATGGCGGGTGAGGACCTGAAGAACATGGGGATTGAGATCCGCTCCTTCGTGATCAAGGAAATCGAGGACGAACACGGGTACCTCGACGCCCTCGGGATCAAGAGGACGGAGGAGGTCAAGCGGGACGCGCGGATCGGGAAGGCCAACGCGAACCGGGAGGCAACAATCGCGGAGGCGATTGCCGCGCAACAGGCCGAGAAGGCGAACGCCGACGCCGAGGCCCAGGTCGCGCAGTTCCACCGGGACCGCGACGTCATCCGGTTCAAGGCGGAAGGGGAGGTCGAGACGGAGCGATCGAACCGGGAGATTTCATTCCAGATGCAGACCGCGCGGCGGAACCAAGAGCTCGTCGCCGAGCAAACGAAGATCGACATCCGCCAGAAGGAGCAGCAGGTCCTCGTCCAGCAGCAAGAGGTCCTCCGGCGGATGCAGGAGCAGGCCGCAGAGCAGGTCGTCCCCGCAAAGGCGAAGGCGGATGCGGTGGCGGCGGAAGCGGACGGCGAAAAGCGCCGGCTCGTGACGACCGCTGAGGGTGAGAAGGAACGTGCGATCCTGGTCGCGGAAGGCGAGAAGGAGCGACTCTCCCGCGTCGCGCAAGGCGAGGCGGAGCGGATTCGCCAGGAGGGGACCGCGGAGGCGGACATCATCCGGCTCAAGGGTGAGGCCAACGCCTACGCGATCAAGGCGACCGGGCTCGCGGAAGCGGAGGCGATGCGCGCGAAGGCCCAGTCATGGGAGCAGTACGGCAAGGCCGCGATCACCCAGCTCATCGTCGAGAAGCTCCCGGAGATCGTGGCGAATGCCGCCAAGTCCCTGGAGTCCACGCAGAAGCTCATCATCATGGGTGACCGCGGGCCGTCCCAGCTCGTAAGCAGCGTGGTGGACATCGCTGCGACCGCGCCCGCGCTCGTGAAGAGCCTCACTGGAATGGACCTGACGGACCTCGCCGGCAAGCTGAAGGACATCGTGAAGTAGCCGACGAACATGGGACGCGCGCGGCGTCCCTCCTTTCCTTTACAGTGAGGCGTGCCGTGTGAGAGTCGTCTCCGTCGCGTGGATGATGGGACGGGACCCCGACGTCATGGTCGAGGTCTACAACACGGAGAGCCTCATGGAGGCGGTGCTGGAGGCACTCCTCGAGGATCCGCGGGCAATGGCGAAGGCGCTGAAGATGTTCCGGGAGGCCCGCTGATTGTTCAGGTTCCGCCGACGTTCATCACGACGACGTCCTTGATCGCCTTCATCCCCTGGAAGGGGAGGATGATTCGACCCTGCGGGTCTGTCTTGAACAGACGCGGCTCGACTTCCTCGGCCGGCACAACGAGGACGTTCTCGACCTTCCCCGAGCGGGTGTCGATCATGAAGTTCTCAATCATGCCGAGAATCTGACCATCCCCCGTCATGACGGTCTTGCCCCTGAGCTCCGTAGCGAATTTCTTCATCCCATCACGTCCCTTCTGACGTTGGGGCGTCATCCGTCGCAGCCCTATTTGAGGCTTTGTCGCTAGGGGAGGAGCCCTACCGGAAGTACCCGAGGGCCATCTCCTCCTTCCGGCGGGCGAGGCCCTTCTCGAGGTCCCGGCCGATCCGCTCGTAGAACTTCATCGTCTCCTCGTCGATGGAGGGGTGGACCGCCTTCATCGCCTCCTGGAAGTGGACCATGGTGACCTTCTTCGCCTTCTTGTTCTCCCGCAGGGCGATCATCGCCGCCTCGCGACACAGCCCCTCGATGTCCGCGCCCGTGTACCCCTCGAGCTCGACGGCGAGCTCCTCGATGTCGACGCCCTCCAGGGGCATCTCCTTCGTGTGGACCCTCAGGATCTCGAGGCGGGCGTTCTTGTCCGGCACGGGGACGAGGATGATCCGGTCGTAGCGGCCTGTCCGGAGCAGCGCCGGGTCCACCATGTCGGGACGGTTCGTCGCGCCGATCACGACGACGCCCTCCATGCTCTCGAGGCCGTCGAGGCTCGTGAGGAGCTGGTTCACGACCCGCTCGCTCACCCCGCTATCCGTATCGAATCCCCGACGGTGGGCGATCGCGTCGATCTCATCGAGGAACACGACGCAGGGCGCGACCTGCTTCGCCTTCTTGAAAATCATCCGGACGGCCTTCTCGCTCTCCCCGACCCACTTCGACATGACCTCGGGGCCCTTGATCGAGATGAAGTTCGCCTCGCTCTCCGTCGCGACCGCCTTCGCGAGCAGGGTCTTCCCGGTGCCCGGCGGGCCATACAGGAGGATCCCGCGCGGCGGGCGGATCCCCATCCGCTTGAACGCATCCGGATCCTTGAGGGGCATCTCGACCGCCTCCTTCAGTTTCAGCTTAACGTCCTCGAGGCCGCCGACATCGTTCCACGTGATGTGCGGCACTTCCACGAGGACCTCCCGCATCGCGCTCGGCTCGACCTCCTTCAGCGCCCCCTTGAAGTCCTCCTGGAGCACGCGCATTTTCTCCAGGACCTCGGCAGGGATCGGCTTTTCGAGGTCGATGTCCGGGAGGTACCGCCGCAGCGCCTTCATCGCGGCCTCCCGCGCGAGGGCCGCGAGGTCCGCGCCGACGAACCCGTGCGTGACGTTCGCAAGATCGGAGAGGAGTCCGTCCCTCTCTTCCTCGGTCCCCTCGATCGGCATGCCCCGCGTGTGGATCTGGAGAATCTCTTTCCTCCCGATGCGATCCGGCACCCCGATCTCAATCTCGCGGTCGAACCGGCCGGGTCGCCGAAGCGCGGGGTCGATCGCCTCGTCCCGGTTCGTCGCGCCAATGACGATGACCTGTCCGCGACCGCTGAGGCCGTCCATGAGCGTGAGGAGCTGAGCAACGACGCGCCGCTCGACCTCGCCCGTGACCTCCTCCCGGCGCGGCGCGATGGAGTCGAGCTCGTCGATGAAGAGGATCGAGGGTGCGTTCTTCTGCGCCTCCTCGAACTTCTCGCGGAGCCGCTCCTCCGATTGACCGTAATACTTCGACATAATCTCTGGGCCTTGGATGGAATAGAAGTTCGCGCCCGCCTCGTTGGCGACCGCCTTCGCGATCAGCGTCTTCCCCGTTCCGGGAGGCCCGAAGAGGAGCACCCCCTTGGGCGGGTCGATCCCGAGGCGCTCGAACAGCTCCGCGTGCTTCAGCGGGAGCTCAATCATCTCCCGGACCTTGCGGAGTTCCTCCTTCAACCCGCCGATGTCCTCGTATGTGACCGTCGGGGTGAGTACCTCGCCCTCGCGGACAGGCTCTTCCTTCATCTCGATGATCGTGTCGTCGACGATCTGGACGACGCCCTTCGGCATCACCTTGATGACCATGAACGGGAGGGCCCCGCCCATCAGGGCGATTCCGGGGACGATCACGACGTCCCCCTTCGTCAGCGGGCGCTTCAGGAGGCCGCGCTTCACGAAGTTCTCGATGCCCTGGCCGAAGGAGATCTTGTGGCCCTCGGAGATGATCGGTGCGATCGTCACGCGCTCCGCGGCGAACACCTCCGCCTTCCGGACCTCCACCTTGTCCCCGATGGAGACGCCGACGTTCCGCCGCACGAGGCCATCGATGCGGATGATGCCCTTCCCCTCGTCCTCCTGCATCACGCGAAAGAGCTTCGCGGCGGTCGACTTCTTGCCGATGATCTCGATAATCTCACCGACATCGACGCTCAGGGCCATACGTGTCTTCGTGTCGACGCGAGCGCGGCCGAGGCCTACGTCCGACTGGGGTGCTTCGGCGACCTTAAGAACGACCCTTTCGGGCACGCAAGATTCCAACCGCCACGGGCCATATAAAATTGTCCACTCGATTGTCAATCCTCAGAAGGCGTTTCCGGAGGAGGCGACGTGGGTGGCGGCGCCGGCGGGACCGGTGGGACCGGAGGGATTGGCGGGGCCCCGGGAGGCGGCGGAGGAGGAGCGCCAGCATGCCCGGCGTGCCCCGCGTGAGATCGATGACCGGTGAACGGCCTTCGTTCACGGACTTCGGAGGAATCATGGACGGTGAGCTCGCGCGCCTCGACGACGCCGATGCGACAGTGCGGGCCGATCGTGACCTCCTCGCCCGTGACGCGGCCCGCCACCGTGCACTCGAGGTACACTTCGCGGCCGTCGACCTCCTCCGTCTGCAGCGTGCTGCGTCCGCGGAAGAACCCGCCGGGTCGGCGCACATCGATCTCCGTCCCGATAATCGCGGCCACACGGACCTCATCCCCGAGCTCGATGTGAACCTCGCGGGCCTCCAGGGGGCCGCCCATGGTGCCCGCACCCGCGAGATGAAACTCCTGCGCGGTCGTCCGGCCCCCCACATGAAGGCTCCCTCGGAAGTGCACTTCGCGGCCTTCCATGTCGCCGCCGACGTTCACGGCGCCGGAGCCATGAATCTCCTGGGCCTCCAAGCGGCCGTTCACCTTCACGGACCCTGCGGAGTGGAACTCGCGCGCATGGGCGTTCCCCTCGAACACGCAGGACCCCGCGACCTTCACGAACGCGGCGTCCAGGTCGCCGACGACACGGCCAGAGCCCGCGCACTTAAACTCCCGCGTCCGGACCGGGTTCCCGGTCACGACTCCGCTGCCCGCAATCTTCACCACGCCGTTCGTCGACATGACGCCCTTGCCGAAGTCGGCGAACTCCATTCCCCGCAGAGCGGGGTCGAGGGACTCCTTGAGACGCAACCGGATCTGCGGGAGATTCCGCAGGGCCGGCTCGAGGGACTCCCGAATCGCCCGTTCGATGAGCACGCCCACGTCGTCCGGTCGGCCCGCGGTGCCACCGGGCGGTTGTTCCCCCGCAGACACATCTTCCGTCTCCTGCTCGGTGGGCTCCGCCTCGTACCGGGCTTTGATCTCGAGGTACGTCTTCTCGGAGATCTCGCCCCGCGCGAGCCGCTCCTCGAGCCGGCGGAGGATGTCCGCCCGCTTCACCGCAGCACCACGCTGTACGGGGTGCGGACCTCGATGTCGAGGTAGATCGTGACCTCATGCGCCTTTTCGACCGACTTCTTGCCGGACATGATGATTCCCAACGACGCCCGCGTATTTAGCCGAGCTTCACGGAACTGGAGGAAAGCCTCCACGACCCCGGGGACAATGTCAACTCGCGAGTTGAAGAAGGTTGAATTGCGGCGGGCCGATGCCCACGCGTGGCGGATGACCCGCTCGAAATCCTCCGGATCGCTACGTCCGCGACCCGCCTCCTGATCCTCAAACTTCTCCAGCAGGGGTTCGACCATCCGGAGGACCTCGCGAAGAAACTGAAGGTCCGCCGTCAGGCAATCGACAAGCAGGTCCTCGAGCTGTTCAGCTGGGGCCTCGTGGACCGCGCTGCCGTGTTCCCGCCCACAGGACGTCCGCGAATCGTGTATCGAGTGACGCAACGTGGAAGGGAACTCGTCGACGTCCTGGAGAAGACCGCGCGGGAGTTTCGCGACAGCTTCCGAGAGGAGTTCCACAGGTCCTTGGAGGAACTCGAGGCGAAGCTCGCGGCGGGCGAGATCGCCGAGGAGATGTACTTCAAGAAACGAACGGAGATCGAGACCCGCTTCAAGTGGGTGAAGGGGGCCTGACCGACGCTCACGAATGGTGGCGTTGCTTGTGGACCGCCTCGTCGAGGGTGATTTCCCCGCGGGCGACCTTGACGGCGAGATCCTTCGAGATTGTGACGTCTCCCTCGCTTGTGACGCGGCTTCGCCGCTGAATGTCCTTCACCTCTCCCGGCGTCGGATCCACAACGTAGGGCGGGTTCGCGCGAACCCCCGAGACGAACGCGATCTTGATCGCGGCATCGATGTCCGGCTCCTCGGTGCGGTCCGTCGTCCCCGCCTCGTCCACGATCTCCGCGGGGAGTTCCTCGCGGGCGAGGGCGTTGAGAATGCGGTTCCGGTTCGTCCGGTCGCCATGGCCCACGCGGATGTGGCGGCGGGAGGAGGGGAAGGCCCCGAGCGCGTCCTTGACAATCCTCGCGACATCCTCCGGTGAGGAGGCTTGGGACGCCGAGAGGACGCGGCCGTCTCCGACGATTGCGACCCCCGGCTCCGCGCCCGGATCGATTCCAACGAGGAGCTCCTCCCATCGCGTCCTGCCATCGACGGCTTGGAGGGCCTTGGCAATCGAGGTGTCGATGTCCTCGACCGCGATCACCGGTCGCCTCGGGACCCGGTCCACCTCGTTCCTGGACGTCAAGACGACACCGACGTTCTCCGGGATCCTGCGGGAGAAGGAGAGGCTCACGAACGGGATGTCCCGTGCCTTCAGCTCCTCGACGAGGTCGTGGTAGAGCCGAAAGTCCTCTGTCATCACTCCCAGGACCTTCCGCATCGGATGATGACATCCAGATTCCGGCTAAAATGTTGCGCGTCGTCGGCGGTGTTCACAGAAGTGAAAATCGCCGTCGATAAGCGCGCCGCACGCTTTTCATAGCCACCCGTTCATCGACCTCGGTATTCCCGTGGAGTCTGTGGACGAACCCGTCGGAAACGCCCAAAGGCGTTCCTCCATTGTTCGAAGCGCCGTCCTCTTGCTCCTCGGCTCTGGCGCCGCGCTCGGGTTCTACGCCTTGTTCCGCGTTGCCTCCGTTCTCGCAGGGCTGCGGTTTCCCTGATCACGTAGGTTCGCGGGAGGGCGATCCCCTCGAGGCCTGCGCGTAGTCGCCCATGAGACTGTCGAGCTTCTCCACGAGCCGACGCTCCTCCGGCGTCAGGTTCCCCGGGGTCACGAGGACGACCCGGACGAGCTGGTCTCCGCGACGCCGGGTCTCCATGTCCGGGAGCCCCTTGCCACGGAGGCGGAAGACGGTGTGGGTCTGGGTCCCCGGCGGGATGCGAAGCCGAGCACTGCCGTCGAGGGTCGGGACTTCGACCTCTCCCCCGAGGGCGGCCCGGGGGACGGTGATCGGCCAGTCGACGACGAGGTTTCGCCCGTCCCGTTCGAAGACGGGGTGGCGGAGCGTGCGGACGACGACGTACAGATCTCCAGGACGAGCCCCAGGGTCTCCCGCCTCCCCCTTCCCCCCGACGCGCAGTTGCACGCCGTCCGGGGCCCCCGCGGGAATTTCGACCTGCAAGGTTGACATCGTCTCGATGCGCCCGGACCCCCCGCACGTGGAGCACGGGGTCTCTGCCCATTGACCCCGCCCGCCGCACTTCGGGCACGTCGTGATGCTGATGAACTGCGAGAACCCGCGAGACTGGCTACGGCTCACCTGTCCCTGGCCGTTGCACGTCGGGCACGTCACGAGCTTCCCGCCTTTCGCGCCCGTCCCGCGGCACACCTCGCAGGGGGCCGCCCGGGGGACCTGGAGCTCCTTGCGCGTGCCTCCCAGGAGGTCCTCGAGGGACACGGCCATCGTGACCTGCAGGTCCCGGCCGCGGCGGGGACCCCGCTGCCGCTGGCGAGCGCCGAAGAAGTCCTCGAACAGGGTCCCGCCGAACGGCGAACGGCCGAAGACGGACTCGATGAAGTCCTGGTCGAAGAGGTCGCGCACGTCCCCCGCGTGGGTGAAGCGGGACCAGTCGAAGTCCTGCCCGCCCCAGACCTGCTGCTTCAGGCCCTCGTGGCCGTACGCGTCGTACACCTTCCGCTTGTCCGCGTCCGCGAGGACCTCGTACGCCTCGGAGAGCTCCTTGAACCGTTCCTCGGCGACCTTCTTGTCGCCCTTCGCCATGTCGGGGTGGTACTCCTTGGCGAGCCGGCGGTACGCGCGCTTGATGTCGTCCGGCCCCGCGGTCCTCGGGACCCCGAGGACCTCGTAGTAGTCGCGCTTTCCCATCGTCGATTCGGATTCCCGCGGCATGCCTTATGGGTTCCTACTTCTAATTCCGTTAAATCTTGGGAGACGAGCCAAGATCCTAGACTCGGTACTTTCGGAGGGGCGAGCGTCGACTTTAAGGTACCAACTCGGGTCCCAAAACGGATGGGCAGTAAGGTTGTCCGCAGCCTCGTGTTTTGCGTCGACACGAATCCCCCGCGTCTCCAATGGCTCCTCCAAGAGTTCAGGCTCCTCGTCAACCGCTCGATTCGGATAGCAATCAGGGGTGATATCCGATCGCGCTTCCGGCTGACACAGGCAGCCTACCGCACGCTCTCCGCTGAACACAATGTCTACAAGCAGTACATTCCGAGCGCGTTCGGCGTTGCACTCGGTCTCCTCAAGGCATACCGGAGACGAATGCGCCGTGGGCGGACAACGAAAGTGCCGTACCTCCACCGCCTCATCTTGAAAGCGGAGAATCAATCGTACCGGCTCGACCGAGACACAGGGCGCATTCGGATTCCAATCCGAGGGACGGAGGGGATTCAGTTCGATCTCCCGTTGTCGACGTGGCACAGGTCGATACTTCAAGACTCCTCGTGGGGGCTCGGGTCCTTGACCGTGAGCTCCGGCCGGATAATCGTGGCTGTGCGGAGAGGGGCCCCCGACCCCTACGAGCCCGTGGGAGCGGTCGCCCTTGACGCAAACGAATCCTCGCTCGACGGCGTGGCGGCTCACGACGGCGACGCCCGCCTCGTGACGATTCCATTCCCCGAGGTCCGTGTTGTGCAAGCGACGCACTTCCGGCGTCGCCGACGGCTCGCGCGAGAGAAGACCCACGACCACCGGGTGATGCGGCGCCTGCTGGCTCGGGAAGGGCTCCGGGAACGCAACCGCGTTCGCCAGCGGCTCCATCTCGTCAGCAAGGGGCTCGTGACCGCCGCAGAGACACGGCGTGCCGCGGTCGTTCTCGAGAATCTCCAGATGCCGTCGGGCGGCGGTCGCGACCGAAAGGTCAGACGCCGCCTCTCCTCGTGGCCCCGAGGCGAACTGCTTCGCCAAATCGAATACAAGGCGCTCGCCGCCGGGGTTCCCGTGATCAAGGTCAACCCCCAATGGACGTCGAAGACCTGCCCAGTGTGTGGCGCCCGGCGCCGAGATAGGGTGGGCCAGGACTTCGTCTGCCAGATGTGCGACTGGGAGATGGATCGGCAGCACAACGCAGGCCTGAACATCCTGAAAACCGCCTTGGTCTCGAACGAGACCTTGGCAAGGGCTGTACGGTTCCAGCCCGGTGCCCTCCGCAATGATGTGGTGATTCCCCTCTGCGACCTGCCGGCGTTGCTGGCGTGCGCACGGGATGAGCCGAGCGGAGCGGAGTCCCTGTCG
>VBML01000179.1 GCA_005878915.1 Methanobacteriota archaeon | reverse complement strand
GTCTCGACGTACAGGATTTCGTCCCCCGACTTCAGGGCCCCCGCGAACTCTTGGTCCACGGGGATGTCGAACGTCTCGTACGAGCCGAGGTCCATGAGCTGCGCCGCGTTCCCGTGGATCGAGAGCACCTGGGCCTTTTTCTTGTCGATGAGGGGGACGCGGACCTTGTGGGTTACCGGGTGGACGATGGACCGCTTCTGCCCGTCGAACAGCCCGACGACCTCGAGCCTCGCCTTTGCTTCGCCATGCTTTCCGGGTTTCGACATCTGGATCGAGAGGATCCGACACGGCTCCTCGTCGACGAGGACGTACCGGTTCACCTTCAGTTCCCGGATCTCTTGCTGGGTCCACGACATGGAGGCGATTGCGCCGATGCGATGGGGCCCATATAACGATTTGCGGCGCGACCAAGGGATCGATTCACTTGCGTCCAACATGATGAAGCCCGGCATCGAGCGCGAGACGCAGACCATTGCTGGGCCCGCGGCCCTTCCCCCGGCAGGGCTCCGAATCCTATGGCGGGCCTGGCCAGACTCTCGTGCGGTCTCCCTTCCTAGTCCGCGCACTCGGATCCGCCCTCGTGAGGGCGCGCTCCGACCAGGCAACTCCGATCGTGGTGACCCCGACGGTCAGAAGGATGATGAAGAAGGCGATGTCCAAGAACTGGGCCTTGAGCGGAGCCAAGAGATCATGATAGTACAAGTCCCCCGGGGTCGCGGGGGCCGTGAACGCGGATATTGTGAACGGGAGGGAGGCGAGCGCTGCCGCTGCGAGGCCTCGCCCCATCATCACCCACATCACGCGCCTATCCGAAGGTGGTTTTCCGCGAGTGTAAGCAACGATGCGTGCCGTCAGGACTCGGATCGCGAGGATCGTCAGGAACATGAGCAGGATCCCCGCAAGGAACAGAGCGAGAGTATTGTTGAGCGCGTCCAAATATGGGATGCGCGTCGAGACGAACAACGGCCCGCTGCCGGACACCGTGAACACGAGGCCTAGGAACACGAAGAAGAACGTCCGGACGGCGAACGACAGCTCGGCCTGGAATTTCTTGATACGATCGTCGAGAAGGAGGGTCCCTCCCCGGCGCTTGCGCGCCAACGACTTGAGGCGGGCTTCAATTGCCGTTCGGTTTCCGAGGACGAGGCCGAAGACGAACGCCGCCATCGCGCCGCTTCCCCCCGCAATCTCCGCAGCCGCGTAAAGGGCAAACAGGACCCCGACCGTCAGCATGTACGAGACCGGCTTGCCCTCGGGCCGTCGGAGGAGCACGAGCCATCCGATGCCGACGGCCCCGCCGAGGAAGAGGGACACGAGGAAGACAAGCCCAAAGCTCGAGGCCAACATCCAAGCGGGCGCGTCCGGCCCGCCCCGCAACAAAGCGATGATTGCGAGAGCCGTGACGACGCACAGGACATCCGTCACGACAGCCTCCAGCGTCAGGACGGTTTTCGTTTCGTCGCTGATCCGGAGCGTCCGAACGATGCCGATGACCACGGCGCTGCTGGTGCCACCGAGGATGGCCCCGAGGAGAACGCCGACGAGCGGCGGATACCCCAAAATCGCGATCGCGATGAGGGCCACGCCCAAGACGGTCATGAGGAACGTCGAGACGGTGTGGAACACGATGATGGGGAGATTTTTCACGACCCGCGCGAGTTGGAGGTTCAGCCCGCCATCGAACAGGATGAACATCAACGCGATCGCCGTGAGGAAGGGGGTCGCGACGGCGAGGGCGAACGCGGGCACCAGTACGATCCCGAAGCTCGCCGCGACGGGGCCGAGGATGACCCCGAGCAAGATGAGGATCATGATATCGGGGATTCGTGTGCGTTCGAAGATGATCGAGGCGAGGAAGCCAACAGCGATGATGCCCCCGACTGCCAGAAATGCGGTGATGACGTCGACCGCCATCGGCCGCCGATTCGGGGAGCCCCATAAAAAACAATGTCCGTCGTTCTCACGGGACGCATTGTCCCGGCGACCGCGCGTCTCCGAAATCGAAAGGGAATAGCGGACTGTGGATGGTGCCGCGGCGGTCCACCGTTAAGGAGTGGGGAGGGTCGGTTAGGGAGGGAGGGTGGCTGCGTCCAGGTCGGATCGCCGCGGACCCCGAGCTTGAGGTCGTCGTGATTGCGGAACTCAGGATTGTCGGAATCCCCATCCTCGCCACCCTTCGTCACGAAGACTCTGAGGAGGATTGAGAAATCGGTAAATAGGACGAAAGAGTGGGCCGCCTTGGTGGTGCGATGAACCGCTGGATGGTCATCGTCGGTCTTGTGGCAGCGTTGCTCGTGTCCCCGATGATCGCGGGACCCGCCTCCGCTGCGGATGTGAGCGTGACCTTGATCGCCTTCAACGTCAACTGGCACGTGGGGTCCGAGACGGCCGCCGCCACTCCGACGATCACCGTATCGCCGGGGGACACTCTACGGCTCCAGGTTCACAACCACGACGCCTTCGGCCACACGTTCACGTTCCCGCACTTCACCGTGAACCAGCCCCTCGCGGCGGGAAGCTCCACGAACCCGACGGTGATCTTCGTGAACATCACGACGTCCACGTCGGACAACGGGCGGTGGCAGTTCTACTGCTCGATTCCGGGCCACGCGCCTGGGACAAACGAGAGCCGGACGGGGATGGTCGGCTGGGTCCAGGTCAGTACTCCAGCCCCGCGGCCGACGCCGGGCTTCGACGTCGTCCTTGTGATTGCGGCCCTGGCCGTCGTCGCAGTTTCGGTTCGGGCGCTGCACCGGCGTAAGAAGTGATTCCCCTCAGCGAGGCCGCTTTCTCTCCCTTCCCTGGCCCCGTCTCTTTCGGAGTTCCCACCCCTCCTTCTTCCTCTCCCGTGGGGCTCGCTTCGTCTCCCGGATTGAGGCGAGCGCACGGTCGAGGTCTCCCTTCAGGGATGAGGCAATGTCCCGTCTCGAGTACGCATCGGCCCGCGCAGCGATTGCAATCTTTCCCGCGAACGCTCGTGCGATCGCCCCCCGCTGCCACGGGGGCGCCCGGTGGACGAGCGGATGCTGGAACAGGACGCCGTGCTTCGGCGGGCGCGTGTGCTCCCGGAGGTGGCGGAAGAGGGCCCGCTCTGCGCCCAATAGCTGGACTGTGCTTGCGGGGAGGCGGGCGAGGGCCTCGACGCCCCCCGCGAGGCTCACGAGGCGGGCCGCGAGGATCGGGCCGGCGAGGGCCGTCACATTCGGCGCGAGCTTCGCCGCTGAGGCCTCGACGTACCCCTCGATCTCCTGTCGACGCACCGATAGGTCCCGGAGGAGGCTCGCCATCTCCATTACTGACCGTTTCTCGGGACTCCCGAGGGGGGCGCCCACGGATTCGGTCGCGTCCAGGGGCATCGCCTCCCGTGTCCCGTGCGCTGCGATCAGCTCCACGAACTGCCGGTCGTCCACGGTCTTCGCGAGCTCCGGGAAGTGGAGGCCGTACCACTCGCGGAGTCGCTCGAGCAAGAGGTTCTCGGTCTCCTGGAGGTCATCAAGAGCGCCGACGGCTTGGTGAAGGTGGTCGTCCGGGGCCACCGCCTTTCGCATCTGACGCCGGGCGAGGGCGAGCATCGCCGCATGGAGGAGCGCCCGGTCGTATCCGAAGTCCTCCGGCCGAAGGAACTCCGCCCGAGCGGAGGTGCCGTGGCCCCCCGCCCGCTCCAGTCGAGGCTCTGTCACGAAGACGTCCGGATGGGCCGCGATTAGTTCCCGCTCCTCCGGGAGTACCTTCCAGTCCTCGACAAGCGCTAACCGCTCCGCGAGGACACTCGGTTCCCTTGGGAAGAGTCGCTTCTCAATGACCTTCCCCTCGTCCACGAGGAACGTGCCGAACCATGTCGTAACGAGGAGCATCTCCCGCGCGAACCGCGGGATTCGCTAAAAGGCTTCCGAGCCAGGAGGCGCCGGCGCTCATCGTTTCTTCCGACGTGCCCGGAGGTCCGCGGGCTTGAGGACCCCGAGGTCCGTGATGAAGCCCGTGATGTATCGCGCGGGCGTGACGTCGAACGCGAAGTTCCGCGCGCGACTCCCCTTGGGTGCGACCGGAACGCCCGCAATCGTGAGCACCTCGTCCTCCGCCCGCTCCTCGATCGGGATCGCACGCCCGGTCCGAGCCCCGAAGTCCACGGTCGTCATCGGGGCGGCGACATAGAACGGCACCCCGTGCGTCTTCGCGAGGACCGCCTTCGGGTACGTCCCAATCTTGTTCGCCGTGTCCCCGTTCGCCGCGATTCGGTCGGCCCCAACGAGGACGAGATCGACCTCTCCCCTCTGGAGAAGCAGGCCCGCGGCCGCGTCGACGACGATTGCGTGATCGATCCCGGCGTTCCCGAGCTCCCACGCGGTGAGCCGAGAGCCTTGAAGGTACGGCCGCGTCTCCGACGCGTACACGAAGAACTCCCGCCCCGCTTCCTTCGCCGCCGTGAGGGGGGCCATCACCGTCCCGACGTCCACCGTCGCGAGGGCCCCCGCGTTACAATGCGTGAGGATCCGCATCCCATCCTTGATGAGCCTCTTCCCGTGGCGACCGATCGCGCGACACCGCTCGATGTCGTCTCGAGCGTACGCCTCCGCGGCCTCCCGGGCGGTCTTCCCGTCCTCGACTTCCCGCAGCACGCGGTCGATCGCCGCGAACAGGTCGTGCCCCGTTGGCCGCGTCCTCCGGAGTCGCGCGGCGGCCCGCCCGAGGTCCATCCCGCGGATCTCCGCGAGCGCGAGCCCGTACGCCGCTGCGGCCCCGATCGCGGGCGCTCCGCGGATCGCCATTCCCTCGATCGCGCGCGCGACGTCTTCGACATCGTTGAGTTCCAAAATCCGCACCGCCGACGGGAGGGCCCGCTGGTCGATCATCCGGACGGTGTCCCCCTCGAGCCAGACCGTCCTCAGCTCCTGCGGGGAGCCGTCGAGCACGACCCGCAGGCCCGCATCACCTGCCGCGGCCGAAGGACGTCAGCAGGGAACTCAGCTTCGCGGGCCGGATCGCGCCCTTCATGTCGCGCTCGAGGTTCTCGTAGTACGTGACCTGACGCTCCACCTGGGCGAGCTCCGCCTCCAGGCGGTTCTCCTCCTCGTCGAGGTCCGCGATCGTGTCGAGGAGTTGCTTCTCGCGGAAGCGCCACCGCTCGAACTCCTTCTCCGCCGTCTCGACGCCGTCGGTCATCTCCGTTCACCGCAGCGACTCGGAGCCCTGCGAACGGATCCCCGCCCGGCCGGCCCGGCCCCGGAAGGACGCGATGAGGGCGCCGAACTGCGCGATCTTGCCTCGCGTCGTCTCGAGCTCCTTCCGGAAGTATTGTTTCCTCGCCCGGACCTGGCGGATCCGTTCTTCCACGCGTTTGCGGCGGTCCCGCCACTTCAGCTGCTCTTGAAGGGCGAGGACGACCCGGGAGGAGTCCATCGCGTTCGTCAGAGCAGAAGGACGCTATTTAACCGTGACGGTGTCGTTAGGCGGGCTCTATTCTTCCTTCACGCTCACGGAGGGAATCATGTACCGGAGGAACTCCGCGAGGTTCAGGACCTGGTTCACGAGG
>VBML01000035.1 GCA_005878915.1 Methanobacteriota archaeon | reverse complement strand
GGAATTCGTCTCCTAGGGGTTCGCGCGGTCACGGTGTACCGCACGGATACAAGGCTCAACCAGTTCGACGGGGTCTTCGCGGTCGCGTCATCGAACGTATCTGTCATCGGGAACCGCGTCGAATACGACGGGGACGGGATTGAATTCGAAACATCCAGCGACGTTCGTGTGAATGGGAATACCGTGGTTCTGAACCGTCAGGACGGCATTTTCTTCTACAACACAACGGACTCCGCGGTCGACGGGAACGCGGTCACCCAAAACGGTTGGATCGGCATTCATGTGTCCACAGCGGCGAACGTGAAAGTGTCGGCAAATTCCGTCTCGGGAAATGACCGCACGGCCATTGATATAGAATCGTCGGAGCAGGTCTTGGTCCACGGAAACAACCTCTTCTCGAATCTCGGAAACGGAATCGTCGCCACCGACGTCCAGGGCCTCGTTCTATCTGCGAACTCGGTCGCCGCGACTGGGCAAACGGGGGTCTCGGTTGCGGTGGCCACAGACCTCGAGGTATCGGGAAACATCGTCTCCGGGAGTCGGTACGGAGGGATTGTCATCTCTGGCGCGGAGCGGGCATCCGTCCTGGAAAACGAGGTCGCCAACAACTCGGACGGGATCAGCTTGCTCTTCTCCCGAAAAATCCGGGTTGAGGGCAACAACGTCTCTGGCAACCAGGGATTTGGAGCGTACCTCGCGGACGGGGAGTCCGGGGAAATCATGGAGAATCGGTTTGAGGGAAACGAGATCGGAATCGGGATCGAAGGAGGCTCGAATGCAACGATCTGGGGGAACGAGGTCCGGGACAGCGTCTACGGGCTATACCTATTCTTGAGCTTCGCGGTCCGAACGTACCACAACAGCTTCTGGGCAAACTCCGTCTCTGCGGCGGACGATCGAGGCGCGGAAAACGATTGGGACCACGGGTATCCCTCGGGCGGCAACTATTGGTCGGACTACCGCGGCCGTGACCGCTGCAACGAGTCGAATCAAGCAAACTGCTCGGGGCCGGATGGAATCGGCGATACGCCCTACGGGATTGACCAGGACAGCCGGGACCGGTATCCGCTGATGTCTCCATACGGGAGCTTGAACGGCGCACCGGTCGCAGCCTTTACGATTTCACCCGGTGAAGGTGAGGTGGGGACTCTGTTCGCTGTTGACGCCACCCCCTCCACGGATGATCACGACTTCCCGGTAACCCTGCAGGTCCGGTGGGACTGGGAAGACGATGGCGTGTGGGACACGCCTTGGTCGGCGACGAAGACCGCGGAGCATCGCTATCCGATGCCGGGGGACTACACGGTGCGTCTCGCGGTTCGGGACTCCGAGGGAGTTCACGGCACGGCAGCGATCCAGGTCGCCGTGAAGCCCGCTCCGGCCCCGCCGATCTTGCTCGCGGCGGGAGTTGCGATTCTCGTCGCGACGGTCCCTGCGATCCTCGCATACTGGGGGTACGTCTGGTGGCGCAGGGGCTGGTTCCGACGCGCGCGCAAGCGGCAGCAGCGTGGCCCCCTCGGGCGAGGGTGATCGCGGAACTGGTCGGCCGAACTTGCCTCGTCCGACCAGGAGCGGTTGGGGCCGCGACTCGTCCCGCGCTTCATGCGTCGTCCTCTTCGGTTGTCAAGTCGGCAGACAAAGGTCTGACAACTCTTAAATACGCTCATCCGGATTCCGCCCTGACTTCGCGGGATGGGATGACCTGCAAGTTTTACCCTTAGGGTGGACCCTATGAAATCGATGCTAGAGGAAGCCATGGCCCAGAGCGCGGCGGGCACCGTGACGGAGGATTCCCGTGTCGACGCAGAGCTCGAGGAAATGCTCGGCAAGATGCGGACGAACATCAAGATCGTCGGCGTGGGCGGCGGCGGGACGAACACGATCGCGCGCATCTACGACGAGGGTCTTGTGGGTGCGGAGTTGTACGCGGCGAACACGGACGCACAGCACCTCCTGGCGATTCGAGCCCCGACGAAAATCCTCCTCGGGCGCCGGGTCACGAAAGGCCTCGGAGCGGGCGCCCTCCCCCAGATCGGGGAGCAGGCCGCGCGGGAGGCCGAGGACGAGCTCAAGGGGGCCTTGCAGGGCGCGGACATCATCTTCATCACCTGCGGCCTCGGCGGCGGCACGGGGACCGGCGGGTCCGGGTACATCGCCCGCCTCGCGAAGGACATGGGCGCGCTCACCGTAGCGATCGTCACCCTGCCGTTCCGCGGGGAAGGGAAGATGCGAATGGAAAGTGCCGAGTGGGGACTCGAGCGCCTCCGCGACGCGGCGGACACCGTGATCACGATCCCGAACGACAAGCTCCTCGACCTTGTCCCGAGGATGTCCCTCAAGCTGGCGTTCCGATTCGCGGACGAGACCCTCATGCGGTCGATCAAGGGCCTCACGGAGATCATCACGAAGCCCGGCCTTGTGAACCTTGATTTCAACGACATCAAGACGATCATGAAGGGCGGGGGCGTCGCGATGATCGGCCTCGGCGAGAGCCAGGCCGTCGGGGACGAGCGGGCGACGGAGGCGATCAGCGAGGCGATCAACTCCCCGCTCCTCGAGGTCGACATCTCCACGGCCCACGGCGTTCTCGTGAACGTCACGGGCGGGACGGATATGACGATCAGCGAGGCGGAGCGGTGTGCGGAGGTCGTCCAGCAGAAGGTCTCCCCATCGGCCCGGATCATCTGGGGGGCGACGGTGGACCCGACGCTGGAGCACACGTTGAGGGTGATGCTCGTCGCGACCGGAGTGCGGTCGAAGCAGATCCTCGGGCGTCAGGACCCGTCAGAGATTCGGGCGCGGTTCGGAGTCGACACGATTAAGTGAACCGCAGGAGGCTCGGCGGTGCGGGGCACCCACGAGCATTAACCCACGGCCCCGGTCACGGGAGCGACGTGAAACCTATTAGAGGGAACAAGCCCATCGGCTCCATCGGACGTCGATGTCGAAACGACCGGTGGCCCCACCGCTCGCCCAACCGCCGTGGGTGTATTCCCCGAAGGAGGTTTCTGAATGGCTCGAGTCCACCGCCTCCGGGAGGCGTCGCACCGGCGCGCCCGCCCCCGTGTGGGTGAACGGGTTTCGGACTCAGTGTTCGACCGCGAAGTCGCGGTCCCTCTTGCGAAGTCTCCATCGCTCCGGCTTCGAACCGGCCCTCGCGGAAGGAGGCCTCGCGGGCGCATGGTCACGACTCGTCTCAAGTCCGGGGCGAACGGAGCTTCGGATGACCCGATCCGGCATCCAGACCCGCGTCCGCCTCGAATGGCGGGCCGACGAGTGCCGGGTTCGCTTTCAATTCCGCCCGGCAATCTTGCTCCATCGCGCGGAGAAAATTGTTTCCAACAGCGGGCTCCGGTGGAATGACGGACGACCGGAATGATCGCTCCGGTCGCCTCCACAGCGCGCCCCCGGATTCTCCTTGAGACCGTGGCGCAGGCTCGGATTGAACGACTCGCCACGCGCGTACGTGTTGCCTCTATTGATAGGTAACTCACGCCATCTCCATGGATTGTTTGCCGGTTCGATAACGGAGATTTTCTTCCGTTCCCGATTCCGACACCCTGCGTCCTCTCCCGGTGAGAGTCGGTTCGTTGTGCGTCCCACAAAACCTTAATAAGGAAACCCTAGTTGCATCCGACCGCCGATTTTGGCGGTTTACCGGGATACCCGGAGGGCCATCAATGGATTCCATCGTCAGGGAGGTCATTACCCGTGCGGGAGAGGAGCCTCGCGTTCCCGAGACCCCGACGCAGGCAGCGGGCGGGTTCATCTCCGACGACGCGGAACTCGAGAGGATCCTGGCCAGCCTACGGACGAACATCAAGATCATCGGGATCGGTGGCGGCGGCACGAACACGATCGATCGACTCGTCGAAGGGGGGATCGTCGGGGCGGAGCTGTACGCCGCGAATACGGACGCGCAGCACCTACTGACGATCCGCGCGCCCCACAAAATCCTCCTGGGCCGCCGGGTCACCCGGGGCCTCGGGGCAGGAGCGCTCCCTCAGGTCGGCGAGGAGGCAGCCCACGAGGCAGAGGAGGAGATCCGCTCAGCCCTCCAGGGTGCCGACCTGGTTTTCATTGTATGCGGTCTCGGCGGAGGAACCGGCACCGGTGGGGCCCCGGTCGTCGCACAGATCTCGAAGGAGATGGGGGCGCTCACGATCGCGATCTGCACGTTCCCCTTCCACTCGGAGGGCGCGGTGCGCGCGGAAAACGCGGAGTTCGGCCTCGAGAAGCTCAGGAACTTTGCCGACACGGTGATCGTCATTCCGAACGACAAGCTCATCGAGCTCGTCCCTCGACTCGCACTCAACGCCGCGTTCAAGGTCGCGGACGACGTCCTGATGCGGGCGATCAAGGGGATCACCGAGGTGATTACGAAACCCGGCCTCGTCAACCTCGACTTCAACGATGTGAAGACGATCATGAAAGGCGGGGGCGTCGCGATGATCGGCCTCGGCGAGAGCGAGAGCGATCGGCGTGCGGAGGAAGCGATCGAGGAGGCCATCAACAGCCCTCTGATCGATGTCGAGATCTCCGGTGCGACGGGCGCCCTCGTGAACGTCACCGGCGGCACGGACATGACCGTCGGAGAGGCGGAGAAGGTCGCGGAGATCGTCCAGGGACGGATCTCCCCCAACGCCCGGATCATCTGGGGAGCCGCGATCAACCCCTCCCTGCAGCACCGGCTCCGCGTGATGCTGATCCTCACGGGCGTGCGCTCGAAGCAGATATACGGGCCGGGCGAGGCGCTTCGAGGGCGAGAAGCGGGTGTCGACGTGGTGCGCTGACATGACGGAAATCGTGGACAAGAGTCGGGACTTCCAGCGGCGGATCGAGGAGCGGGCGAAGCGCCTCGGGAAGGGCCGTTTCGGCCGGGTCCTCAAGATGGCGCGAAAGCCGACGGGGGAGGAATACAGCCGCGTCGTCATGATCACCGGCCTCGGCCTCCTGTTCATCGGGTTCATGGGGTTCTTCATCTACTGGTTCATGAAGGCCGGGTACAGGCTCATCGAGAACATGTTCCGGTAGGCGGTGGACACCCGTGGGGCTCTTCGACGATCAGGCGAAGGCACCGGAGCCCAAGCGGGCGGAGACCCCGCCGGAGCGACCCGCCGCCCCGAGCTACGGCGTCGCGATGGAGTTTGCGAAGCCCGTGGAGGAGCGGCTCTCGATGACCGCCGGTCAGGCCCGCGACTACGAGCTGATCGTGACGAACACGGGGAACGACGACGACACGATCAAGATCAAGGTCGATCTGAACTACGCCTCCGAGGCCCCCGAGCCCCCGGAGTGGATCGTCAAGCTCTGGGGGATCGAGGAGAAGGTCTGGGACGTCACGTTCACGAAGATCCTTGAGAAGGAGATCGCCCTGATCGGCGGGGGCTCGCGCGAGATCACGGCGCAGATCACGTGCCCGAAGGGCGCGCGGTATGGGGACAAGCTCACCCTCGTCCTGAGCGCGACCTCGAAGAACGACCCCGCCGTGTACGACACGAAGACGCTCTCGGCGACGGCACGCCAGGCGATCATCGCGGTGAAGACGAGCATCGGACACGAGCGCGCGGTCGCGGACGCCGTGTTCGCGCGAGCGAGGGTCCGCGACATCGGGATCTTCGCGGTCCTCGTGCCGGTGAATCTGAGGGGGTACATGCTCGTGGAGTCGATGAACCCGGACCGCCTGGAGGAGGTCGTCCGCGGGATCCGGCGGGCCCGCGGGATCGTCAAGCCGGAGGACGAGAAGGCGATTCGGTTCGAGGACGTCGAGCTGTACCTCGCCCCGAAGCCCGTCGTCAGCGGGATCATGGAGGGCGACATCGTGGAGCTGATGGCGGGACCGTTCAAGGGCGAGAAGGCGCGCGTGATGAAGATCGACGAAACGAAGGAGGAGGTGACCGTCGAACTGTTCGAGGCGATGGTCCGCATCCCCGTCACCGTCCCCGGGACGAGCGTTCGCGTCCTTCAGAAAGAGGAGGAGCGGTAGATGGCGGAGACACTCGAGGTCCTCGTGGACGGAGGCAAGGCGACGGCCGGCCCCCCGCTGGGGCCCGCACTGGGCCCGATGGGGATGAACATCATGGAGATCGTCAAGGCGATCAACGAGCGGACGAAGTCCTTCGAGGGGATGAAGGTCCCCGTGAAGCTCGTGATCGACACGAAGGCGAAGTCGTACACGATCGAGATCGGCACCCCGCCGACCTCCGCGCTCATCCTGAAGGAACTCGGTTCGGAGAAGGGGAGCGGCGATGCCGGGAAGACTCGGGTCGGGAACCTGACGCTCGCACAGGCGGTTCGGATCGCGAACATGAAAGCGGATGCGATGCAGGGGAGGGACCTGAGGGCACGGGTCCTTGAGGTCGTGGGCACGTGCGTGTCCATGGGCGTGACCGTCGACGGGAAGAGCCCGAAGGAAGCGACGGCGGACATCCGCGCGGGGAAGTACGACAAGGTCATCGCGAAGGGCTAGTCACTTCTATCGAGTCACTTAGCGCCCGCGGGCGGGAGGGGAGGCCATCCCATAGGTATCGGCGGAGGGAAGCCAACTCGAGTCGCTTCGAGACCGAAGCGGGTGAGCCGGACGAAGGTCGCGAACCCTGCGAGGGGGACAATGACCCCTTGAATTACCAGACCGAACAGGAAGAAGCAGACGGCGGTCTGGAGCGGCGACGGTGGGGCAAGCGAGTACGGAAGGAGGGGCAGGATGAGAGCGAGGGTCCCCGCGAGGTACAGGTATGCGTACCCGCGGAGGTTGGGCGCCGGCCGGAGGGCGAGGCTCGGAACATGTCGGCCTATGCTATCCAGGGAGTCGGTGAGGTCCGCGGCAGCGATTGCGAAGACGGCGGATGCGGCCGCCCAGACGAGTCCCACACCAAGGATAATTCCAAGGACGCTCCCGGGGCGTAGGGTGGGCCCCAGGTCCCCGAGAGCGACGAGGAGAATCCCCGCGAAGATCCCGCAGGCCCCGAACGCTAGAAGGCAGAACCCTGCGCGATCGCCCCGCTGTTCGACTTTGCCCATCGCGGGATGGACTCGCATCCCTGGAGTCGCGCCGGCGGAGATGCCGCGCGCGACAGCGCCTTCAAAGAACGCGCCGCCAGCGAGGAGGAACGCTCCGACAGTGGCGGCAATCAGAGCCCCGGCAAAGAGAATTGCGCCTGCGATAGCCGCACCTTCCGCGTTGTTCATCCCTGCGTACACCGCGAAGAGAAGAACCCCCGCCATCGTGAAGCCTAGGTGGACGAGCCAGAAGAGGCTCCCGGCAACGACGAGTCCCCCCGCCTTGCGGAGCGCCTCGACGCCGGCGTAACTCGGGCTCTGCGGAAGGTTTCGAACGGCCATTCGGCCTCCCCCGCCAAGACAATCTTCCCACGGGCTTAATCTCGCGGATGGCGAACGCGTGGCGCCTATCACCCGCCGACGACGGAGATTCCGTCACCGGACCGAGGGGCGTACACCGCTGATGCGTGCCCTCGGCAGCACCCTCACAGCCCCTCGGCGACCCGCGGAAAGCCCCCGGACCATCGCCTCCAATTGGAGGCGCACATAATCCGCGTCCCCGATCCAAAGCCCTTGGAGCTTCTCGAGGACGAGAGCGCCGTCGCGGTAGAACGAGTTCACGATGAAGAGCTCTCGGTCGCTCGGGAAGACGAACGTGTGCGCGAGTCGCGTGTCGGGAAGATGGGACGAGGGAAACCTCACGTCGAGGTTGATCGCGTCCCCGAGATCGCCGCGCATCCTCGCCACGTCCTCTTGGTTCGCGCGGTTCAGGACCACCCGCGATCTCTGGGGAGACCGCCGCAGGGTCGCGAAGAGGATCCGAAGGACCTCTGCGTCGACCGCGAATGGGCAGACGACCAGAATCTCGCCACCCGCGGAGAGGACGACCTCCCGCAGTTTGTTCGCGACACTCTCCGGCCCCTTGTACAGATAGAGGTCGGCCTCCGTGCCCCGGGTCCTCGACCGGAACTCCTCGGTGAGGTCTGCCGCCCGCTGGGCCGCGGTACCGATTTCCTCGGCACGGGCCTGGCGGGCCTGCTCCGCCACGACCCGCGGATTCCGGGCGCGGTACCGGTTCGGTCGGTCCCGTGACGCCTCGATCCAGCCCTTCCCCTGGAGGCTGTGGAGGACTCGGTAAACGGCGGGGTACTGAACGCCGAGCAGCCGGGAGACCTCCGCGGCGCTGGAGCCGCCGTTCCGGACCAATATGAGGTAGGCGTTCGATTCCTTCCGTGTAAGGCCGAGCGTCTCCAGGGACGCGAGCGCGTCCTCCTCCCGCATTGGACGCACGATGGGCGAGTCGGCGATAAAGTTTCCGCGATTTATCATCCCGACGATGATAATCGACGCTCGGAGCTCCCGCTCCGAGACCGACCGCTCCCCGCTAAATGCCGACGGAGGTGCCGGACGGGCACGTCGCTGTGAAGGCCTACATCGCGGCCCCGACCTCGACCAAGTTCTTGGGATGAGTAATGGGTACCCTTAATACCCGGTGAGAAATTTGCTTCTTCGGCAATCAATCACTATTTGGGGAGGTTTCTATGAGCCCAGTGAAGGACACGCAAAAGTCCGCAAAGAGCACCACCGAGATCAACAAGAAGTTCAAGGGATTCACGGACGAGGAACGAGCCGCGATGAAGGAGCGCGTCCGAGAGCTGAAGACGTCCGCGGGCCGCGGCGCGCGCGAGGACGATGCGGACGGGGAAAGCGCCGTGCTTGCGAAGATCGCCGAGATGCCGGAACAGGATCGCGCCATGGCCAAGCGGCTCCATGCCATCACCAAGGCCAGCGCGCCAGCCCTCTCGCCGAGACTCTGGTACGGGATGCCCGCGTATGCCAAGGCCGGCGAGGTCGTCTGCCACTTCCAACCCGCGCAGAAGTTCAAGACGAGGTACGCGACGTTCGGCTTCAGCGACGCGGCGAACCTCGACGAAGGCGGCCTGTGGCCGGTCGCCTTCGCGCTGAAGGAGTTGACCCCCACCGAAGAGGCAAGGATCAGCGCGCTCGTGAAGAAAGCGGTGAGCTGAGGCCTGGTATCTGGGACGTACTTACGGGCATGGTCTACCCACGCGTGACCCGCGCGGACCCCGACGCCTCGGACGGAGCGGCCTCGCACGTGCGCCCCCCTCGCGCAACTCTCAAATAGCACCTGCCGATTGCTTTCGCCTCTCACTGTAGGAGGCGCTGTGCGCCATCGGCACTACAGGGGGTGTCCCGTACGGCGGAGAAGAAGACGATCGACACGGTCCGGAAGGCCCTCGAGGGCGCCCCGGAACGGAAGTTCAAGGAAACCGTGGAGGTCGCTATCAACCTTAGGGACATCGACCTATCCGTTCCGAAGAACCGCATCGACGACGAGGTCGTCCTCCCCAAAGGGCGCGGCCGGAAGGTCCGCGTCTGCGTCTTCGGGTCCGGGGAAATGGCCGTGAAGGCGCGGGCCGCCGCGGACCTGATCATCCAGCCGCAGGAGATCGAATCGTATGCGGGGGACAAGTCAAAGGCGAAGGCCCTTGCGAGGGCGTTCGACTTCTTCATCGCCGAGGCGCCCCTGATGCCCGTCATCGGCAAGCGGCTCGGCATCGTCCTCGGGCCCCGCGGTAAGATGCCGCGGCCAGTCCCCCCGGGCTCGGACCCGAGCCCCCAGATCAACTCGATGCGGAACACGGTCAAGGTACGCTCCCGTGACAAGCGGACGTTCCACGCCGCGATTGGCACGCGGGACATGACCGCCGAGGACATCGCGGACAACCTGGACTTCCTGATGCGACGGGTCCTTGGGAAGCTCGAGCGCGGGCGGTTCAACATCCAGTCCGCCTACGTGAAGACGACGATGGGCCCCGCGGTGAGGTACCTCTGAGGTGATGACGATGGCCCATGTCGCTCCGCAGAAACTCGAGAACGTAAAGGGCCTCGTCCTCACGTTCGAGCGGTCCCCCGTGATCGGGATCGTGAACATCCGCGGGATTCCCGCGCCGCAGATCCAGGCGATGCGGAAGAAGCTCGTCGGCCGTGCGAAGCTCGTCGTCTCGAAGAACAACCTCCTCCGGATCGCTCTGAAGGAGGCGGCGACGACGAAGAAAGGTCTTGAGGGGCTCGCGGAGGTGATCCAGGATCAGACCGCGGTCGTGACCGCGGAGATCAACCCCTTCCGCTTGTTCAAGGAGATGGAGGCCACGAAGACGAAGGCCCCGGCCCGCGGGGGGGAGCGCTCGCCCGACGACATCTGGGTCCGCGAGGGGGACACGCCGTTCAAGCCGGGGCCGATCGTCGGGGATCTCCAGAAGGCCGGCGTGCCCGCCGCGATCGAGCGGGGCAAGGTCGTGATCAAGAAGGACAAGCTCCTCGTGAAGGCGGGGGACCGCATTCCGCGGGAGGTCGCGCAAGTCCTCACGCGTCTGGAGATCTTCCCGCTCATTGTCGGCCTCGACCTCCGGGGCGTGTACGAGGGGGGGATGGTGTTCCGCCGCGACGTCCTCGCCGTGGACGACGCGAAGCTTCGGATTGACCTCTCCCTCGCGGGAGCTCAGGCGCTCAGTCTCGCGATTGCTGCGGGCTACCCGACGACGCGGACCGTCAGGCCTCTGTTGTCTATCGCGTTCCGCAGGGCGATTGCCCTCGCGGTCGAGTCCGGATTCCCCACGAAGGAAAGCGTGAAGTTCCTACTCGCGAAGGCGCAGGCCCAAGCGCTGGCCCTTGCGGCGCGTGCGGCCCCGGAAGGGACGGGCGAGGAGGCGAGGCGGAGGGCCAGTGGGCCTCCCTCCGGGGAGCCCAAGGGAGAGGGAAAGAAAACGGGGGAGAAGGAGGAATCCAGCGAGGACCAAGCCGCAACCGGCCTTGGCTCGCTCTTCGGATAAACGGTGACGATCCAGTCCAGGAGGTGAACGAAACATGGAGTATGTCTATGCTGCGCTCGTCCTGCACGCCGTCGGCAAGCCGGTGAACGAGGAGAACCTGAAGAAGGTCCTCACGAGTGCCGGCGTGAAGGTCGACGAGACCCGCGTGAAGGCACTGACCGCCGCCCTCGAAGGCGTGAACATCGACGAGGCGATCGCGACGGCCGCGATGATGCCGTCCGGCCCCGCCGCTCCCGCGCCGCCCGCGGGCGAGAAGAAGGACGAGAAGAAGAAGGAAGAGAAAAAGGAAGAGGAGAAGGTCAGCGAGGAAGAGGCCGCGGCCGGGCTCGGTGCCCTCTTCGGCATGTAGGATCGCAAGGGCCCCGCCTTCTCTCGACTTCGTGAGCGCGAGCGCGAGCGTGTGAACCACGATCCGTGTCCCTGGCCCCGGACTCGCCGACCTACGGGGTCTCCGCGGGTCCCGCTCTCGCTCTCTTTTCTGCCTGCTTCTTCCGGTCCTTCGAGGCATAGCCGGTCGCCGCCTCAAGGAACCGGTTGAACGCGGAAATCGTCTTCCGGGCAACGTCGTCGGGGACGCCCGCGTCCATTTCCGTGTCCACGAAGAGCGACTTGCCGTCCGTCCAGGCAGTGAGCCGCGTAATTGCTCCGAAGCTCGCGACGACCTTGCCGTTCCGAATGTCCGCGGACCCGAGCGTCTCGGCCGTGACCGCCCGGAGATTCTCGCCCTCGATGCGCTTGCCCCATCCACGCCGAAGATCGTACGAGCGCATCGGATCCCCGCTAGACATCCGTCATCTGGTAAAACCCTTATCGAGCGAGGAGCGCTCCGACGTTCCCCGTGCCCATCAGGAAGTCCTGGAGTTCGAGTTCCGCTCTCCACGTGCTCTGACAATCGCAATCCAAGTCTCCGAAGTCCCGCCGCAGGCCGAGCGAGAATTCCTCGATCGCGTCGATGACGCGGCGGTCGCAATCCCCGCAGTTGTGGGCCCCGCGGCGCATCCCGCCCGCCGTAGGGTGGCTCTTCACATGAGCCCGGAGCCCCCGCGTCCTCTCGAGGACCTCGACGACGGACCAGAGCCACGGCGGCCGGTACTGCCGCCGCTTGAACAGATGGTCGACGAGGGTGTTCCTCTGGACGTTCACGGGATTGAACGAGATCGTGTCGGAATGCGGGTCCGCTTCGTGCGCGGATCGCACGGCGTCCTCGACCGCTTCCCGCTCCGTGAGGAAGGGGGGCTTGATCAGGAGGTATGTCTTCACGGTCCCTCCGGCCTCGCGGACCATCGCGGCCGCCCGGGCGTGCTCTGGGAGGCCCCACACTTTGTTCACCGCATACCGGAGGACGCGCTCGTTCGTGGACTCGAGTCCGAACGCGACCTCGAGGCGGTCCACGTGGCGTGTCGCGTCCTCGAGCTGCTCCCTCCGGATCATGTGGGACAGGGTCTCGACGATCACTTTGTCGCAGCGATCCCCGAGCTCTTCCAGGATCGACCGTCGGGACTCCGGGGCGAGCTCATGGTCATCGAAGAAGTTCCCGGAGGTGTAGACCTTCACCAGCGGCTGACCTTGGTGGCGGGGGAGGACTGACGCGAGCTGGTGGGCGATGTCCGCTTCGCTGACCTCGACGGCGGTGTCGTTCACGTAGCCGCACATCGAGCACCCGGAGGCATGGGCCCAGTAGCACCCGCGGGTCCGGAAGATGATGACCCAGGCGTCGACGACCTTGCCATCGAGGAGGTCCTTCTCCGACCACGTCGAGATGATCTCCCGCGGGTTGTACGCCCGGTCGACGCGGAGGTCACGGATGAGTTCACCGACCTTCATGGCTCCGTGTCGAAGGAGGGGACGTGCTAAAAGGGTTCGGGTCCCGACACGTCACCCTTTGCGGGTCCGGAGCAGGAAGAGTCCGACGATCACGCCAAGCCCGATCATCAGAAACCCAATAAGCTGCACGATGAAGCCGACCGCAGGGGCGGTGACCGAATCGAGCCCGAGGTACGAGGGGCCCGCCCCGAACGCCTGCGGCATCGCCCAGAGGAACTCGTACATCAGGAGGACGATGAGCCCCGTGGCGGAGAGTGCGATGGCGCCCATCGGGCTCCCGCCGTGGCGGTGGATGGGAACCGCGACGGTCCGCGTCGCCGTGGCGCCCCTCGCGAAGATGGCCGGGCTCGTGGCGACCCCCGAGGCACGCGCCGCGAGGATCCGGACGGTCATCTCCCGCGGTGCGTACTGCCCGCACGAGGGGCAGTAATGCCTCGAGTATTGTGCGATGTACGTGAGCTCCTTGCCGCAGTTCGGGCACGGGTTCTTCACCCTCGCCGGTGCGTACTTCCTGCACGAGTAGCAGTAGTAGCGCCCGTACTTCTCGATGAAGCTCAGTTCCCGCCCGCACGTCGGGCACGGGTTCTTCACCGCGACGATCTCGACGGTCGGGGGCGGAGCTGGGGCGGACTCGGGCTTCGGGGGGATCATCTCGACCGACGGCGAGGGACGCGGGGCGGCTCCCCTCCCTTCGAGGGGGGCGTACTTCTTGCAGTTGTAGCAGTAGTGGCGACTGTAATCCGGGATGTACGTGAGCTCCCGGCCGCACGTCGGGCAGGGCTTCCCGATCCTCGGCGGTGCGGGCACCGCCTCGACCTTTACGACGGGCGGCGCGTACGCCCTGCAGTTGTGGCAGTAGTACCGGTCGTACTGTTCAATGTAGGAGAGCTCCCTCCCGCACGTGGGACACGGGTTGATGACCCTCGGGGCCGCAGGTACGACGGAGGGCTCGGATGTCACGGGCTCCGAGACCGAAGCCTCGGCCTCTGCGGTGGTGCCCTCGGGGAGGATGGGTGTTGAGGGGGCTTCGGGGAACGCGGGGATTGCCGCCGCCGGGGGCTCCGGGGTGGCTGCGGGGGCCGGTTCTTCTGGGAGCGGGCTTGGGATGAAGGACTGCCCAACCGGGGCCTCCTCGACGGGCGTCGACGGCGTGGGGAGGACCGGGGTCGTCCCGATCGGTTCCGAAACCTCCAGAGGCGCCCCTTGAGCTGACGCGGATACCGGGGGACCGGGCGGCTTCTCCACCTTCTCCCTTTCCTCCTTCGCCCGTCGCTCCTCCTCCTTTTCGACTTTGACGAGTTCTGCAAAGAGGCGCTCCCTGAGTGTCTCCTTCGAGCCCACGGAATCGAGGCCGTAGGCCGTCGCGAGGTCCATGAGGGACGCCTTCTTCGCCCGCAGGATGTCGTCGCGCACGAGGGGCGGCCGGGCGATCTGAAGCGTTCGCTGCGGTCTCGCGTCCATGGCGGGAATCTGCGGAGGTGTCGGCGGGGGACTCGACGAAGCGCCGGTGGGGGGACTCCAGAGGGCGCTGGGGGGCCGCGAGGATGGATCGGTTCCTGGCTCACGGATTTCCTGCGGAGGTTTCGGGAGTTCCACAACCTTGGTCGGCTGGGCGACTGGCGCCCCGGGGGAGACGGGGGACGCCGGGCGATCGGCGGAAATCGTCTCCGGCTGGAGGGTTGGGGGCGCAGTGTCGCTGGAAGTCGGAGGCGACTCTGGAGGGGGCGAGGCGGCTGGCGGGACCGGCGGTTCCGGAGGTGGCTCGGTCTCTGGCTCGGAGGGCAGGAAGTCATCGATCCATGGGATTTCGGGCTCCGGCTCCGGTTCCGGTTCCGCGGGAGGCGCGCCGGTCGTTCGGGTGGCTTCAATGGCCGGGTACTCTTGGTCCTTGTAGCAGAAATACCGATTGTAGTCCTTGATGTACGCGAGGACCCCGCCGCACTTCGGGCAGCTCAGGGCCCCCCCGCCGCCATACCCGTCTGGAGCGTACTGGCCGCACGCGTCACAGTACTGGCGGCCGTACTCTTCGATGAAGCGAAGGCCCGCACCACAGTTCGGACACGGAAGGGCCGTCGTCTCTCCCATGTAGCGGCGTCGATGCATGGCGCCCCTCATAAAAGTATCCGAGTGGATTGCTGGACGCGATTCTCGGTCGAAGCATTTTTGCCGACCGCGTGGTTGGTCTGGGCGTTGCCACCGTAGCTCAGCCGGTAGAGCGGCGGTTTTGTAAACCGCAGGTCGGGAGTTCGAGCCTCTCCGGTGGCTTTCCTCGGGACGAGCGAGACATTCCGTGCGCGGTCTTCGATCGCGCGCCCGAGCATATACGGAATCAATTTGGACGGGGACCACGATCGGGTCGCTTCGGGCGCAACGCAGGTGGTCGGCTCGATTTCGAAGCGGACGATGGTGGCCCTTGCGGCACTCCTTGTTGTCGCGGGGGCCGCTGCGGTTGTCCTCGTGCAACAGGACCTTGCGAAACAGGCCGCACTCCAGTCCGTGGCCGACCAGGCCGCGGCGTACATCGATGGCGTCTCTGCGACGGCCGGTGAGAACGCGGCGAGAATGTCCCTTGGGCCCGGAGGGAGCCTGGAGCTCCCCGAGATCGCAGCCGGCAACATCTACACCCTTACGCTATCCCGGTCCGAGGCCGTGGCCGCGTTCGACGGCCACCGAGCGGCTGCGATTCTTCACTCACACCTCCATCTCTGGGAGCCGCGGGCGGGCCCATACACCACCGCGTCCGTCGCTGAGCTCGACGCCCTTCACCCGAGCATGACCCTGGAGTCCGGCGGATCCGCGATCGTGAGCCGGCGGTACCTCACGGTCGATGGGAACCAGGCCTTGGAGACGTTTGCGTTTCCCTGATGGGCTAGTGAAACAGGCGGTGTCGCTTGTGAGCCTCCACTCCGGGCTGGAAGCAGAATCGGACCGTGTTGAACTCCCGTCGGAGCTCCCGGACATCCGCTGCGACACGCCGTGGGTCCTCTCTCTTGATCGCCACGCGGGCCATCAGGTCCGAGACGTCCTTCATCTGGGCCTCTCGCATCCCGAGGCGGGTGAGCTCCTGCGTCCCGACCCTCACGCCGCTCGGGTGGACGGACGAGGTGTCCCACGGGAGGAGGTTCTTGTTCGTGATGATGTTCGCCTTCTCGAATTCGAGGGAGATCTCCGCCCCGCCTCCATGGGCAGAGACATCGATTGCGAGCGCGTGGCTCTCCGTGAAACCGAACTTCTCGGCGAGGACCTTGAACCCCTGCTCGACGAGGGCCTGGCCGAGAGCCTTCGCATTCTTCACGATCTGTGCGGCGTAGTCGCGCCCGAACTGGAGGTGCTCCGCGAGGGTAATTCCGAGGGCCGCCATCGCGTGCAGATGGTGGTTCGAGACGACGCCGGGGAACACGCCCTTCATCAGCCGTTTCACGAACTTGTCGTCCGCCGAGTCCGAGAGGAGGATCCCGTGCTGGGGGCCCGGGAGGGTCTTGTGCGTGCTCCCCGTGATCACGTCCGCGCCTTCTCGGAGGGGGTCTTGGAACTGCCCGCCCGCGATCAGGCCCATCACGTGGGCCCCGTCATACCACACGTGGCAGCCTGCCTCTTGGAACGCGTCGCGTAGCTCCTTGAGGGGCGTCGGGAACAGGAACACGCTCTGCCCGAACGCGGCGACCTTCGGCTTCACGTGGCGGATGAGCTTCGCGCTTCCGTCGATGTCGATGTTCATCCGTTCGACGTCGAACGGGTAGTTCACGTTGTTGATCCCTCGCATCCCCGCCCCGCCGAACTTCGCTGAGCTGATGTGCGCGCCGTGGCTCAGCGCGACGGACGTCATGATGTCCCCTGGCTCCAGGAGGGCGTAATACACCGCGAGGTTCGCGACGGTCCCGCTGATCGGGCGGACGTCCGCGAGGCGGCAGCGGAAGAGCTCCCGGGCGAGGGCGGTGACCCGCCGCTCGACCTCGTCGACGAAGACGTTCCCCTCGTAGTATCGCTCCCCGGGGAGGCCCTCGGCGTATCGGTCTCCAAAGTCGCTTAGGAGCATTTCCCGCGCGAGCGGGCTGATGACGTTTTCTGACGCGATCATTGGGAGGCTGCGCGAAAACAATTCGTGGTGGCGGTCCACCTGCTCCTCGATGAAACTGACGTTCTCGTCCATGGAGCGACCGTGGAAAGCGGCGGGCGCGTTAAATAGGTTCGGAACCGGCCTCGGCGCCTCCGCGGGGCTCCCTCAAAATATCCGGCACTTCCCCGCGACGATCCGGTCCGTGAGCTTCTCGATGTTCTCGAGGTCCTCGTTGAGGATCGACTCGACCTCGGGCTTCACCTTCGACAACTTGGCACCCGCCGCGAGGATGCACTGGGCCGTCGCGGCCTGGGGCTGGTCGATCGGCTTCCCGATCTGCGAGACGATCCGGATCCACACTTCCCGCACGCTCCCCTCGAGTTCCTTCGCGATGCGGTGGGCCGCCTCGTACGCGAGGACGTTGTACAGCTTCCCGACATGGGTCACCGGGTTCTTCCCGGCCGCCGCCTCGAGGCTCATCGGCCGGTATGGCGTGATGAGGCCCGTGTTCCGATTCCCGCGGCCGACGCTGCCGTCGTCCCCGTTCTCCCACGAGAGACCGGTGACCGTGAGGTAGAAGATGCCCGCCTCGTAGTTGTCCCCGGTGTTGATGTCCACGGTGACCTCGCGGTTCGTGTACTTCACCGCGTTGTCGAGCACCCGCTCCCGGAGGTCTTGGACCGCGCTGCGATAGTGGTCTTTGTCCGGGATGTATCGGCCGACCATCGCGGCGGCGATCGTGATCCGGATCTTGTCGTGGTTCCGGACGGCCATGACCTTGATGTCCTGGCCGACCTCCTTCAGGTCCTTCTTCAGAGGACCGTTGATGAGCTCCTCCGTCTTCAGGGCCAGCGTCTCCGTCTCGCTGTACGGGGCGAAGCTGACGCCGAAGGACGTGTCGTTCGCGAGCTGCTTGCGGGTGTCGTACAGGCCGCGGAGGTCGACGGAGCCTTGGCCGATCTTGCAGTCGATGATGACATCG
>VBML01000178.1 GCA_005878915.1 Methanobacteriota archaeon | reverse complement strand
CTGAGGGTAGAGGGCTTTCACACTCCGGGCGAGGACGTCCTCGTGCAGGTCGTGGACTCCACGGAGGCGACGTGGACGACCCGAATGACGCTCACACAAACCTCGGACGACAACGGGGACGAGACGTACACCCTCACGACGGACGAATATGACGCCGGGAGTCCGAACATCCGGTTCGTCGGTGCGACGGAGAGCGGTGATACAGTTCAGACCGACCTCTCCATCGATCGGGTCAGCATCGACACGAACACATGGGACCGGATCGTGCTCATGCGAAGCCTGGACACGAGCGGTTCGACGTGGGGTTCGCAAATCATTCTCGCTTCCGGGGCGTCTGGCGACGGCCCGCTCGTCTTGGCGCGCGATTCGAAGGAGCCCTCGATTGCTATCGACGCAAGCGGGTACCTCCACGTCGTCTGGGTCTCCGCATCCGCCGCTGCCGACCAAAGCGAGATGAATCTCGTCCGGTACACAAAAACGACGGTCGCCTATCCCACGCAGACCCAGCTTGCGACCGGCGGGAACTGGCAGGCGGTCACTAACGTAGACGACGTGAACCCAGGGTCGATGCCGACGGTTTCGACGGACATGAGCAATTACCCCCACATCGCGTGGAGTCAATCAAAGACCATCGCGGGAGAGGCTGCCGGAATTGCGTACCGATCCAACACGGGGACAAACACGGTGAACAGCCCGAAGACCCGATTGTGGGACGGGTCTACGTGGGGCCCAGAGGAGGAACAGGCCACGGCAGGGAGCCCCATCCGTGTAACGAGGATGGCCTGGTCTCCGACGACTCCCAACACGAAAATCTTCGTGACCGTGAGCGACGACGGCTTCCTTGACGCCTACGTTTGCAACCCGACGTGCAGCGTGACGAACAACATCGGGCAGGTGTGGACTCCCCCGAACTCAAACATTGACTATCGGTTCGACATCGCTTACGAGCAGCTCAGCGGCACGGCCCTTCTGGTTTACGGCGTGCTGTCCACGGACCCGACCCGAGACCTCGCCTACCGGGAATACACAGGTTCGTGGGGCCCCGAGCAGTACCTTGACAACACGAACAACGGTACGGACCTCCAGTACGGGGTAATGCACCTGGCACCCAAGATTGGGAGCGACCAGATTGGGCTGATTGCCGCGACGACGAACTTTGTCATAACTGCTTGGATTTGGAGCGGAACCGCATTTGGATCGTTTACCCAGCTTACAGCGACGGGGTTTGAGTCGTATGTCCGGGACCATCTCGCGATGGCATGGGAAACGAATTCGGGAACCCTTTTGGCGGTCGCCATCCCTTCGGGAGGACAGTCGGTTCTCTACTCCCGATACACAACGAGCTGGAGCGCGCCCTCGACGTTTACATGTAGCGTCTCGGGAAAATGGATCGCGTTCATCGCCCTGAAACCGAATCCAATCTCGACTGCGAACAACATGATTCTCGCGGTCGAGGACACCGGTAGTTCCGTGAGCACGTGTTATTGGGATGGCAGCGGATGGACGAATTTCGTGACTCACGACACCGCCTCTGACAGTTGGGTCTCAAGGGCCATGGACTTCGCCTGGGAGGACACCGGGAGCAAAGGCCTCCTCGTATGGGGGACGAACGCGAACCAAATCACGTATCGCACGTATGCTGCACCGAACACATGGGGACCGATCACGAACGTCTCGATGAGCAGCTCAAGCTTCCACTACTGGGTCACGCTAGCCACCAACCCCTCTCCTCAGACAGGGGGAGCCAAGATCTTGGGAGCTGCTCTCGCATATATTGACAATGACCTCGGCGCGATCCGGTGGGACGGAAGCACGTTCACCGTCATCGGCACGAGTACGTTCACCGCTGATACGGGCTCGTATGTCTACGAGAGCTACGACCTGGAGTATGCGTCTCCGAACGGCCACGTATACTACAAGAACCGCGCGGGGGGGACGTGGCGGTCCACTGTCACATGGGGCGCGACGTACACAGGCCTATCCGTGGACGTGTCCCCGGTGAATAACTTCGTGAGCCTTGCCCGGTACTACGAGGCGAGCACGAATGAAATCCAGTACACGGTCTGCAATCTGAACGCCACCAACTGCGACGCGAGCTCCCTGTTCACTAAGTACAACGGAGCGGCCGGATACGACTCGGTCGCGTCGGCGGTGTCGCCCGGTTCGTACCCGAGCTTGGCCACGACGTGGGACGCGAACGCGGACCTCTGGGTTGGATACACGACCTCCGCCGGCGCGGCGATGGCCCGGTTCCTGGATTATCCCGCCGCGGGCTGGCAGCCGGCGGAGACGATTGACGCCCTTGGCGGCGCGACGTTCGCGAGACTGTCCCTTGGAGCAGACCGAAGGGGGGACCTCCTCGCGATGTACGAGGACACGACGGCCCCGCAGCTGTACTACAAGCAGCGGGTTTCTGGGGTCTGGGACGCCTCGCGCACGCCGATCGACACTTCATCCGAATGGCCCGTCGTCCAGGTCCGAGCCCCGAACGACGTGACGTACGGTTCGCTCCTCGGAGGCCTTTATTGGAAGACGTCGACCTCCGAGACGTATTTCTTCCAGCCAGGGTCCCAGATCCCAGAGTTCCAGGACGCGCTCGTCCCCATCCTGGTGATTCTCCTTGTCGGCCTGGTTCGACGGCGGACGCGTCGCCGGCCTGATAACCACCCACCGTACGGATGATCTACCCAGAACCTTCCCGGTCGCGGCCCAAGAATCACAGTCAATAGTTTCGCGAATCGCGCCGCGTTATTTGTGCCTGCGGTCCTCGCGTTCGTCGCCCTCTGCCTCGCCCCAACCGGGTCGGCGACCATCGCGCACTTCAAAGGTGACGGGGCTTCCCAGAGCCGCGGGTGCCTTCGGGTTCGATGCCGGAAAATGTAGGGCAATTTCGTACCCGATTATCCTCTGTGAAATTTGGTCGCGAAGTGTCAATAACCCCGTCCTACAAGTTCGATAGAACAGCGCGGGTGAAACTCTACCCCGCGTAGACGAGGTTTGTCGTGCACCAGACCGTGTACTCAAGCGATACGCTCCGCGCCCTTCCCCTCCACGACCCGGAGGCTTTGCGAGACATCGCTCTCGGGGCAAATCGAATCTCGCTCGGGATTTCGCATGGCGTCAGCGCCCTAACGCACCCAACAACATGGCCCCATAGCCGCTGGACGATAGGTGGGATGCACACATGACCGCGAGCCCCGCCACGCCCCCGGGAGATCTGAAAAGGATTCCGTCGGGCGTCCCCGGCTTCGACGCCATGATCCAGGGAGGTTTCCCCGTAGGCGCCTCGATCCTCGTTCAGGGCCCCTCCGGAAAAGAGAAGGATGGTTTCCTCGTACAGTTCGTCGCTGAAGGGCTGCGTCGCGGCGGTGCAGCACTCGTCGTGTTGACCTCCCTTCCGCGAGCACGCTTCCAGGATGCGTTGCGGGCGGCCGATGCCAACCCGGATCGTGCCCTTGAGGAACGCCGGCTGCGGTTCGTCGAGTGGGCGGCAGGCAGCGATGAGGGAGGCCCGCCGGCGGAGGCCGACGGGGGCACGTTCCGGGCCTCTGGCGGACTTCCAAACGCAACAATAGCGATCTCGCAGGCGATCGAGGCGTTGCCGGCGGGATTGGAGAGGCGTGCGGCCCTCGAGATACTTTCTCCGGCCCTGCTCACAGCGGACCGAGCTACGGTCGCCGGTTTCACCCGAGCGATGAGGAGGATTCTTGAGCGGTTTGGGTTCACGTCGCTCTTCGCACTGGATAACTCGCATGAGGCATCCGTCGCTTCGTCCTTTCACCGCGCGGTCGACGGCGTCGTTGAGATTGAACGGGGTCGCGAGGGCAACGAGGTTGTCCGTCGGATCGCCGTGCTGTCCCTGAAGGGGACCGAAGCGGACAGAGGGCCTGTCCGGTTAGCAATGCGAGCCGACGGGCTCATCCGCGCGGTAGGTGCGGCCTTCGACGACACGAGCGTTCGCCGAACGGGATCACCTGACCTTAGCGATCTCGATTCCGAGCCCTCGGGCCAAGGAAGCACAGAGAGCCGGCTCGCCCCTCCCCCCAAGCCTCCGGAGCGGCCAAAGGGGGACGACCCGATTGCGCGTCGCCTCGCCGTCGCAAACGAGCGGCTCCTGCTCGACCCCAACGACACGGACGCGCTGTTCGTGAAGGCCGCGTCGTCGGCCCGCCGCGGACGGCGACAAGATCTGCTCACAGCGATTTCGACCCTTGACACGCTCGCCCAGGTCGATGAGAGTTATCCCGGCCTTTGGCGACTGAAGGCTAAAATCTACGGGGGACTCGGGGAGCGCGAGAAGGCAGAAGAGTGTCAGGTGCGCGCCGCCGAGATGGATCACCTCAAGGAGGCGGCAGGGAAACGGTCGGCCAAGTCGCGGCCCGTTCGCGATGGCCTGGACGAGGAGCCCTCTGTCGAATCCGTGGAAGAGTTGCCCGCTCGGGGGAGAGCTCCGCCAAGGCGGGGTGACCACGCTGTCGAACCGACGGTCTCGGCGCCTGGGGTATCCGCTGAGCGGCGGGGAATCACGAACGGGCTCTCTGCAAAGTCTCTCCGCGGAGGGATTGGGCAAACAAATGGGTTGACGAACGGCGTCGCGGCCCTTCGTCGCGGGTTGACGAACGGACTCACGAACGGCAACGGGTTCACGAACGGACTCGGGGCCGGGCGGTTCCGGCGTGAGGTCGCGGCGACGAAGTGGAAGCTGTACGTCATTCCGCTCCTGTCCGTGGCGATGTTGATGCTGCCCTTACTTGGCTCAAGCGGCACGGCGACGGACCGCTACCCGATCCGGATTGACGGGAACGTCGGCGACTGGAACCCCGCCGCGATCGCGGCCGAGGTTCAGAGCGTCGGCCCAAACCCGGACGTCGACATCGTCCGCTTCGGGATCGCGGACAACGTGGATTACCTCGCGTTCTTCCTCGAAGTCAACGGCGCGGCCCTGCGGGGCGGGGACCTCCCGCCGACGGTCGACGTCTTCCGGGTGTTCCTGGACACGGACCGCTCCTCAAGCACGGGGTACCGGGTCGACGGCCTCGGCGCGGACCGGATGCTGCAAGTGTCCGGATGGCACGGTGCGGTGAACACGAGCACGCTGTTCGAGTGGGACACGAACCGGGACGCGTTCGACTGGCGGGGGTGGACGAAGGGGACG
>VBML01000034.1 GCA_005878915.1 Methanobacteriota archaeon | reverse complement strand
CGGGGGGATCGCCCTCGCCGGTACCGCGCTTGCGGGCGTCCCCGTGAGCACGACCCACGTGATCTCCTCGGCTATCATGGGCGTTGGGGCCACGCGGCGTCTCTCCGCGGTGCGCTGGGGCGTGGCGCGACGGATCGTGTGGGCTTGGGTGCTCACCATTCCCGCCTCCGCGGTGGTCGCCGGCGTCGTATATGTGGTCCTTAAGGTTGCCCTCAGCCTCTGAGGCGCCTTCGCTTCGATTCAAGGAAGCCAATTCGCTCGGGGCGGTTCTCGTGGGTTCCCGGGAACCGCTGGATGCCGAGTGGAGCCGCGCCATTCCTGGGCATTGTCGGCTACAAGTAGTGAAACTCAGCCTTTGACGCGCCGGAGAACTAGCCAAGAGTCGAATGTTAACTATCCGATTCGATGCGGGGAGCCAAGAGATATTTCACCTCGCCCTTCCCGCCCGACACCTTGAATTCCATTTTCACCGGGTAATCGCTTCCCAGGTACAGCCGCACGGTCGGCGCCGTGGAGATCGCTTTCACCATGTTCGAGAAGTAGTCGAGCGGGAACAGGGACCGCACCGTCTCCTTCGCGCTGAGCTCCTCGAGGAGCTCCTTCGACACCTTGTGGCTCACCGTGTCCGTGTCCCCCTCGGAAACGATCTCGAACCCGTCCGGTCCGGCGATGAGGGCGATGTGGTCGCTCACGCTCTCGGACGCGCGGATCCCCTGTCGCAGCTCGTCCGCGCGGATCGTGACCTTCGCGGGCAGGTTGAGGCTCGGGACCTTCGGGTCGCTCATCCCCGCCGTGTCGACGAGGGACATCCGCCGCGTCGTGTTCCCCACATTGAGGACGAGGCGGTTCTTCTCCTCCTCGTGTGTGATCGAGATCACGTCCGTGGGCCGCGCCAGCTTCAGCACCTCCTTGACCTTGTCCATGTCCAGCCCGAGCTCACCGTCGTCCGCGCGGTACGACTCGAACGCTCCCCGCTCGAGGGTCAGGTCGACCATCGCGACGTGTGCGGGGTCCACCGCCTTCACGGACACCGCGTCCTTCGTGAAGTTGAACTTGGCCTCGTCGACGAGGGTGGAGATCACATCCACGACCTCCCTCAAGACTTCGGCCTTCACCTTCACGTCGAACAAGTCGCTCCCCCGAGAGTCGGCCCGGTAACGGGGGCGGATAATAAAGCCTTCCGCGGACGACGCGACTCAGTATTCGCGCCACGTGTGCGAGCACTTCGCACACCGGTAAATTCGGGTGGTCGGCTCGTCCGCCGCGCGCGTCTGGCGCATCACCCAGAACGCTTCATAGTACCCGCACTTCGGGCATTCCGTCCGCGTCTTCGGAAGCGTGTCGAGCACGTCGTCGAGGACGAGCGTGTCCGCGGGCCGATCGCGGTTCACCTTCACGGCCATGCGCGCGTTCGCGGTCTCCTTCGCGGAAACCCCTTTGATGAACCCGCAGCCCGCGTTCGCACAGACGAGCTTCCCGTCGTTCGGGAACATCAACGAGCCGCACTTCGGACAGAACATCGTGTAGACATCTTGCACGGTGGCCCGGAATAAAAACGTTGTCGGTCTGGTTGTTAGTCGCGCGAATGTCGCGCGTGGCGAGGCTTCTCGTAATCTCGGAGCGCTCGCTCGACGAATCGCTGCGTGGCCGCGGAGGAATCTCGGTGATGGTGGGCCTCCCTCGGCGTCTCGGGTTCGCGGATCCGAACGGGTTCGCGTTCCTCGCTCGTCGCGTGACGCGGTGAGGGCGGTGGCCCGTGCCGGGTCGCGAGCCCTCCCGCGGGAACCTTGTGATACTCGGAGAGCTCGGGGGTCCGACCGTGGGCGGGTCGCGGACTCACCCAGTGGGCCCGGGCCGGGATGGCCGCCTTCTCAGGCTCCTGGCGGTGGAGCCTCTCGAGGATCGGTTGAACGATGTTCACGCTCGTCGTCCCGGTCCCCTTCGAAGCGATCTCCCGCCGGGTCTGATCGGCGACGATGCCTCCAATGTACGCGAAGGCGATTGTGACCATGTAGCCATTCGTCCCCATCCCGAAGAGGGTCTGGAGCGCCGCGACGAACGTTGTGAGATACTCGATGACGAACTTGGCGTACGGCTCGAGGAAAGGGATCGTGCTGCCGATCCCCGACGCGATGGAGGTCGGCACTCCCGCCAAGAAGTCGATCTGCGAGCGGCCGTAGCCGGCGGCGTAGCTCGTGCTGATTCCGAAGATGACGATTACCGGGATCAGGGCGGCCGTCAGCCCTTTCCACGGAGAGCCCGCCCGCCGACCCCCGACGTACCCGGCGACCATGTATCCGGCGCTTTGGGGGAGCCACCAGAGCAGGACGGAGAGGATGAAGATGGTCTTCGCGGAGGACCAGAACGAGTACGGGACGTCTTCGTGGAAGCGATGTCGCTCGCTGTCCACTTCGACTCGATAGACCGCGTTCCGAGGCTCGTCGACCCGCTCGGGGCCCTCGGAGTCCCGCCTCCGCAGGAGATGCATTCCCATCCTTCGGGTGTCTGACTGACGTCAGACACGTCGCGGATGCGGGGTGGCCGTCTTAATGGTTTTGTAACACCGCGACGGTGTCAGGGGCGCGCTCGCGCGGGCGCGGCCCGGCCGCGGGCGAGGGCGGTTCCGAGAGCGGACGCGAGCACCTGGAGCCCCTCGACGTCCTCGTTGTCGAATGTCCACGCCTCGTCCGACTCGATGTCGATCGCCCCGACCGTCTCTCGTCCCGCCTTGACCGGGACCGCGAGGGCGGTGACAGAATCCGCGAGGGGTCCTCGGATGTACCGCGGGTCCCTCGTCACGTCGTGGACGACGAGGGGCACGCCGTGGCGGTACACGAAGCCGACCATCCCCTGCTCGGGGTGGAGGCTGAGGGGATGGTCCTTCAGCGGCCCGTGGGCATGGCCCTCCTTGAGGATGAGCTCGTGACCCGCAGGGCTCTCAAGGAAAATTCCGAAGGCGTACGGGTCGACGTCCTTCGCAAACGCGTTCGAGAACTCGTGCATCGCATCGTCGACGTCACGAGCCGCGGCAATCCGGTCTGCCAGGTTCGCCAACCAACTTCGAGCGGCGTTCTCCCCGCCGAGCTTCTTCGAGAGCATGCGCGTCCCCGTGCTACGAAGTGCCATGCAGAGGCATGAACCTTCGCCCGAATCGCCCGACGATGGTCCCCGCACGCTGCTACTCAGGCGCCCGGTTCCCCACCCGCTCGAGAGCGTATGTGACGGACACCTCGCGTTCCGACCGATTCTCCCACATCACATAGAAATCCCCCGCCCACGGCGCAGGAAACGTGCCGGACGCCTCCGAGCGGTCCGCGGTCGCGTGGTGTGTCACCTCCCGCCCCTTATGGGAGTGGAGGTTGAACGCGATGATTCCCGCACCGAGGGTATGGCGCGTCTCCCACCGGAGCGACTCGCCCTTGACCAGCGGGATCCTCACCTCGTGGACCCACCCCTTCACCTTCCGCGGCGGGAGGTCCAACGTCCCGGCCCTCCTCGGTGCGCCGGAAGGGAACTCGTCCACCGATCGGTCTCCCTATTTCCGGCCCTTCCCGCCCTTGAGAAGTGCCGCCGCCTCGTTGACCGTGGCCTTCTCGTGAACGATCGCCCGCACCGCGCGGATCATCGGGACGGGCGTGTCGTGCTGCCAGATGTTCCGCCCCATGTCGACCCCGACGGCTCCCTCTTCGAGGGCGTTCCGTGTCATCTCGAGCGCGTCCAGGTCCGTGTCCAGCTTCGGCCCCCCCGCGATGATCAGCGGCACCGGGCAGGACTCCGCGACCTTATGGAACCCCTCGCAATGGTACGTCTTCACGAAGCGCGCCCCGTGTTCCGCGGCAATCCGGCACGCGAGGCTCAGGTACCGCGCGTCCCGCTTCTCGAGCTCCTTGCCCACAGCGGTGACCGCGAGGACGGGGAGTCCGTACTCCTCCGCCTCGTTCACCAGGTGCGCGAGGTTCACGATCGACTCGTGCTCGTGCCGAGCGCCGACGAAGATCGAGAGGGCGACCGCCGCCGCGTTCAGTCGCAGTGCCTCCTTCACGGAGGTCGTGATCGTCTCGTTGGACAGATCCTCCTGGAGCACGCTGGTCCCGCCGGAGACCCGGAGGACCATGGGCTTGTCCGCGTCCGGGGTCACGGAGGTCCGAAGGACCCCGCGGGTGAGCATGATCGCGTCCGCGTACGGGAGCAGCGGGGCGATCGTCGCCGCAGGCTTTTCGAGGTGGTGCGTCGGTCCGAGGAAGTATCCGTGGTCCACGGCGAGCATGACCGTGCGCCCGTCCGCCGGCTGAAGGATGCGCGACATCCGGTTCCGCAGTCCCCAGTCCATCGTAGGTTCCCTGCAAGCGCGGCGATGCTCTGGTCGGTCATAAAGCGTGCGGAGCTTCGGCGTCTCACCGGATCGCCACCCGCTCCCGCGAGGCGGTCGCGGCGGGGGCGAAGCGATTCTCCCTGTCCAAGTTATCAACGGGTATTGATAACCGCCCGTGCGACCCACCGAGCCCCTGGAACCCGGAATCTCACGGGGTGATCAGGGCCTTGACGCACTCTGCCCGCTCGGCCATCGACACCGCTCGCGGAAATTCCGCAAGGTGGAACCGGTGGGTTACGAGCGATGCGACATCGACTTTCCCGAGGGCGATCAACGAGAGGGCCTGCCTCGTCTCCGACTCCGTTGCGGCATTGCTCGGAATCACAGAGACCTCGCGGGTCACGAACTCGCTGGGGTCGAAGTCGAGGTGACCGCCGATCTCCGGGACGCCGAGGAGGAGGACGACCCCGCCCGCTCGGACCGCCCGCAGGCCCTGCGCGATCGCGGGGACGTGTCCCGTGGCGACGACCGCGAGGTCAACCCCCGCCCCACGGGTTTCCTTCTTCGCTGCAGCGACGAGGTCCTCGGATTTCGGGTTCCAAACTGCTGCGGCCCCTAGCGTCCTTGCCGCCTTCGAGCGCACAGGGCTAACCTCGCTCGCGAAGACTCTCCTCACTCCTCGAAGGCGGAGAAGTTGGAGGGACAGGAGGCCCATGGGGCCCGCGCCGAGGACGATCGCCGACCTCGCCCGAACGCGCGCGCGGTCGAGTGCGCGGATCGCGCACGCGAGGGGCTCGATGAACGTGCCTCGCTCGAAGTCCACCGCGGGAGGCAGGCGGAGGACCCCGCCATGGGCCACATTCCACCGGGGGACGCGGAAGAACTCCGCGAACCCACCCGGTTCGAGGTTCGTCGACCGGTAGTCGGGGCACATCGTCGGGCTCTCACCGCGGCACGTGGCGCACTCGCCGCACGGGACGTGATGGTGCGGGAACACCCTGGATCCCCTCCGGATGCCGGATACCCCTGAGCCAACGTCGGCGACGACGCCGACCGCCTCATGGCCGATGACCGGAGGAGCCGCCGTGTACGAACCGCGGATCTTCTCGAGGTCGGAACCGCACAGCCCGCACGCCTCCATCTCGACGACGATTTCACCGCCGCGCGCCCGCGGCCTTTCCGTATCTTCGATGTCGACGTGCCCTGGTCCCCGGAGACGAACGGCCTTCACTGGAGGGTCGAGGGCGGGACGCAGGCGGTGGATATGGGACTTTCGGGAGCAACGCCGCGTGTCATCGCATCAGACCCCATGGGACATCACCCTCGGATGTCGCGGGTAGGTCAATCGTTGCCCGGATACTCTCGCCCGCACCTTTAAGCGACGTTCTCGTACTCGGCCCCGCCGTCGCGAATGGCGGACATTTCCTGGCTGGTTCTCCTGGCGGGGAGCTCCCTCGTCGTCATTGGGTTCGCCGCCGCCCAGCTCTTTCACAAGTACCGATTCCCGGACTACTTCATCCTCATGGCGCTGGGCCTCCTCCTCGGCTCCGGTCTCCTCCCTCTTGGCGGCGTCGATCCGCGGGAGGCCGTCGGGACGATCGCGCCCGCCCTCCGGAGCGTCGCCCTCGCGTTCATCCTGTTCGAGGGCGGCCTCGTCCTCCACGTGCGGGGGATGGGCAAGGTTTGGGGGATGTCCATCGTCCACACGGGAGTCGCGATGGCCCTCGCGATCCTCGGGATGGTCCTCTTCGCCACATCGTTCCTGGGCCTCGGGCTCACGGCGGCCGTGATCATCGCGCTGGCGTTCTGCGGCCCGAGCGCGTCGATCGACATGAGCATGCTCTCCCAGCTCAAGGTGTCGGACCGAACGCGATTCACGATCGTCATGGAGGGCGTGATGGGGAACGTCGTCGCGGCGGTCCTCGTGCTCCTCCTCGTGCGAGTTCCCGGCGCGACGGCGACGATGTCCACATGGATGTTGTATATCGCCTACCTCGTGGCGACCGTCAATGTGGCGTACGGCGTCGGGCGCGTCTGGGTCCACCTCGTCGGGGGTCCACAACCCCGCCGCTTCTCGTTCATGACGTCCGTGGCCTTGGCCGTTGGCCTGTACGCGATCGCCGATGGACTCCTCGGCGGGAACGGATGGATTGCCGCATTCGTCTTCGGGCTGGTCATCGGCCATCACGGAGTCCTCAAGACGCGCAAGTCGGCCCACTCGGGGGCGCCGGGGGAGAGGGGCCTGCAGGAGTTCCACGGGGAGCTCGTGTTCCTCCTGCGCACGTTCTTCTTCCTGTACCTCGGCCTCCGAGTGCAGGTGACTGGGATCACGATCCTTGCGGTCGTGGGCGCCCTCGCGTTCATCGGCGTATTCTACGCCTCGCGATGGCCCTCCACCGCGATCCTCACGAAGGTCTGGCGCCTCCCGACCCGCGACTCGAGGATTCTCCATTCGACGGTGGCCCGCGGGATGACCGACACCGTGCTCATCCTGTTCGCGATCCAGGTGGGAGTGATTCCTCCCGCGGAGGAAGCCCTCGTCACGAACCTGTTGTTTCTTGTAATTCTTGTCGCGGCCCTTACCTCGGCGCTCCTCGTGTTTCGGGCGGAAAGGCTCGCCCTCCGGGAGCCCGCCCCTTCGGCCGGGAAGGCCAAGGCGTCCCCCGGGGGGCTCCCAAGGGATTTGGACCGCGCCATGTCGGAATTCCTCGCGGATCCCTTGGTCCAGCGCGGCGAGTTCGACTAAGCGAATTCCCGAGGCCCGAGAGACGATCGCGACGTTGAGACAACGTTCATGTCAGGTTGGGGCGGTGCAGGGGACCATGTCGACGAGGAGCGGCCTCATCAAGGGGTTGGAGTGGGTCGAGACAAGGGTGTCGAATTACGAGGAGATGAAGGTATTCTTTCGCAAGACGCTCGGCCTCCCGCTGAACTTCGAAGAGGAGCGGAAGGACTTCATCCAGTTCAAGGTGGGCGGTTCGAAGACGTACCTGGCGATCCTTGACTCGGTCAAGACGGCGATTCCGCGCTCCGACGGGTTCGTCCCGACGTTCGAGGTCTCCAGCCTCAAGCGGTTCGCCGGGATGTTGCGACGGAAAGGCGTGAAGGTCGGCGACACCGTGATCGAGGGAGACCACGTCCGACTGATCGACTTCTACGGTCCCAACGGAACCGTGTACCAGGCGTTCGAGTGGAAGCGAACCGCCCGCCATTGACGGCCGTCGTGCAGTCCGATTGCATCAAGTGGTCTTTAGGACCCCTGCACGCCATCGATGGAACGGGAGGGCAGTCCCGCCTTCCGGATTTGAACCGGAGACCTGATGATGTCAGCGGGCACCGCCGACGTCGGCGGGAACCAACTACAGTCACCCGCTCTGACCAGGCTGAGCTAAGGCGGGACGCCCGTCGAAACGGCTTGGGGCATAAGGTTCTATCGAATCCCGCCATGAAGCGGCACGCCGGTTTCGAAGGACATATAGGGCTTGTGGGTTTGCCAGCCCTCGATGGCCCTGCGCCGCGGACTTCGGGATTGGCTGCTCGCGAAGGACTCGGATCCGAGCGTGCGGCTCCGGGTCTTGCGGGACCTCCTCGATCGTCCGGAGGACGACCCCGCCCTCGTCCGTGCGCAGAAGGAGATCGGGCGGAAGGGCTGGGCCGCGCGGATCCTTCGTGAACAGCACCCGGAAGGCCAATGGGCCACGAGCGGGACGTCGGCCCTGGAGCTGTACCGCCCGAAGTATGTCGCGACGAACTGGCGGCTCCTCGTCCTCGCCGACCTGGGGCTCACCGGGAAGAACCCACGAGTCGCGAAGGGGATGGACCTCTTGGTCCGTCGTCGGTTCTTGGCCTCCGGCGAGTTGGGGGGCCGAGGGAGCGAGGTATGCATCACCGGAAACGCGGTGCGGATGATGCTCCGCTTCGGGTATAGGAAAGACCCTCGTCTGACACCCGCGCTCGGGTGGCTCGTCCGGCACCAGAAAAAGGACGGCGGGTGGCATTGCTTCCGCTCCGCCACCGGGACCCTGGATTGTTGGGAAGCCCTCGCCGCCTTCGCAGCCCTGCTACCGGCCGCCCGCAGCCCGGAAGTCCTCCGGGCGATTGAGCGAGGCGCGGAGTTCTATTTGAAGCGCCGTCTGTCCCGCGAGGGACCCACTCCGTACCCTCCGTGGTTCCGGCTCCACTATCCGATCCACTACTACTACGACATCCTCGTGGGGCTCGATGTCCTCACGTCCCTCGGATACGGAGACGACCCGCGAATGCAGCCCGCCTTCGACCGGCTGGAGGCGATGGGGAACCGAGACGGCAGCTGGAACATGGATGCCCTCCATCCGGACAGCGAAGACCCGAACTACCAGTTCCGCGGGCCGTTCTATCCGCTCGGACTGGAGGTCCCCGGCCGTCCGAGCCGATGGATCACGACGACGGCGCTGACGGTCCTGAAGAGAGCTGGCCGGTGACCCAGGGACAACGGGGGGAGGGAGAATCATGCCGCGGGCCGGGCTCGAACCGGCGACTTCGAGATCTTCAGTCTCGCACTCTCCCAAACTGAGTTACCGCGGCGCGAAAGGTGCGAACGGCGGGAGGGAGAAAAGGGTTTCCCCCGGGGGCGAACCCGATCGCACGGAAGGGGTGAAGCGAGGTCGGAGTCGGTTATCAACGGATGTTGATAACTCGGATCACCGGGACGCCGCGAATGCATGGGCCTTCTCGGACAAGAGGCGCCGGCGGGCCTCCTCCATCGCTTTCCGCGTGTAGACCTCTAGCGCCTCCACGGCCTTCCGAGCGGAGGACGGATCCCTGACCGGCCCCATGTACTCGTGGATCGCCCGTCGCCGCCCGTCCTGCTTCTCGTAGTGCCAGAAGTAGAGGTAGTCGCGGTTCTTTATTCTCAGGGTGCGCACGCCGCAGCCAATCTGCATGCGTCCGGCAGAGAGTTATCAATACTTATAGATAACTCCGGGATGGCCGAAAGGTCGTCGCGCCGCCCGCGCGCCTCGCGGGTCCGTGCGCCTGATCCGGTGCGTGAGAATCACGTCGTTTTCTCCCTAGGAGTGGCGGGTCTCAGTGATGGATTTTCGGGACGAAGCCTATAAATACGAACCCCCGGGTTGATGGACTCTGAATGCCCCTCCAGTGCTCCCGCTGGACGTAGTCAGGCTTCGGGGGACGGCGTCGATGAAGCGGTTACGACACATCCGAAGGGACGAGTCCGGGGTCGCGTCGACGGTCGGCACGATCATGGCCCTCCTCGTGTTCCTGACGTTCATCAGCCTGATCGTGAACCAGTACGTCCCCGTCTGGATGAAGGACTCCGAGGCCTCCCACATGGGCGGGGCCTTCGGGCAGTTTGGCTCCTTCAAGGGGAGCATCGACCTCCAGATGCTCGCGGCCCAGATGGCCCGCGACGTCAGCGTCGATTACATCCCGATCTCGTCGTTCACACCGGTGACCCTCGGGGTCGACGGGATCCCGATCTTCACGTCCGCGACCCTGGGGGTCCTCTCCTCCGTCCCGGAACTGGGGACGTTCACGACCCAACTCGTCTACACCATCAACAACCAGGGCACCAAGGTGAACGAGAGTTCCTCGGGGCGGATCGTCCTCGAGGTGTTCAACCGGTACTACCCCCACCAGGCCCTCGTGTACGAGAATGGCGCCGTCATTCGATGGCAGAACGACGGCCAGTCCGTGCGCGCGGACCCCACGTTCGGGGTGGATATCGTCAACAACACGGTCCGGGTCTCCGTCAGCCACGTCTCCCTGTACGGCCGGGGATCGGCGGAGGGCTCGACGACGGAGGGGGTCCACTCCAAGCTCCTCGGGATCGACCGCCAGGACTACACGAAGGTGCGGTCCGACGTATGGATCAACGCGACGACGCTGTATGGCATCGCGTGGGCCACGTTCTTCAACCGGACCCTTGCGAACGCGTTCGGGATCGGCACCGGCCGGTTCCAGAGCTGCCCCACGTACTGCTTCACATCGAGCTACGTCGGACCCCGCATCCAGCTCATGACGATCACCACGCCGTTCTACAAGGTCACCGCCCAGTGGAAGGACCCGAAGGCGGCGTACGACATCACGGTGCAGATCTATAATGACTGGAACAACACGAAGCCCCTCGTGATGCCGATCACCATCGTCCGGGTACAGCACGGCTTCGCGAACATCGCGATCGCGGAGCGGGGCTCGGACGTCTCGATCTAGGAGGGCGACGGATGGCGCGGCGGAAGAAGGTGTTGATGCCCCGCGGGGCCCTGATGCAGAAGGCGCAGTGGTCCGGCACCCGCGGTTCGTACCTGACCCGCATCCCGGAGATCACGGTGAAGTCGATCGAGGAGATCGAGGTGACCACGATCCGGGAGCCGTACGCGTACGCACGGATCATCTACGACCATGACAAGTCGGAGTATCTGTACGAGGTGTGGGAGCCTCAGCTCGACGACAAGGAGCAGAAGCTCCTCGCCCTCCTGAAGGACTCCCTGAACCGGACGCTCGAGTACGAGTGGGACAAGATGGCGACGAAGGACAAGGAGTCGTACCTGAAGGAAGCTGTCGAGTCCTTCATCAAGTCCCGCGGGCTCCGCTTGGAGCCGTCGAGCCGGGACAAGGTCGTGTACTACCTGATCCGGGACTTCGTCGGGTTCGGCCCGATCGACGTCTTCATGCAGGATCATCGGGTCGAGGACGTCTCCTGCGACGGGATCAACATCCCGCTCTTCGTGTTCCACCAGAAGTTCGAGTCGATCAAGACTGCCGTCATTTTCCCGGAGGAGGACAAGCTGAACAGCTTCGTCGTCGCCCTCGGCCAACGGTGCGGGAAGCAGCTCTCCGTCGCGAGCCCGATCCTCGATGGGACCTCGCGCGAGGGCCACCGGATCCAGGCGACGTACTCGAAGGAGGTGACGACCCGCGGGTCGAGCTTCACGATCCGGCGGTTCAAGGAGAAGCCCTTCACCCCGGTGGAGCTGATCAAGTTCAAGACCGCAAGCCCGGACATGGTCGCCTACATCTGGATCGCGATCGAGCACGGGAAGTCCATGATGGTGTGCGGCGGGACCGCGAGCGGCAAGACCGCGACGCTGAACAGCGCGGGCCTGTTCATCCGACCCGGGGCGAAGATTGTGTCGATCGAGGACACTCGCGAGATCAATCTCCCGCATGAGAACTGGATTCCCGGCACGACGCGGTCCGGCGTCGGGGAGCGGGGCCCGGACGGGAAGGCGGGGGGCGAGATTGACATGTACGACCTCGTGCGCGCGGCCCTACGACAACGCCCGAACTACATCATCGTGGGCGAGGTCCGGGGGAAGGAGACGTACACGATGTTCCAGGCGATGGCGACGGGGCACCCGACGATGTCCACGATGCACGCGGACTCGGTGAAGTCGATGGTGAACCGCCTGGAGAACCCGCCGATCAACACGCCGCGGATCCTCCTGACGGCCCTGAACTTCGTGATCATTCAGACGCACGCCCGCATCGGCGACTCCATCGTCCGCCGGATCAAGCAGGTCGTCGAGCTCGTCGGATTTGAACCGGAAACGAACGAGCTGATCACGAACACGGTGTACGAGTGGGACCCCGCGACGGACTCCTTCCTGTACAAGGGGCACTCGTTCCTGTTCGACGAGATCATGGAGATGAAGAACATGACCCACGAGGAGATGGAGGCGGAATTCCAGCGGCGGGTCGATATCATCAACTACATGCGCGAGCGGGACATCGTCGACTTCCGAGAGATCGCGAAGATCGTGATCTCGTACTACCAGTACCCCGACGAGACCGCGAAGAAGATCCGCGACGAGATGGGCTGGGTCCGCGAACCCGGGCGGACCGCGGAAGCGACCGGAGGCGAGGCGATTGGCTAGCACCGCGTTCGGGAAGCTGGAGACACGGCGGACCCTCACGAAGACGAAGCGGTTCCGCACGGGGGACGAGCCGCAGAAGACCCACCGCCTCGTCCTGCTCCCGAAGGGCGCGAAGCCCGTCTCCGTCGCCCTCAGTCCTTGGCACGAGTTCGCCTGGCGAACGTTCGGCGGGTTCGTGCAGGCGCGGTACAAGGAGAACCAAGACTTGGAGGACAACCTGCTGCGCGCCCATATCAAGCTCCGGCCCGAGGAGTACCTCGCGATCGCGTGGCTGAACACGACAATTGCCGCGGTGAGCGCCGTCGCCGTCGCCTTCTTCCTGGCCCTCTTCCTCTTCGTGCTGAGGGCGTCGATCTCCCTCGTCGTCGTGGGATTCGCCCTCATCGCGATCGTCCCGGGCTTGCTCGCGTACGCGGTGTACTTCGGCGTCCCGGTGTTGCTCAAGGGCAAGCCCGCGGGCATGGCGAAAAAGCGTGGCAAACAGGTGGACAAGAAGATCACGGGTTCGATGTCGTTCATCTCCGCCATGGCGAGCGCGGACGTCCCCGTCGATGTGATCTTCAAGGAGCTGTCGAAGCAGCCGGTGTACGGGGAGGTGGCGAAGGAGGCCGAGTGGATCACGCGGGACACGGAGCTGCTCGGGGTCGACATCCTGTCGGCGATCCGTAACGCGGCCGGACGGTCGCCGAGCTCGAAGTTCCAGGACTTCCTCCAAGGCGTCGTGACGACCTCGACGTCGGGCGGTCAGCTAAAACCGTACTTCCTGATGAAGGCCGAACAGTTCGAGAAGGAGGACCGCCTCGAGATGCGAAAGCGTATGGAGACCCTCGGCATGCTCGCCGAGTCGTTCGTCACCGTCGTCGTGGCGTTCCCCCTGTTCCTCGTGGTGATCATGGCAATCATGGCGCTGATCAGCAAGACGCAGAGCGGGTTCGTCCTGAGCCTCCTGTACGTCGTCGTCGGGCTGATGATCCCGATCTCCCAGTTCGGGTTCATCTTCGTCATTTGGAACATGGAACAGGAGGCGTGACGTGGTCAGCAAGCAGCTCGAGGAAGCGAAAGTCAAGCTCTACCAGAAGAAGGACCGCACGCAGGCCATCGTCATCTCGGGCGTCATCGCGTTCGTCATCCTGTTCCTGATCGCGGTCCTGAACCTGATCAACCCGGCCGGCACGGGGTTCTTCGCGCTGCGGCCTCCGGACCCCGCGGAGCAGCTCACTCCGTGGCAGCTCGCCCTCACGCGGTTCCTCACGTGGATGACCTTCGCGGTGATCGCCCTCGTCGCCCCGTACGGCTTCTTCCTGGGAAAGAAGCAGCGGGACATCAAGGCGATTGAGCGCCGCCTGCCCGACTTCCTGCGCGATGTCGCGGAGGCGGGTAGGTTCGGGATGACCCTCGCGGAGGCGATCGTCGTCTCGTCGAGCGGCCGATACGGGACGCTGACGCCGGAGATCAAGAAGATGGCCGCCCAGATTAACTGGGGTGTCCCAGCGACGGAGGCCCTACGGCTGTTCTCCGAGCGGGTCAAGACCCCGATGGTCGGCCGGGTCGTGTCCATCATCGTGAAGTCGAGCGACGCGGGCGGGGACGTGGCGGACGTCCTGACGATGGTGAGCCACGACGCGAAGGAAACCCAGCTCACAGAGGACGAACGGAGGATCACGATGTCCACGTACATCGCGGTGATCTACATCTCGTTCCTCGTTTTCATCGTGACAATCTGGATCCTGAACGCGACGTTCCTGCCGAAGATGCGAGAGGCGAGCAGCTCCCTCGGGGCAAGCAGTGGCGGGGGCGGCTTGAGCGCTGGCCAGAGCCCGCTCGCCCAAGACTTGCCGAGCGTGATTTTCAACATCAAGATTGCGTTCTTCATCGCGGTCTTCGTGCACGGCCTCGGGGACGGAATCCTCGCGGGCGTGCTAGACAATGGGAAGATCCCGAACGGGCTGAAGCATTCCGTGACGATGCTCCTCATCGCCGTCATCGGGTTCCAGTTCATCTGAGGTGACCGAACGGCATCGAAGGGTGCATCCCGCGAACTCCAAACGCTCTCGGGGCGCGAGCGGAAACTCCGAAGCCGGAGCGCCGCGCTCCAGGTGGAGCAGGAAGAGGCACAGCGCATGCTTTCTGCCGTCGAGGAAGCGAAGAAGTCGAAAGTCAACGCAGCGCTCGACGGCATCAAGAAGAAATATTTCCACCGCCTCCTGGGGAATCGCGGGGTGAAGGTCCTCGCCGCCCGAGTCACTGGCGTGGAGCAGGCGACGCTGGGAAAGATCACCACGATTCCAAAGGTCGTGCAGAAGAACCTGAGCGAGATCGAGATCCAGCCGATCCTGAAGAACTATTCGTACGTCCGCATCCTCTACGACACGCAGTCAAACGAGTACTTCTATGAGGTCATCGAGCCGAAGCTCCTCGCGGAGGAGGACGAACTCCTGGAGGTCCTGAAGGAGATCCTTGTCGAGTCCCTCGAGCTGATGGAGGACGCGACGCCGGCGGCGAAGGAGCAATACCTCCGGAGGGTCGTTGAGGGCCTCCTGCGCGAGCTCGGCGTCGACCTCCACCCCGTGTCCAAGGAGCGCGTGATGTACTATATCGTCCGGGACTTCATCCGATTCGGACCGATCGACGTCACGATGATCGACACGCAGGTCGAGGACATCTCGTGCGACGGGATGAACGTCCCGTTCTACATCTACCACCGGAAGTATGGGAGCATCCCGAGCAACCTGCGCTTCGAGAGCGCCGAAGAGTTGGACTCCTTCGTGATTTGGCTCGCACAGCGGTGCGGGAAGCACATCTCCGTCGCGCAGCCCATGCTGGACGCGACCGTCCCCGATGGATCGCGGCTCCAGGCGACCCTCGGGATGCACGTGACGAAGCGCGGCTCGTCCTTCACGATCCGGCGGTTCCGGGAGAACCCGTTCACACCCCTCGACCTCGTACGGTTCAAGACGATGTCCCCCGAGATGATGGCATACCTGTGGACGGCGATCGAGAACGGGCAGTCGATGCTGATCTGCGGGGGGACGGCGAGCGGGAAGACGACGACGATGAACGCGATCCTCCTGTTCATCCCGCCGCAGATGAAGATCGTCTCGATCGAGGACACCCGCGAGCTCAACCTTCCGCACGAGAACTGGGTCCCTCTGCTGACCCGCGGAGGTTTCGGCGGGAAGTCCGCGGTGACAGGGAAGGCCGCGGGCGAGATCGACATGTTCGACCTCCTCACCGCGGCCCTCCGGCAACGGCCTCAGTACCTGATGGTCGGCGAGGTCCGAGGCCCGGAGGCGTTCGTCGTCTTCCAGGCGATGGCGACGGGGAAGAGCGCGTACACGACGTTCCACGCGGACGACGTCCAGGCGATGGTGCACCGCCTCGAGAACGACCCCATCAACCTGCCCAGAGCCCTCGTCGCGGCCCTCGACATTGTGCTCCTCCAGGCGCAGGTGAAGGTGGGGACGGATATGACGCGGCGGGTGAAGGCCCTCATCGAGGTCGTGGGGACGGACCCCGAGAGCGGCGAGCTGATCACGAACTCCGCGTACACCTGGAATCCCGCGGATGACACGTTCAACTACAGCGGCCACTCGTACGTGTACGAGAAGGTCTCCCTCGCCCGCAACTGGACGCAGAAGCGGATGGAGCAGGAGATCAAGCGGCGCCTCGAGATCTTCGACTACATGAAGAAGGTCGGCGGCGCGAACTACAAGGACGTCGCGAAGATCATCTCGTCGTACTACAAGGATCCGGAGGGCACGATCAAGCTCGTCCGGGAGACCCTCCAGGCGCAAGCCGCGCAGACGTCCGCGCAGTCGTCCTCGGCCAATCGCAACCAGCCTGCGAAATAGGACGCTGCGACCCGGACGGAGTGGCGGTGGAATTCTCTATCTCTCTAGGGAGCTCGCGCCTCGATCCTCCGAACGGAAGACGGCTGCGCTTGGAGGTGTCCGATCAGAACTCCTCTTCCGGGGGGTTCTGGGTGTCGCCCTCCCCTTCCTGCGATCTCTTGATGACCTTCTTCTGAAGGACGGGCGAGGTTGCGCCCGGCTTCCGAATCACCTTCTTCGGCACCGCATCCGCCGGAGCCGGGGCGCCCTCCCCGCCCTCGTCCGCCTTCGCGGGTGGCCCTCCGGGCGGGGCCCGTCGATCCTCCTTGAGATACGTGCCGCACTTGTGGCAGACCGTCGCGGTCACGGAGTTGAGGGTCGCGCAGGTGGGGCACGGCTTCGACCCCATCTTCCGCATCTCCTCTTCCTCTCGAAGCCAGTCCTCGAAGGTGACGAACGTGGGCTGCTTCCGCCACCAGTCCTGGAACTCCCTCTCGTTCACCGCGCGGCCGAGGCTCCGCGACGCCTCCTCGCGGAACTTCGCGATGACTTCGTCGTATTGTGTCCGCATCTTCCCCTGGTAGTCCGCCATCTCCACCTTGCCGGTGGCGAACTCCACGCCGCACTCCGGACACTGCTTCACGTCGACGGGGATCCAGGCCTGGCAGTTCGAGCACTTCGCCATCTCCTTCTCGAACTCCACGCCGCACTTCGGACATGAGGTCGAGTCCTCCGGGATGAACGACCCGCACTCGCCGCACTCCACCATCTTCCCGAGGCCGAAGACGCGGAAGTACAGGGTGACGGCGACGAGCGCCACGACCGCGGCGATGACGATGACGAGCCAGAGCCAAACGGGGAGGCCGAGGAAGATCGCGTTCCAGATGGTCGTCGGATTCCGGACCTCGATGTTCTGCGCCGCTTCCTGAATCGATGTCCCCGCCGTGCTGATGACGCGAACCCTGTGCGTCCCGTCGCCCGTGCCCAGGGGGATCGTCAGGAGCACCCGCCAGGAGCCGGTGTTGTCGGAAATCGTGTCCACGGTGGTGATGATGGTGCCCTGCGGGTTGTGGAGCTCGACGGTGATCGGGAGTCCGGGGATTGCGTCCCCGGTGTTGTCGTTGACGAAGCCCTCGACGTTCAGCGTGGCCCCCGGGGCGAAGCCAGTGGGCGGGGTCGTGATGGGGTTCATCACGATCGTCCCGGCGGGAGCCTGCAGGTTGATCGTCTCGTTCGCCCAGTTGTTCGACTCAACTCCCTCGACGATGCTGCCGACCCCCGACGTGAGGCTGCCGTCCGTGTTGTGGGAGTCCGCGAAGATCGTCAGGTTGTGAAGTCCGACGGCGTTGATCGTGACGGGGATCATGATCGTCGACGAACTCAGACCTCCGACCCCTACGTCGTCCGCGTGTGCGAGGAGCTTTGCCGCGCTCACCCCGTCGAGGAACACGGAAACCGAGAACCCGATCGCGTCCGTGTCCCCGTTGTTCTTCACGATCACGGGGATGTCGACGGGGAAGCCGCGGACCCCTGTCGGCGCGCCGGTGAAGTCGGCCGGGTCCAGCCAGATGTCCGGCTTCGTCTTCACGTTCACGGTGGCGCTCGCCCAGTTGTTCTGCCAGTTGTAATCGATGTTCCTCTGCGGTTCCGGGAGGGGAGGGGTGTACACGCCGACGGAGATCGTCTTGTCGCCCGGGGTCGACGGGGTCCACACGATTTGGACCTGCGTGCTCGCTCCCCGCGCGAGGAAGAACGCGACGGCCGGACTCCTGGCGCCGGTCTCGTTGAACAGCACCGCGGTCGCGCCATTCGCGTCGTTCGTCCCGTCGTTGTGAATCGTAATCGTAATCGGAGTCGGGTTGTCGTCGATCACGATCACCGCCGACACCGCCCGGGACCCTTCGGAGACCCCTGTCGGGGTCCACAGCACCCACGCGATCCGGGTCTGTTTCAGGGGTAGCAGCGGAACGGTGTAGTCCCCGATCCAAAGGTCCGCGGAGACATACGTCGACTTCGGCGCATCCATGATGCCGTCGTTGTTTCCGTCCACGTTCGTGGAGAAGAAGCTCACGACGCTGTCCCGGACGCTGATGGACCCGGTGTTGTTCACCACCGCGGTCACGTTCAGCTCGCGGTTGATGGGCAGGATCGAGGTCTGGTTTGTCTGGTAGTACAGGAGGACCCCGTCGACCTTCATCTCCGGGGTCAACGCGCTGAAGACGAGGGTGATCGTCGTGTCCGACTGCGCGAACGCGGTGAGGTTCTGATCGGGGTAGTACACGATCGTGTTGATCGTGGCCGTTGCCTGCGCCCGGTACGTCGCGTTCATCCATTGCGCGCTGGGCGAGGCGTAGCGGTCTTCCGTCGAAGCGCGGTAGATGATGTAGCCCAGCGGCGCGCTGACGGGCCACGTCGAGGTCCCTGCCCAGTAGATGTCGTTGGGTGCAGGGCTCGGCAAGGCGGTCCACGTGACGGTTGGCGGGTCGAGGCGGGTGACGGTGATGAGTGTGTTGGCCGCTTCGAGGAGCGTCCCCGTCCCATCCACTCCGTCCACACGGAGCCACCAGTACCGCGTGACCTTGGCGTTCTGCGTGATCATCCCCGTCCACCAGTCCGCCCCCCCGGGCTGACTCACGGTGACGTTCGTGAGTTGAGCCCACTGGAACCCCGTGAACCGGATCTGGGCGGTCAGGAGGTCGTCAAAGGTCGTGTTCCGGATATCGAAGTCCGGCGAGTTCACGTTTCCATCGTCCGAGAGGAACCGGACGCTCTGGACGGTGGTCAAGGTCAGGTCCCACAGCTCCGACTTTTCCGTCGTGTCGATCGTGAGGTTGTTGCCGCTGATCCTGTCCCGCCGGAGGCTGACGTTCTTGCCCGCCGCAAGGATGTCCCCGTCGATGCTCGAATCGGTGACTGTGATAAACGATGCTGCGTCAGACCGCAGGATTCCCGATCGTCCGGCGGCGTCAAGGTTGAGAGATGAGCCCGCCCTGGCGTCCAGGGTCGCTGTGTTCCCGACGAACACCGTGAGCGGGCAGTTGCTGCTCAACGTGGAGTGGATGAGCGTGAGGCGGCCCGTCCCAGTGACCTTGATCACCGCTCGGTTGCACGCGTCCGATTGGATGCGCTGTGATGATGGGATACGGGTCAAAGGAGAGGCCCGTCGTGCCCGTGAACGAGCCGACCCGGGCCGTGACCTGGAAGTTCCCGAAGGAGGCCGCGTTCGGGGACGTCGTCGTGTTGATATGATCCGTGAACAGGGGAATGAGCGCACGCCCATCGGAACCGGTGAGGTTGAAGTTCGCGCAGCTCTTCGTGGCCCCCAGGTAGGCGAGGATCTTCACGCCGGGGCACAACGCGTTCCCGTTGTCCGGGTAGAACGCGGTCTGCTGGAACGACCCCATGCGGGACCATACACCGGTCCCGCTCACCGGGACGCCGAGGTCGTCCGTGACGAACGCGTTCACCCACCGGTAGAACTCGAATACCGCGGAGCTCCCGCCGGTGGGGACGAAGGGCGGGACTCGAGAGGTGGCGTCACCCGATTGCGTTTCGTCGATCGTCACGCCGACTAGGAACGCTCGGGAGGTCCCCGAGGCATCGATCTCGTTGTGCGTCTCGAAGTCGGGGCCGAAGTCGACACCAATGTACGAATTGATGGCGGTGAGCGTCGTGCTCCCGGAGAGGGTCACGAC
>VBML01000033.1 GCA_005878915.1 Methanobacteriota archaeon | reverse complement strand
GGGGAACTTCAGGATCGCGCCGTTTCGCATCGTGAACGACCCCCCGTTCACGTTGAAGTCCAGTTTCACATACGCCTTGAGGGACCGGGGTTCCGTCGTGATGATTGAGTTGTCGAGGATCAGAGGACGGCCCGCGGTGACGGTGAGGGAGTAGATGTGGGTCAGATCCTGGATGAACTTCAGACCACCGTTGATCAGCGTCAG
>VBML01000177.1 GCA_005878915.1 Methanobacteriota archaeon | reverse complement strand
TCCAGTTGTAGGTGTTCGTGGACCCGGTCGAGCCCGTACCGAAGAGGCCGGTCGCGATGAGGTTCGGATACGTGCCTCCGCTGTCGGTCGAGTACGAGATGTTCAGCCGGAGGTTCGAGTTCGGTTCCTGGGCGTCGCCCAGGGTGAATGTGATTGGGTGCGGGGTTGCCCCGGTCCATCGCTCCGCGCCATTTGGCGAGAGCACAGTGACGGTCGGGGCCGTGGGGCGACCCGTCTCTGGCCCCACCGTGAAATCGGACCCTTGGTTCGTGTCCGCGCAGGACGACGTTCTGTGGATTTCCTGCCCGGGTCCCGGGGCGCTTGCGTCCGTCATGATTGTGTTCCCGGGCTCCCACGTGAGCGTTCCGCCGCTGGAGGCATTGAATAGGAAGTCCCCGAAGACCCGCTGCCCTGAGCCGAGGATACCAGAAAGGGAGAACACTCGCGGACCGACGAACGAGTTGAGTGTGTCGGTCTCGAAGAAGTAGTTTGAAAGGTCGACCGGCGACGCTGTCGGGTTGCAGACATACGCGTATTGGCTAAGTAAGTCCGTGGGGCGCGTGGTGATGCTGTAGATCTTGATCAGGGCGGGTTGCTTCGTGCCGATGGCCTCTTTCAGATCGACATTCTGGAATGTCGCGGTGGACCAACCGGCCTTTTGTCGGAAGACGAGGCCCGAGGTCGTCATATCGCCGTGGGCGAACATGACGGGGTCGCCCGGGTCCCCACCCTCCTTGATGGTCGGAGTCTCCGAGGTCGCGCCGATGTACCAGTTCCCGAGAATCTGCGTCTGGTACGAACCGTCCGCGCGATAAGTCCCCGTGAGATTCGAGTAGTCAACGCCGTCGATGAACGTCCGGATCGGCTGGTTGACGCCGAGCGACGCCCCACCCGTGTCTTGTGCTACCCCCCACGTCTCGTATGGGACGAGGGGCGGCGCCTTCACGCCTTGCAGGAGGGGGATGACGAGAACGCTCGCCACGACGATAGCCACCGCTAGTCGAACGACCTTTGAGAAACTCATCGCAACCGTGCCTCCTCCCCATTCCAGCGAATGCTGCAATCGCCTTCATGAGGCGGCGTCTATTTATGCGTTTCCGCAAAACCGTCTAATCGTTCCCATCGGTGAAAGTTTCTTACCCGTCGTTCCCATGTGCCGCTATCGAGGATGGGAATGGCCCGCGAAATCATCGAGTGCGTCCCGAACTTCAGCGAGGGCCGCCGGAAGGACGTCGTGGACTCGATTGCGAGCGCGATCGCGTCGGTGACCGGGACGAAACTCCTCGACGTGGAGATGGACGCGAACCACAACCGCGCGGTGATCACGTTCATCGGAGACAAGAAGGCGGTGGCGGACGCTGCCTTCCGCGGTGCCCAGAAAGCGGTCGAGACCATCGACCTGACGGTCCACCGGGGGGAACACCCCCGCATCGGCGCCCTCGATGTCTGCCCGTTCGTTCCGATTGCGGGGGTAACGATGGAGGACTGCATTGCGATCGCGCGGGCCCTCGGGGACCGGATCGCCCGCGAGCTGAAGGTCCCCGTGTATCTCTACGAGGAGGCGGCGACGAGCCCCGCGCGGCGGGCCCTTCCAGACCTGCGGCGGGGGGAGTTCGAGGGCCTCCGGCAGGATATCAAGACGGATCCCGAGCGGGCCCCGGACTTCGGTCCGCGGCAGCTCCACCCGACCGCGGGAGCGACCGTCGTCGGCGCCCGGGCCCCGCTCATCGCCTTCAATGTGAACCTGGGGACCGACGACGCGAAGATCGCGAAGAAGATTGCGAGCGCGATTCGCGAATCGAACGGCGGACTGAAGTACGTTCGCGCGAAGGGCTTCGAGCTCAAGGACCGCGGGATCGTCCAGGTCTCGATGAACATGACGAACTACAAGGGGACGCCCCTCTTCCGCGCGTACGAGATGATCCGGTCCGAGGCGCAGCGATACGGGGTGTCGATTGTCGGCTCGGAAATCGTGGGGCTCGTCCCGCTCGAGGCGATCGTCGAGGTCGCGGACTTCTATCTCAAACTTGAGAACTTCAAAACCCCGCAGATCCTGGAGACGAGGCTGTGGGAGTAGGCGGCATGACGTTGGAGGCGTACCTCAATTCCCTGGCGGACGCCACCCCGACGCCCGGGGGTGGGAGCGTGGCAGCCCTCTGCGGCGCCTTGGCCGCGGCCCTGACCTGCATGGTCGCGAGCCTCGCCGTCGGCAAGGAGGGGTACGAGTCCGTCCAGACGGATGTCAAGGACCTCGAGAAACGATCGAAGGACCTGCAGCGCCGTCTCGTCGTCCTGATGGAGGAGGACGCGAAAGCGTACGACGCCGTCGTCGCGGCCATCCGCCTCCCGCGGAAGTCCGATGAGGAGCGGGCCGAGCGGGTGCGTGCGATGCAGACGGCGTACGAGCATGCCACGATGGTTCCCCTGGACACGATGGCGGCTTGCTCCGAAGCGCTGTCGGCGGCCCTCGTCGCCGCGCAGAAGGGGAACCGGAACGCGATTACGGACGCAGGCACTGCGGCCCTCGTCGCGGAGGCTGGACTCCGGGCGGCCGCGCTGAACGTCCGGATCAACCTCGCCGCCTTGAAAGACAACGCGACCCGAACGCGGATTGAGGCGCAGCTCGGCAGGATCCTCCAGGACGCGGACCGGGTCGGACACACCGTGCTGGCCCTCGTCGAAGGGAGGCTCTAGTCGGCAAAGCCTTTACGCGCCGCCATCCTTCCGTGAGCGTCGATGGAACGCATCAAGGCGGCCCGCGGGGGTGTCCTGCGATGCAAGAGCTGGCGCCAGGAAGCGATTCTCCGTATGCTCGAGAACAACCTCGAGAATGCGGAGAAGCCGGAGGAGCTCATCATCTACGGAGGAACGGGGAAGGCAGCTCGCAACTGGGAAGCCTTCCACAAGATCGTCAAGGCGCTGACGACGCTGGGCAACGACGAGACGCTCCTCGTGCAGTCCGGGAAGCCCGTCGCGGTGTTCCCGACCCATTCAGAGGCCCCGCGGGTCCTCATCGCAAACGCGAACCTCGTTCCCCACTGGTCGACGTGGGACACGTTCCACGAACTCGAGACCCTGGGCCTCACCATGTACGGGCAGATGACCGCCGGCGGCTGGTCGTACATCGGATCCCAGGGGATCATCCAGGGCACGTACGAGACGTTCGCGGAGTGCGCCCGGCAGCACTTCGGCGGGAGCCTGAAGGGCCGCCTCGTCCTCACCGGGGGGATGGGCGGCATGGGAGGAGCGCAGCCTCTGGCGGTGAAGATGAACGGGGCCGTGTGCCTCGACGTCGAGGTCGACGAACGCCGGATCATGCGGCGGGTCGAACTCGGCTACTGCGATCTTCTCGTGCGCAGCCTCGATGAGGCCCTCGACCTCGCGCGGGAGGCGAAGCGAGAGGGGACCCCATGCAGCATCGGACTCGTAGGGAACTGCGCCGAGGTCCACCCAGAGATCGCCCGCCGCGGCATCGCACCGGATATCGTCACCGACCAGACCTCCGCGCATGACCCGCTCGGGGGCTACATCCCGATGGGGCTCTCCGTGAAGGAGGCCGCGAGCCTGAGAGCCTCGGACCCGAAGGAATACGTCCGAAGGAGCATGGAGTCCATTGCGATCCACGTGCGGGCGATGCTCGGGTTCCAGAAGCGCGGGTCGATCGTGTTCGAGTACGGGAACAACATCCGCGGACACGCGCTCCAGGCGGGCGTGCCGAACGCCTTCGATTTCAAGGGCTTCGTCCCCCTGTTCATCCGCCCGATGTTCTGCGAGGGGCGTGGCCCCTTCCGGTGGGTCGCGGTCACGGGGAATCCGGACGACATCCTCCGGACCGACGAGGTCGTGACCCGGGAATTCAAGGACAACGCGACCCTCGTACGATGGATCAAACTCGCGGAGGAGTTCGTTCCGTGGGAGGGCCTGCCGGCGCGAGTGTGCTGGCTCGGGTACGGCGAGCGGGCTCGGTTCGGGACGATCATCAACCGGATGGTGCGGGACAAGAAGCTCAGCGGGCCCATCGTCATCACGCGCGACCATCTCGATGCAGGCTCCGTCGCCTCCCCGTACCGAGAGACCGAGGGGATGAGAGACGGCTCCGATGCGATCGCGGACTGGCCGATCCTCAATGCGCTGCTGAACACCGCAGCGGGCGCGGACCTCATCGCCGTCCACAACGGCGGCGGCGTCGGGATCGGGTACTCGACGCACGCGGGCGCCCTCCTGGTGTGCGACGGCACTCCGGAGGCCGAGCGGCGCATCCAGCGGGTCCTCACGACGGATCCGGGGCTCGGCGTCGTGCGTCACGCCGACGCAGGGTATCCGGAGGCCATCCGCTTCGCGGACGACCGAGGGATCCGGATGCCGATGCGGGAGTGACCGGGTGGGCCACCCGCGGCTCGCTGTGGACGGCGTCCTGCTGCTTGAAGGGAAGCTCGTCACGGTCATCCGAGGGCAGCCTCCGTTTCTCGGGAAGCACGCGCTCCCGGGAGGGGGCGTGGAACTCGGAGAGACGACCGAGGTTGCGATGGTCCGCGAGATGAAGGAGGAGACGGGCCTCGAAGTCCGCGTGGCGGGGCTCGTGGGCGTGTACTCGGACCCGGAGCGCGATCCGCGGGGCCACACGATCAGTATCGCCTACGAAGTCCGTCGCGTCGGCGGTCGGGTCGCGGCAGGTTCGGACGCGGCGGCGGTGGACCTTGTCGACCCGGCCAAGCTCCCCGCCTTGGCGTTCGATCACGCGAAGATCGTTGCCGATTTCCTTCGGGCGAGAAAGGATCCGGCTAGAGCTCTGCGGGGGGCCTCCGCCACGTCTCCCTCGCCTTCCCGGGGATCCACGCCACGACGATCAACAGGGCGGATACGAGCGCGAACAAGGCAACACCCTCCGTCGTGACGAGGGAAGCCCCACGGTTCAAGGCGACCGCTAGGCCGAATCCCGCGACGCGGCCGATGAGCGCGACGACGCCCGCGATGAGCGCTGCGCGGTTCCCCGCCGCGAGGCTCGTCCACATCAGGAAGACGAATGCGAGCGCGAGGAAGACGGCGGACAGAAAGAACGGGAACACCGTCTCATCCTCTGCGAACAGGACCGGGACGGTGAAGATTCCAAGGAGGCCTGCGATCCCCGCGAACAGCCGGCGGTACGCGGGCCCGTACCCATACAAGTCGCGGTATCGCCGGGCCACGGCGGCCGCGTCACCCAGCCCCGCCACCGCGGCGCTGATGTTCCCGCCGTTCTCCGCCACGGATTCCGTCAGGTGGCTCCGGAGTTCCCTGAGGATGTCCCGCTGGATCTGCGGGTCCATCCCTCGAACGCCCCGCCGGATCTCATCGAGGTAGCCGTCGATCGAGGTCATTGGGACGCCTCCAGCACCCGTCGCGTCCCGGCGGCCATCCGGTCCCACACGGCGATCGCTTCGGAGAGGGCGCGCCGACCGCGGTCGGTGATCCGATAGTACTTCCGGGGATTGCCCGTCTGCGGTTCCACCCAGTGCGCCTCCACGAATCCCCTCTCCTCGAGACGCCGAAGGGCGGGGTACAGGGTCCCCTCCTTCAGGTCGAAGAACCCGTCCGACAGCTCCCGCAACTCCTTCACGATCTGGAACCCGTACTTCTGCTCCTTCGTCAGGAGGGCGAGCAGGCACAGTTGCACGGAGCCCTTCTTCATCTCGGTCGTCCACTCCTGGGAGATTTCCGGCACGGCCGCGCACGTATTTCCCGCACCCTATTTTGGCCTGCCGCTAGGGGATCACGAGCGTGAACGAAGCGGAGATCGCGCCCCCGTCGTCGTCCGTCACCGTGACGGTCACGATGTAGGTCCCCGGAGTTGAGTACGCGTGCCGCACTACTGAGGCTGCCGCGAAGGGAAAGACTCGACAGGCCGCGCCCTGCGATGACCGGCAGCAGGTCGACGTCCCAGATGTACGTGTCCGGGTGCCTCACGTTGAACGTGTGGTGGAACCGGACCTCGGAGGCGTCGGAGAAGCGAAGGATCAGCCATGCGGGATTCGCCCCGTTCGGCTGTCCGTTGACGGGGTCGTCGTCCGGAGTGTACACGACGTGCGCCTGCAGCCCGGAATCCGGCGACACGTCGACGGCTGGCAAATCCAGAACCTGGTCGTCGGGGCTCCCGGGGAACCGGGTCACTGCGCCGCTTGCAATCACCGCCCCACTCCGGTCCACGAGCGATACCGCCACGTCATGCCATTTCTCGCCAGCGATCCGGAGCGAGACACTGACGGGTTCCGCAGTCGGCTCGAGCGACACCACCGGTGCGGCATTCCGAACCTCGAGGGCGCGGTCCAATGCGCTCGTGCCCCCATCGTCGTCCGTTGCCGTGATTGTCACAGGATACGTTCCGTCATCCCCGATGGTCCACACGGTGGAATCCGTAATCGCTGTCGGCGAGGTCCCGGTGAAGTAGGACCGAGTTACCGACCCGGCCCCGGCAACGGTCCATGTGACCTGAATCGCGTCCGCTCCGGGGTCGGTGATCACGGTCACGAAGCTCGTCGTCCCGCCCTCGATGATGGAGGGGGGTTCCGCGGGGTCGAGGGAAATCGTCGGCGGGACGTTGGCCACCGACACGGAGGCTAGGGCATCAGAGGTCAGAGTCCCGTCCGAGACCCGCAGGCGCACATCGCCGAGGAAGTCGTCGGTCCACCGGTGCTGAATCGTGGCATCGGTCGTCGTCTCGTCGAATACGCCGTCGCTGTTCCAGTCCCAGGAATACGTCAAGGGGTCGCCATCCGGATCGGAGGAGCCGCTGGCGTCGAACGTCACCGGCGAACCTTCCGTCCCCGCGTACGGGCCACCGGCGACTGCGGTGGGGGCTTCGTTGCACGCGCTCGCCAGCTCCAGGGAGAGGTCCATGTCCAGGTCGTGTTGGCCCCCCGAACCCCCGATGACCTGCCATGCCCGCATGGGCTCCGGTCCGCCCCAGGTCGCGGCGATCGTGAACTTCCACTCGCTAGCCGTCGGGAAGGGTCCCACGACCCCACCATCCGTGTTGGAGAAGAACTGCCATTGGCCCTCCGGGTTCTGGTTCAGGCGAAGCTCTCCGGAGTCATCCGAGAAAACCACGCCCACTCCAGAAGGAAGCCCGACGAAGTCGAACGTCACCGCGGCGTCGGAGCTGCCGCCATCATCGATGTTGTGATGGAACATGAGATAGAGTTGGCCGTCGAGCGTATTCCTG
>VBML01000032.1 GCA_005878915.1 Methanobacteriota archaeon | reverse complement strand
TCGGGGACCCGGCAATTGCGGTCGACCCCGATGGGGCCGTGTACATCGCATGGCAGGACCGCCGCGACGATGAGCGGGGAGATGTCTACGTCTCGGGCTCCGATGACGGCGGGGCAACATGGAGTGCAAACGTTCGCGTGAACGACGTCACCACGGGGTTCCAAGGGGACCCGGGCTTGGCAGCGGGGGCGGGCGGCGTGTTCGTCGCGTGGCTCGACGGGCGAGACTCCGCGGGGGACATCTACTTCTCGTCCTCTCAGGACGGGGGCGTGTCGTGGTCCACGAATCTCAGAATCAACGACGTGCAGTCGCGCGGCACCGATTCCGAGCCGAGCCTCGCCGTCCGGGACCACACCGTGTATGTCGCGTGGCATCAGGATGTGTACGATAACGGGCTTTACCAAGCTCTTCTGGTCCGGTCTCTCGACGATGGGGTTCACTGGGGGCCGAACCTCCCGCTCGCCGAGGGCACCCGCGCCGAGCTCCATCCGGTGATTGCACTCGATTCCACGGGGACAGTCTTCGGAGCGTGGGAGGACGAGAGGGGCGCTAGCATGGACATTTACGCGACCTCGTGCCCCCTCGCGGACCCGATGGCCCAGGTCGTGATCGGACCATCCCTCGGCAAGCCCGCAGCGGGTATGCTCTCCACGGACCCTCGCCCCCCCGCGCGGATGGACGACCGCTCGGGTCATCGCACCCATTGCCACGGCGAGCGGCCCGACGATCCCGGAATGACTCTGCCGGCGACAAGCGGTCTCTCTACGGACGAAACCGGGTCCACTCCGGATGCTATCGTCACGCCCGGCGCTACCCCTTCGCCTCCCTGCTTCCTCACACTACTGCTCTCGATCGTTGCCCTCTCCGCGTTCGGTCTTTCCCTCCTGGTCTCGAGAAGGCGTCGACGTCGTTAGGGGAACACCTTTCGGGCGTTCGCGACGAGCACCTTCTCCCGCAATTCTTTCGTGGGGAGGATCTCCCGGATTCCGTCGAGCTCCTCCTGGATTCCCGGCACTCCCGGTCCCGGCCAATCGCTTCCGAACAGGACCTTGTCCGGAATCTCGCCCAACCGCGGGAAGTACTCCAGGAGCCGCTTCGGCGGGATGCTCGAGATGTCGATGTACACGTTCCGGTGGTGGCGGGCGAGGAAGAAGGCGGTGTCGCACCAGAGGGGCCGACCCCCGTGGGCCATGATGATCGTCAGATCGGGGTGGTCTACGGCGACGTCGTCGACCGTGATCGGATCTCCGTAGCGGGACTTCGCCGCAGGGAACGTGCTCGTCCCCGTGTGGACCATCACGGGAATCTCCGCGTCCTCCGCGACATCGTACAAGGGCTCGAGTCGCGGGTCGTTGGCGAAGAGGAGCTGGTGCGGCGGGTGGACCTTGAACCCCCTGAGTCCCTTTCGCACAAGGGCCTTCGCCTCCCCCCTCACGTCTTTCGTGTGTGCGGGGTGGATCGATCCGAACGATAGGAGCCGCTCGCGGTCCGCCTTTGCGTACTTCAAGACATAATCGTTCACGGTCGGGAGGAATCCCATGACCTTCGGGGCGACGTAGTTGATGAGGCACGCGCGTTCGACACCGGCGTGATCCAGAATCTCGAGCAAGACCGCGGGATCTTCGGACATCCGAAGGAGCTGGGGGAACTGGGGCCGCTCTCGCTTCATGGCCCCCAGGATCTCCGGCCTCAGCATCTGGAACGGCTGGACGTGGACGTGGACATCCGTGACCCCCGCCATCGCGGCGCGGGAACCCCCGAGGCGGGAAAAGGGTTGCCGTGTTTGTGAGCGTCTCCGCTCATCGTATCGGGTCACGTCTTGCCCGAGGTCAGCTGTCGAAGGAGCGGAGAGTAATCCCGGTACGGATTTTCGCACGGGTTCCCGTTCGCGTACAGGAGGACGTGCTCTCCCGCGTCCACGTTGTGGAGCGCGAGGATCGTCGAGGACACCGTCCCCCCTCCGGGGAAGTGGATGCAGAGCGGTACCGACCCGCTCCCGCCGTGGTGTCGCAAGGTGGACTCAAGCCACCGGATCGCGGCTTCCCCGCCGGCGAATTTCGTCTCTCCCTTCAGAGAGAGGATCGTCGCGCGCTTCGGATCTCCGTCGACGTTTCCGCCGGCGTTCGTGAGGACGTTCAGCCCCTCGTGGCCCCGCGTCATCCGGAGCCCGTCCTCATAGGAGAAGAACCTCGCATCCTCCCGCGTCGCGGTGAAGAGGTTGAAGAAGTTGTAATCGTGGGCGCCGACCTCTCGCTCGAGGGCGATCTCCGCCGCACGTGGTGTCGGCACCTTGAGAATATCGAGCATCAGGAGCCCTCGGGACCTCGCCGTCGTCGAGGCCTTCCCGCGGCGGTTCGAGAGAGCCGCGAACAGTCCCGCCTGGTTCACGCCGAGCCACGTCCCGCCCGCGCGGGCATCCCTAGGGGCGACGAGGGGCGGGGGGCCCGGCAGGAGCTGCGGCGGTTCCGCGGGGCGGAGCCGGTCCTCGTCCCGGTTCATGCCGATGACGAGGTCGTACCCGGGGACCGCGCGGTGGAGGCCGATGAGGGTGCACATCGGGCTCCCTACTGCTGCGGCTGGGCGAGGTCGACCGCGCGGACCTCCGCGACCTGGGCGATCTGCATGTTCCCCGACTTCGTCGCGGCCTCCCGTGCAAGCTCGTACGCGTGGCGGGCCGCCTCCCGCATCACTGGGTCGTGGGCCTCTGTCGCCTCTTCGCTGATCGCCTCCGCGGAATCGAAGAGGTACCGCGCCGCGGCGGCGTGATCGCCCAGCCCCATCAGGAAGACGCCGCCGAACAGGCCCTCATGGGTGAGCCCCTCGGGGCCGCCCTTCCAGTTCTCGGCGAGGACCGTCTTGTACTCCGCCGCGACCTCCTCCAGGGAGGGGTCGTCGGCGAGGTCCTGCACCGCGTTGCGGAACTCGACGAGGGCGAGGTACTGCCGCTCGTCCTTGGGCATCGCCCCGTCGACGAGGCCCAGGTACGCCCCTCCGGCCTTCCGGCGCCATTGGCCGGCCGTCTTGACATCGCCCAGCTTCTCATGGCACCGCGCGAGGGCCTGGAAGATCCCGATGCGGTCGGTCAGGGTGCCGCTTTCCGTGAGGTGCACGTAGTGCCCCGCGGCGGCCTTGAAGTTACCCTCGGCTTCAGCGCGAATCGCGTCGATTAAGTGGGACATTGCACGGGTGAATCAGCGGGGCAATATGAGCCTACGCCTACCCATGCTCCGCGTGATTTTCATGGGCGAATGGGCCGATGCCTCGTAGGGCTTCGAGAGACTTCTTTCGTGAGTGGACCGTCAGTTCGACGGGATCTCCAGGTTCAAGACGCAGTCGCTTGACGACGTGTGCTGGAATCTCCACCGTTAGGTACCGTCCCACCTTCCTCACAGTGCCGACGAACTTCATGCGCTAACAACGGAAGGGGACTGGGCTTCTTCAAACCGACCCCGGATGCGTTAGAGTTCCGCCCACTTCCCGTGGCCTTCCCATACCCGCACGTGGAAGGGGAACTTCACCATCGGCTTGAGGTCCTTCTGGAGGAGCTCGCAGATGTTCTCCACGCTCGGGTACTCGAGGACGTCGTTCCAATCCCTGTGGTCGTACCGCAAGAGAGTCTCGCGGACGGCCTTCTTCAGGTCTGCGAAATCGAGGACCATCCCGCCCCTGTGGTCCCCCTCGATCGTCACGTCAACCTGATATGTGTGCCCGTGGAGCCTCCCGCACTTCTCGTGTCCAGGGAGGTGATGTGCGGCGTCGATGTACTCCGTGATCCCGAGCCGCATCGCGCGGCCTAGGCGGCGGGCGTACATGGGGTTTGCGTCACAGCGGTGTCACCGTAAGGAACACGAACGGCGCGCGACCGCGTTGCTCGAACCCGTGCTCCTCCCCCCGCCCGATGACGAGGACGTCCCCCGCTTTCAATCGCGTCTCCCGCCCCCCGAGGGTCAGTGTCCCGCGCCCCGACGTGACGAAGATCTGATGCTGCCAGTTGTGCCGATGGACAGAGGTCCGACCGCCCTTCTGAATCCGGATCTCATGGAGGGCCGTCTTCTCCGCGCCGTCCTCCCTCCCGGCCAGTTGTTTCATGAGGACGCGCGTCGCGCCGATCTCTCCGAACCGTACGGCCTTTAGGGACCGGATGTTCGTCCGGTACATGCGCCGCGCGAATCCCGGGTCCTCGGATAAACGCTTTGCTCGGATTCCGGTCAGCCACCGTAGTGCCAGCCGAGGCCGTCGAGGGACAGGGGCTTCCCCTCGCCCACGCCGAAGTCCGTGGCCTCCGCGACGGCGATGCGGTGGTCCCCGTGCTCCACGATGGCCAGGAGGCGGCACTCCATCCACCCCGCGCCGCTCGCGACCACGGGAAGGCCCGATGGGCTGCGCTCCTTCTGCACCTCATCGAACGCCTCGTCGAGTACGTGCTGCGCAAGATCTTCTTGGCCCTGGCGGAGGATCGAGACCGTGAACGCCTTCGAGCGCCGGACGTTCGCGAGGGTCCGGCTATCCTGGGAGAGAGCGAACGTGACAAGGGGCGGTTTGAACGACGTCTGCATCAACCAGGTTCCGAACATCAGATGGTCTACGCCGCCCTCCGTCTTCGTCCCCACGATGTACGCCCCGTAGGGCACCATCTGGAGGACCTTCTTCTTCGCCTTCTTGTCCACGTCCCCACCACCCTACTTCTCGTACTCCATCGGGTCGTCGATTCCGAGGGCGGCGAACGCCTCCCGCCGCTCCGTGCACGACGCGCACGTCCCGCAATGCTTCTCGCGGTCCCAGTAGCAGGACCATGTGAGCTCCAGCGGCACCTTGAGCTCGAGGCCGAGCTTCACGACCTCGACCTTTGACTTTCCGCTCAGCGGGAGGAGGATCTGCACGGGCGTCCGGGGGTAGCTCCAGAGGCCCAGGCGGTACATCGAGTTGAAGAAGTTGAAGAACTTGGGGCTCGCATCCGGGAACGCCTCCGGGTCCGAGCCGTTGTGGCCCCCGATGACCCAGCGCGCCCCGAGGGGCTCGGCCTCGTACGCCGCGAGCGCGTAGAAGACCATGTTCCGCGCGGGGATGTACCCCTCCGGAGATTGCTTGAGGGCCGGGTTCTCCAGGCCGTTCGCATCGAAATCGTCCACCTCCCTGAGAAAGGGGAGGTCGATCTCGCGGGCATTCCCCACGCCGGACGATATGAGAATCCGTCGGGTTGCGGCGATTTCCTGGGCGGGGCGTCGGAAGTAGTGGAACGTGAGGGGCCGCACATCCCATCCCCGCTTCATCGCCCAGTACAGGCTCACGGTCGAGTCGATACCGCCAGACAACAGGAGGACGGCCTTATCGTCACCCATGATGGTTCAGTCCGCTTCCACGAGGTGGCGGCCCCAGGCGGCCCGCTCTCCTATACTTTGCCCTTAGCCGCTACGCACACCGATAGCGAAGTCAAGTCCCCGTCCACCTCGGCGGGCGCTTCTCCAGGAACGCCCGCACCCCTTCCTCCTTGTCGTGAGTGGCGAAGACAAGGGCGAACAGCGACTGCTCGTATCGAAGGCCTGCATCCAGCCCCATCCGCGTCGAGGCCTTGACGGCCTGCTTCGCGAGCCTCACCGCGACGGGCGACTTGTCCGCGATCCGGTTCGCGATTTCCATCGTCCTCGCCTCGAGCTGGTCGTGCGCGGTGACTTCGTCCAGAAGGCCGATGCGGTGCGCCTCCGCTGCCGAGATCCGGTCCCCCGTGAGGATGAGCTCCATCGCCTTGCCGAGCGGCACGACGCGGGGGAGACGCTGCGTCCCGCCCCCTCCAGGGATGATCCCGATGTTGATCTCCGGCTGGCCGATCTGCGCGCGCTCCGAGGCGATCCGCATGTCGCACGCGAGGGCGAGCTCGCACCCCCCGCCCAGGCAGTATCCGTTGATCATCGCGATGACGGGCTTCTTGAAGCGGTCCACCGCGCCGTAGAGGAACGGCTCCTGATACAGGTCCCATTGTTCGATCGAGCTGCGGTCCTTGAACTCGTTGATGTCCGCGCCCGCAACGAACGCCTTGTCCCCTGCGCCCGTCAGGACGGCGACGCGAATCGCGTCGTCCGCCTCGAGGTCATCGAGTGCAGAGATGATCTCGTCCTTCATCTTCGAGTTCATCGCGTTCAGCTTGTCGGGCCGGTTGAACCGGAGGATCGCTACGGGCCCACGCCGCTCCAGGAGAATCGTCTCATAGGCCATGGACGCACCGCGTCGGAATCGGGCCCCGCTATAAGAGGCTGAGCGGGTCCGCGACAGGGACACGCTCATATCCGTCGAGGTCGATGCCCGGTCGGCGGGCAATGGAGGGGCGTCGCAGACTCCAAGGGCCACGGGGGGCCGTGCACCTGCTGCGAGACGGGAGCAGCATCGCGAACTTCGCAGTCGTGAGCTGGTGCAACGCGAAGTGCGTCTTCTGCTCGTACCCCGACGCGAAGGAGCGGAAGGAGGTCCGGCTCGAGGACGGGCGGCGCGCGATCGACGCCCTCCGCGACCTCGGGGTCGCGATTGTCTCCCTGACGGGGGGCGAGCCGTTCTTGGACCGCGACCTGTTCGACATCGCGGAGTACGCGAGCGGCGAGGGACTGATCGTGTTCACGGGGACGAACGGGACGTTCCTCACCCCCGCGACCGCGGCGCGCCTCGCCCGTGCTGAGGTCCAGGGCGTGTGGATTTCGTATGAGGGCCCCGACGCCGAGACGTTCGACCGGAACCGCGGTGTCCCCGGGCTGACGGAGAAGATCCGCCGTGGGCTCCAGTTCCTGGACGGGGCGGGCGTGAACGCGTACTGCATCTGCGTCCTGAACCGGACAGTGATGGACGTCCGGCGGTTCGTCGATCACATCGCGGACGTCGGCTACACGAAGGTGAAGTTCGACTACCCGATGACCCGGCTCGAGTCCTCGTACCTCGGATTCTCGGACTGGTCGAACCTCCACCTCTCGGCCGCGGAGATGGGGTCCGTGATCGATCAGATTCTCGAGCTGAAGCGAGAGCGGTACCGGGGCGTCGAGGTCCTGAACCCGACCGAAGGGCTGCGGGGCGCCGCTCGGTTCTGGGCGGGGGAGCCGCCGAGGTTCCCCTGCTTCGCGGGCGAGAAGATCCTGTACCTCGATTGGAACTTGGACCTGTGGCGGTGCACGACCCTCCCGGAGAAATTCGGGAAGGTCTGGGAGGTGCCGCGGGAGCGGCTCCGCCGAATCGATTGCAACCGGTGCTACTACCAGGGGGTTCGGGACTACGACGGCCTGTACTACTTCGTGTCCTCCATGGAGCGCGGAACGGACGCGTTAATGGCGGGCCACGCCTTCGATGCGGCCCGTTCGTTCCTCGACCCCCACAACGTGGCGGGTCTCCGTTCCGCGATCGAACTCGGCACCGGCGGGTTCGCGTGATCGTTCTCCAGGGGCCGGAGCTTGTGCCGGAGAATCCCCGCGGCCCCGTCGGGCCACAGGGCCTGGTACACTGCGAGCATCCCGCGTAGGCTCCGGCGCGGGTGGAACGCCGCGAACCTCGGCTCCCAACCTGTCGCGAGCTTGTCCTTGAAGAAGTGCTCCGTCCGCATCGGGTACAGCCCGTTGAGGCGTTGGAACGCGACCCGCATGAGGGCGGTCTCGATGGTCGCGGGGACTTCCGCGGAGAGAACGCAGGGGACTATCCCGAGGTACGCACGACGCACCCCGCTCATCGCAAGGGTCCGGAACGCTTGAGTCAGTAAGAGGTCCATCGTTCCGTTCGGGGCGTCCGTCCTCCGGCGCGTGATGTCCATGTACACCGCGCGCTCCGGATACACGGGATAGAATATCGCGAACCCCTCGATCCGCACCGCGGTCCTCGCGAGGAAGTACCAGCACTCCTGGAACCCCGGGAGGAACGGGTCCCCGACAATGAAGCCGAGGTGCCCCGTCTTCCGGGAACGGAGCCAGTCCTCCGTGATCCCCGCGAAGTCCGGGGCGAGCCGGAGCGCGTCCCGTGATCCGGGCGGGATCGCCTGCACGAACACCCCCGCGCGAGAGGCGTGGCGGGCGCTCCGCCGAGCGTTGCGATGGCGGGGATCGTCGAGGCTGAACCCGGTGAGCTCGGTCACCGCCTCGCTTCCACACTCCGTCATCTGGAAGCCCGCATCCTCGTACACCGAGGCGCCCGCGGGCGTGACTGCCACGGCAACGGTCCGGCGTCTGGCACGGGCCACGAACTCCCGAAGGAGCGGGCGTGCGTCGGAGGGACCCGCGATCGGTTCGCCGAGGATCACATCGCCGAACCGCGTGGCGCGATACGCGAGACAACCCCGCGGGGTCCGAAAGATCGATTTCTCCGGGGAGAGGCTCAGGAACGAGGTTGGTGAGCGTCCGTGCTCCCGCAGGAGTGGGAGGACGTGCTCCTCCCGGTACGACCCTCCCGTCAGGAGGTCCCCCGGCCCCTCCGCCACCATCCGCCGCGGGGATGGTCCCGCTCGTATATAGGCCCGCGCCGAGGGTTCGGGCGGAACGGATATCCCCCTGAAGAGCGATGCGCGAGTCGATGGGGGAGCCGATTGCGCAGCTCGTCCGGGACGCCCGGAGGGCGTACGTCCCCGGCCTCCCGAAGGTCCTGTTCTGGGCGATCATCAATCACTGCAACGCGGTGTGTACGACGTGCAGCTTCTACCTCGTCCCTCGCTCCCAGTTCACATACACCAACCTCGACAGTGCGAGGCGGGCAATCGACGTCCTCCATGACAGCGGCTTCCGATTCACTTCGATCACTGGGGGCGAGCCCCTGATGAACCCGGACGTCTTCGACATCTGCGACGCGATCTCCCGGCGCGGGATCGCGATCACATACATCCCCACGAACGGTCTCCTCGTGGACGACCGGGCAGCCCGCCGCCTCCGGGACGCGGACGTGAAAGTCGTCGGTGTCTCCGTGGAGATGATCGGCGCGGATGGCATGGGCGCCACCCGCAAGATCCCCAAATTCCGGGACGTCCTCGTCCGCGCCCGCGAAGCCTTGGACCGCGCGGGGGTCCCGAACTACGCGGGCGTCCTACTCTCGAAGGCGACCCTCGACATCCCCGCGGTCTTCGAGTTCGTCCGCGACCTCGGGTTCGACAAGGTCGTGTTCTCGTATCCGCAGCTCGAGCAGGGCTCCTCGTACATCGCCTCCCGCTCGATTCCGGAGATCCGGCTCACAGCGTCGGAGGTCGAGCGGATGGTCGAGGGGATCAAGGCAGCGAAGCGGGACATCCCGGAGATCGGCGTGTACAACACGGAGGCCTCCCTCGACGACCTCGTGCGGTTCTATCGAGGGGAGCCCCGGAGGTACGGGTGCTGGGGAGGGAAGCGGCTCTTCTATCTGGACTGGAGGCTCGACCTGTATCAGTGCTTCACCCTCCCGAAGCGGTACGGGAACCTCCTCGAGATGGGGCGCGTCGATGTGGAGGAACCGGGGCTGTGCGACCTGTGCACGCAGCAGGCGTTCCGGGACTTCGGCCCGTTCTACGCGGGGGCGAGCGCCCTCGACCGGTCCGTGAATCTCCTGAGGGCGGGCCATCCGATCGAGGCGATGCGGGCCGTCGCATCCGACGAGACGTTCGGCGGGCTCCGGTCCCTCCTGGAGGTGTACGGGGCGGGGTTCGTGTAACCATGCAGATTGTGATCGCGACCTCGTCCGCGGGCCACGGCCCCGTCGCCGCGGCGCGGAACCTCGCTCGCGCCATCGCGACGTCGTCCCGCGGCTCCGCCGATGTCTCCGTGATCGACCTTCCGCGGCAGCTTGGCGCGATGGCGGACCTCACCGTGAACCGGCTGTACAACTTCTCCCTCCGTCACGGGCTCCTGTGGAATCGGATCGGCGTCGGGCTGTCCTTCCGGCTCGACTGGACCCGCCTGGGCCGGTGGATGACCGCGAGTTCGGGAGCCGAGATTCCGGGCCTTCGCGGGGATGTCGTCGTGTTCACGACGCCGTGGCTCGTCGAACAGGCCCTCGACGGACTCGATCCGGGAGCGACGACGCACGCGGTCGTCCTCGATCTGGGCCCTCCCCTTTCCCCGGGGTGGGGCTGCGCGGGGATTTCCCGCGTCCACGCACCGACACCGGATGCACGAGATGCCCTCGACGGTCGCGCCGATATCCTCGGAGTTCCCGTGTTCCCTCCGACCATGGACCGCCATGAGGCCGCGTGCACGAGGTGCGACGGAGCGCCGAGCCTCCTGATGATGGGCGGCAGGTCGGGGTACGCAGGCCTCCCCTCCCTCTTGCGAGCTTTCGCCAGGAAAAGCGGTCTTCACATCACCGTGTTGGCGGGGACGGACCCCGCTTTCCGGGGCGCCCTCGAACGGATCGCATCGCGGGCGCAAGCCCACGTTGTCGTGCGCACCTTCGTCGCAGACGTGTCCCCTCTCTTCGCAACCCACGACGTCGTCCTTTCCAAGCCCGGGACGATGACGATTGGCGAGGCCCTGGCACACGGGAAACCGCTCCTCCTCGACGGCTCTGGCGGCCTGATGCCGCAGGAGGTCGGGAACGCGAGGTTCGTCGAGAGGAGCGGGGCGGGTCTCCTGATTCACTCCCCCGCCAGTGTCCCGCCCGGCCTGGAGCGCGTACTCGAGGACGCGTCGTACGCGAGGGCGGCGCGGTCCCTCACTGCGCTTGCTGGTGTGGAGCGAATCGCCGCGGCGATCCTCAGAGACGCGTAGCGGGGTCGGTCGCGGTGCGGGCGGCGGTCACGGGGTCGGCAGGGTTCATCGGTCGGGCCATCGTGGCGGCGCTCATTGACCGTGGGGATTCGGTGGTCGCGTTGCTGCGGAAGGACCACGTCGAGCCCGCGGCGTGGCGGGGGCGAGCGGACATCTTCCGATCGGACTTGGCGACGGGGCCGCCGACGGAGGCGATGCGGGACGTCGAGGTCGTGTTTCACTGCGCGGCCCAGGTGCGCCCTACCTGGGAGCGGGAGGCGTACAGCAGGAACAACGTTCAGGCGACCCGCAGCGTCCTCGAGGCCGCCCTCGCTGCGCGGGTTCGCGTCGTCCACTTCAGCTCCCTCGCGGTCCACGGAGAACACATCGATCATCGCGACGCGAACGAATCGGCTCCGTTTGCGAATCCGCCTCCAAATCCGTACGTCGAGACGAAGATCGAGTCTGAGCGGGTCGTCGAGGAGTTCCGAGGGCGAGGGCTGAATGTCGTCGTCCTTCGGCCAGGATGGGTCTGGGGCCCGGGGGACTCGGGCACCGCGTCGATCGCCCGCCAACTGCGGCGGGGACGAATTCTCATACCCGGGAGGGGGTCGAACGTCCTCCACCTCGTGTACATCGATAACGTGGTGGGTGCCGCGCTCCTTGCCGACCGTGTGGCGGCCGCGCAGAACGAGGCGTTCATCGTTCACGATGACTTCGGCCTGACGACCGACGACTTCTTTCGGAAGGTTGCTGCCGCGCTTGGCGTGAATCCTACGATCCGTCACGTCCCTGTGTCCCTCGCCCTTGCGGGCGCCGCGTGCATCGAGGTCGGGTCCCGCTTGATGCGCCGGGATCCGTTCCTCACGCGCTATCAGGTTGCGATCCTCGCGCGAAACCAAGGGTTCTCGATCGCGAAGGCCCGCGGGACGCTTGGATTCCGTCCCGAGGTAACTCTCGACGAAGCGCTCGCCCGCACGGCGAGATGGATTACCGAGTCGCCTCCCGCGAAATGAGGACGGCGATGGCGGCCAGCCCCGCGACGAGGGCGAGGGTGACGAGAGGATGGTAGAGGGCATACTCCAGGAGCCCCGGTCCGGTCCAGACGTACACCGAGTAGTACACCGGCTGGAGCCGAGCGAGGGTGACGAACGCGACCGTGAGCCCCGTGGCGGCGACTCCATCGTGAGAGCCCGTCCCCTCCCGGGAAAGGGCTAGGCGCATGGAAACCGCCCCGAGGAGAGCGAGGCCGAGGAGCGTCGCACCAAGGAGGGGCGGCCCGCCGAGGAAGTTGGCCGCGGCGAGGGCGAGGACGGCGGATCCCGCAAGCTGCCGCCACCGCGGACGCTTGAGGACGGAGAGGACAACGCCGAAGCTCGGCGCAAGCCCGAGGGCGAGGACGGCGGCGGGAACCAGCACCGCACCGTCCCCGCCCATCCTCCGAGAGAAGAACGCGGTCCACGGAATCAGGAGGGCCGCAAGCGGGAGGACTGCGATCACGGAAGCCGCCGCGCCCGCGGAGAGGCGGCGGGGCCCCGCCTTCAGAGCAGGATCGTGGCCGGATGACACCAGGAGCGAGCCGAGAACCGCGCTCGCGAGGAGAACCGTGGCGGCCCATGGGTTCCAACCGGTGAGGAGGGCTCCCGCAGCGCCGAGTCCGCCGGACACGAACCACGCGGTCTCGTTCAACGTAGGCGAGCGTCTCAACCTCCGGGCGAGGAGCGCGACCCCGACCGCGATGAATGCGAGACCCCATGCGCTCCAGGCGAGGGACGCGACGCCCGTCGCCAGGGCGATGGTAGCGGCGGTCCAATCCACGGGCTCAGGGAGGGTCCATCGTCGAGGGATTAGAAGGAGGATGGCGATTGCGATGACCGCCCCAACGGTTCCAAGGAGATCCCAGAAGTTCGCCTCGACCGCTCGGATAGTGCCGGAGACGAGGAGCCACGTCAGGGAGAAACCTGCGAGACCGCAGTACGCGGTGTGCCGGACGACCCCGGACCTCCCGAACGCGCGAATCCTCGTTCGATGCACCCACAGAGAAAGTACGATCCCGATTGCGGGGATGAGTGCCTCCGCCGCGAGCGGGAAGAGAAGGTCGTTCGAGCGGGATTCCGCGGGTTGTGCCCGGAGCCACTGTCCAAGGAGGGAGAAGAGATTCTCAATCGGGACGAGCTCCACTCGCCCCGGGGCCAGCGCCGCGATCCGGTCAGCGGCTCGTGCGATTTCCGAGAGGTCCTTCGTAAACGGATAGAGGGTGACGACGATGAATCGCGGGCCCTCGCTCGCTTCGAGTTCGAGGCGGACTTTCTCCTGGAGATTCTCCAGGGAGCCCCAATAGTGGAACGACCGTGTCACCGGTGTGTCCCGGACGCTCCACGCGGACACCCCCGTAGGTCGGTCCCCGTAGTCGAGGAGGAGTCCGCCGGGCGCCACGTCCCTTGCGTACGCGTCGAGGACGTCGGGCGGGTAGGGGGTCTCGACCGGTCGATACGTGTTCAGCAGCCAAGAGACCCGCAGGTCCGCGGCCCGCATCGCGGTCGCAGTCTCCGAGAGGAACGCGGGACGCGCCCGTTCAGGGAAGAGGCCGGGGTACACGTACCCGACGCCGCTCGGACCCGCGATGAATGTGTCGTTCGAGGTCGCGTCCCCGTACAACAACTCGAGATACGCGGGGGCGAGGTCGACGAGGGCCGGCGAGATCGACCATCCGATCGGAACGGTACCGCGGAGGGGCTGCCGCCACAGCTCGTACATCCGCCCCCGAACGAAGTCGAGGTTGTCACCGTCCGGGATCGCGAACGAGACGTACACCTTGTCCTCGAGCGGGCCGGACCCGCCCGGCCGGGTCTGTCGAAGGGGCTGGGCGAGGGGGAATGCGGACAGAAGCGAGAGGTTCGGGACGTCCTCGCCGCCGACAAAGATCTTGCCTGCCCGCGAAGTCTCCTGGATGAGGAAGTTCTCCTCGGCCCCCGTCGTCGTTCGAACCCATCCGATCATCGCCGAGTTGGCGGGCGTTGCCGCGAGGGTCTCGCGAAGGAGCCGCACCTGGTCTGCATCGGCGAACGGTCCCGCGTCCGCGTAGAACACAAAGGACCGGGTCGCAATCAGGTAGTCGCGGGGTCCATGGCGATCCGGCCGCAGGTACCCGAGGATCGAGGTGTTCGCGGCGGGGAGCAAGATCTCCAGGGCGGCGCGATCGAGCCCCGCACCCGACAACCCTCGCCAGGGTGGAGCCCGCAGGTCATCGAGGATGGGAAGACCCAGGGCCGTGGCATACCCTGTCGCCTGCTCGGGCGCGACGAGGAGGCCGCGGTGGAGTCCCGAGAGCGTCGTCCCGACGTTCACGGACTCCGGGACGGAGGGATCGTACACAATCAATCCAGCGATCTCCGGGGAGAATGTCCGGATCGCGGATTCGAGGGACGTGCGATTCGTGACGACGGAATGGCGCGTCACGAGGAGGTCGAGGAGACGAGAATCGATGTCCGTCGGAGGGTCATGTTCGAGGAAAATCCTCGCCACCCGGGCGTTTATGATCCCTTGCAGGGATGTGGCAACGATCACCTCCGACTGGTTTGAGAAGTCGAGGTGCACGACCGTGATGTTCCGCGAGCCGGGCAATCGGGGGAAGAACGGAGAGCGGGTCGGCAGCGCGAGCGGCGGAGGCGCCTCACGGGGCTCAAGCCCGACCGCAACGAGGCCTGAGAGGACGATGATGAGGAGGCCGAGGCCGATGAGCCGCGGGTCCATTCCGACCCCGGAGTGGGCTCACGGGCTTGAAACGTCCGGAAGGGGATTCAGCGGAACACTGCGAAGTGGCTGAAAAGGGGGAAGCGCCGCGCGCGTACGGTGCGTGTTGCGGCGGTCCCAGGGCTTACTTGTTCCGGGACCACGGGAGGTAGGGGCTTGCAGCACCGACGATTGCGCCGAGGATCCCCACGATTCCACCGATCAACCCGGGGTCGCCGCCGAACCAGATCAGGATGACGCTCACGACCGCCGCGACGATCGCGCCGTTCATTACGTTTCTCCGCATCACGACGGAGGCGATCCACAGTGAACCGCCGAGGACGATGTTCAACACAAGGAACGTCATCGCCTTCGTGAGCTCGCTTCCCGTGATGGGTCCCTGGGACCACCGGATGGCCGTTATGACGGAGGACAGCAACATCGCAAGGGCGCCTCCGAGCTTGAGCAGCAGCTCGTGCGGCGTCTTCCCTTCAAGGTCTACTTTCTCTCTACGTCCGCCGGTGTCGTAGCTGTTTCCCATGCGATTCCGTCAAACAACGGCCTGGGGCGATATCCTTTCCCTCCCAATTCCCGACCTTGATTATCAGCAGAGGAACCCATGATCGCGACCCGGGACTCACGGTTGCGTTGTCGATGCGATCAGAGCCGGCGCTCCATCGTCACCGCGAGGTCACCGAACCCGAGGCCTTTCCAGAACCCAATTCCCGCGGCGTTGTGCGCTCGAACCTGAAGCTGGACGCGGCGGACCCCGCGCGCTCGGAACCAACGGACCGCCTCTTCCACGAGCGCCCTCCCGACCCCCGTCCGGCGGTATGGGCCGTGGACGTACACGTCGTAGATGTGGCCGTACCGCCAGCCCCCGAACGCGGCGGATCGTTTCCTCAGAGTCCCGACGAGAAAGCCGATCGCGCCATCGCCGGACTCGGCGACGAGGCAGATCCGATCCCCGGTGCCGACGTGTTCCTTGATGAACCGACGCCCCTCCGCGGACGCCCTCGACGGGTGGATATCCTCCTCCCCGAGGTCGCGGTGGTACGCGAGGAGCGCGACCCAGAGCGCCGCGACGCTCCCGACATCCTCCGCCCTGGCGGCGCGGACCTGGACCTCCCCCGACCTCGGGGTCCGTCCGCGGGGACCTCCCGCACCCGGGGGCGTCTCACTTCCCCTGGAAGATCGCCTTCCGCTTCTCAAGGAACGCGCGGAAGCCTTCCTTCGCGTCCGCCATCGCGAACAGGCGGTTCTGCAGCTCCCGCTCGAGGGCGAGGCCCTCCTTGATCGACATCTCCATCCCCTCGACGACGGAGCGCTTGATCAGGCCCACCGCGCGGCCCGCATGGTCCGGATACGTGAGCCCCTTCGCGTACGTCATCGTCTCGTCCATGAAGGTGTTCGCGTCCCACACGCGGTTCACGAGGCCCCACTGGAGCGCCTCGTCCGGTGTGAGGGTGCGGCCGGTCGCCATGAGATCGATCGCCCGCGCCTTCCCGATGAGCCTCGGGAGCCGCTGCGAGCCGCCCGTCCCTGGAAGGACGCCGAGGGTGACCTCGGGGAGCCCGATCTTGTACTCCCGCTTCGGGTCCGGACTCCGCGACATGAAGCGCAGGTCGCACGCGAGGGCGATCTCGAGCCCGCCTCCAACGCAGTGCCCGTTCAGCGCGGCGATGAAGAGCTTCGGGGTCTTCTCGAACTTGTCGAGCGTCTCCTGGCAGTCCAGGCAGAACATCGCCTTGTAGTCCGGCGAGGAGCTCGCGAGGATGTTGATGTCGGCGCCCGCGGACCACATCCCGTCGAGCTTGCTCGCGAACACGGTGACGACAACGCGGTCGTCGAAGCGCACGTCCTCGACGACGGTGTTGAAGTCCCGCATCAGGTCGAGGTCGTACGTGTTCGCCTTCGGCTTGTTCAGCCACGCGACCGCGACGCCGTCCTCCTTCTGGAGCTCGATGTACTTCAGTTGCATGGGCTCTCCCCGGGTCTGCGCGAGCGAAGCCGCTCGGCGGCTTTAAGGCTACGCCCCCGCGCACTTATTCGAGGTGCTTCTCGAGTCCGATGAACCCGCTCCGCTGGAAACCCAGGGTCCGAAAGTACGCGATGAGGTCCCCCGCGTCCCACTCCACCGTGGTCCGGACGGTCGTGACGCCCCGCGTCTCGAAGTACCGCATCAGGGCCTCGCCGAGGGCCTTCCCCACCCCATGGCCCTGGAACGACGGATCGATTCCAACGATGCGGATCCACCCGACCTCCTGGTCCTCGCCGAAGTCCCACGTGCGGACGTCACCGACTAAGAAACCCACGACCTTCCCGTCCGCTTCTGCGACGAGACAGGCGTTCCGCTCGCCCTTGTTCAGGTACGCGGTAAGGCTCCCGCGCAGGGTCGTCGACCGCTTCGACCCCATGATCGCGCTCTCGATCTCGACGGCGCGCGCGATGTCCCGCTCCTCCATCGTGCGGATTGAGACGTTCGCCATCGCAGGACTCTCCCGGGAATGCGCGAACGCCCGCGGCGATATTAATCGCTTCGCCCGCCCAGCCGCTCAAGGATCGATAGCAGCACGTCTTGTCGAACCCACAGTCCCGCTCGCACCAGGTCCTCGATTGCGGCCCGAGCGTCCCTGGGGGGAGAGACTCCAATCATCGGGGGGACCCGAACTCCCGGAGGTCACGCTCGAGGTCCTCGGGCCCATACCCGGATGGGATCCCCCGCTCGCGTGCGAGGTCCAGCATCTCATAGAGGCTTGTGCCCGCCATCTCTGCGGCGCGGCCCACGGAGATCTTGCGTCCGCGGAGGTCCTCAAGCGCGTTGTCGATCTTGGCCTCGCGGAGCCCCCGCTCAATGAGTCGGCGAAGGGCTTCCGACCGGTCCGTCTTCAGGCGGACCGCGAGTTGGTCCACCTCCACTAAGGTCTCTCTAGACAGGCGGACGGACACCGCGTGGGCCATCGTTTACGACATGTGATTACGTGTACGAGAAACTTTTCTCCCCTCCGCCTCACGCATGTTCATGAGGGATTGTCGAGTAGGGCGTGCCATGGGCGATACGGAAGAGGTGAGGTTTCGCATCGAGGGCGGGGAGGGAGAGGTGCGAGGAATCCTACACCTGCCGCTCGGCGATTCCCGCGCCGGGATCGTTGTCGCCCACGGCCGATCGAATGATTTGAAGAACCCCCTCATCCGTCGGATTACGGAGGCGGCCTCGCAGGCGGGGTTGTGGGCGCTCCGATTCAACTTCCGCTACACGGACGCGAAGCAGCAAGCCTCGCGGGACTTATCCGCGGAGGAGGTCGATCTCCGCGCCGCAGTGGCGTTCGTCCGTCAGAAGGCCCCGGCAGCGTCGCTCTTTGCCTTGGGGAAGTCGATGGGCGCGCGGGTGTGCGCACGGGCGTCCC
>VBML01000176.1 GCA_005878915.1 Methanobacteriota archaeon | reverse complement strand
AACGCCATGTTCCCCAGCGGGGAAATCCGCGGACAGATCACGGAGGACTAGGAGAGCAACCCGAAGGACCGTTTGCGGCGTGGGACCCGTAGGCCCATGCTCACCTGCCATTCGCGCGACTAGCGAGAGCCCCAATTAATTCCGCTCCGACCCTAGCCCACGACCCACAGGAACCATCAAAGCACGAGGCTATTGGTATCGTTCGAGAATACAATGTCCGTCGCCGGGGTCCTCGAATTCGCTTTGGAGACCCAACCACCAGGCGGAACGAATCGGTCGATCTCAGATGTACGCATACGTGACGACGATGTCGGTCACCGCGGTCACCGAATCGGGAACGCTCGAGTAGAGAACTAGGTAACAGGAGACCGGCCCGACTCCATTCGGATAGTTGCTCCCCCCCGAGGGAACTATAGTGAGGAAGGTCGCTGTGAATTCGATCACTCCGCCGAGGCTCTTCGGGAGGTACGTGGGCCAGCCAAGCGGTGTGCCGATGTAGTTCCAATCCGCGGCCACCGCCGTGGGCAATGTCGCGGTCCATTCCCCGCGAATCGTGACCGTCACGTTGCCCATAACGTCGAAGGGCAGGAGGCGAGTCCCTTCGAATGCAATGATGTCTCCCCCGTAGGCCAGGTATGTCGCCGTCGGCCGCTCGGGACCTGTGCGCGTGGACAAGAACGAGGCCGCGGCCAGCGAGAACAGGACGGCCAATAGGACAATAGAAACCACCACGAGCTGGCGAACTCTCCGCATCTGGAACACAATCTCCGCGGGCATCATCAAGTTTACCGAAGCGGCTAGCGAGAGATTGCGCCCGAGTTTCGCTGTCGGCCCCGAGCTCCGCGGAGGTGTGACCGTTTCGCGGGGTCAGGCTCAGGCGCCGTGTCCCATTTCGCGCGGTAAAGCTAAACCCGCACGCGGCATCGCCGCGACCAGCCTGCGATGAAGTTCTACGAGTACAAGGCCCACGAGATTTTTCGGAAGTACGGAATTCGCGTGCCGCGGGGCGTCTTGGCGACGCGACCCGAGGAAATCGTGGACCCGCCCTTCCCCTGCGTCGTGAAGGCCCAAGTCCTCGTCGGCGGCCGGGGGAAGGCGGGAGGAATCAAGTTCGCCCGCACTCTGGAAGAGGCCCGCGAGAACGCCCGCTCGATCCTCGGGATGTCGATCGGACCCTACACGGTGAGACAGGTGTACCTGCAAGAGATGCTCGACATCGACCAGGAGCTCTATCTCTCCATCACGATCGACCGCTCCGCTCGGGCGCCCCTGCTGATGGCAAGTGTGCAGGGCGGGGTGGACATCGAGTCCGTCCCCGAGAACCGAATCTTTCGAATGCACATCCCGCCACTAGTGGGCGTCCAGCCGTACCTCCTGCGGGCCCTTGCGAAAGCGCTCGCGCTCCCCGAGGAGATCGCGACCCAGGTTTCAGACATCGCGGGAAAGGCCTATGCGCTGTTCCGCGGCGAGGACGCGGAGCTCGTTGAGATCAACCCGCTTGCGGTGCTGAAGGACGGCCGCGTGATGGCGGGAGACGCGAAGCTCATCATCGACGACAACGCGGAGTACCGCCACCCGGAGTACGCGGACCTCCCGCAGGACCGCACGCCGCTCGAGGAGGACCCCGAGAAGGTGAATCAAGCGTTCGAGATCCTCCTGAAGGCGAACCCCTCCGTGATCCTGCTGAACATCTTCGGCGGGATCACGAAGGCGGACACGGTGGCCCTCGGCGTGAAGGAGGCGCTCGAGGAGATGCACGTCAACGTCCCCGTCGTCGCGCGGATCAAGGGCGTGAACGAGGGTCGCGCGCGGGAGATCCTCGCGGGCATCGGGCACCCCGCGGACACGGTCGAAGAGGCCGCGGAGATCGCGGTGAAGGCGTCAACGGGGGGAGCGTAGGCTGGCTGTCCTCCTCGACGAGACGACCCGGCTCATCGTCCAAGGGATTACGGGCCACCAGGGCCGCTTCCACACGGAGAAGATGCGGGAGTACGGGACGAAGGTCGTCGCGGGCGTCACGCCAGGGAAGGCCGGAGAGACGGTGGACGGGGTCCCCGTGTACGATTCCTGTTTCGAGGCGGTCGATGCGACGGGGGCGAACGCGTCGATCGTGTTCGTGCCCGCGCCGTACGCGAAGGACGCCGCAATCGAGGCGATCGAGGCGGGCGTCGAACTCCTCGTCATCATCACGGAACGGATTCCGTTCCACGATTGCCTGGACATCATGCCGTACGCGCGGTCACGGGGCTGTCGCGTGATCGGGCCGAACTGCCCTGGTGTGATCTCGCCCGGCAAGGCGAAGGCGGGAATCATGCCGAACCACATCTTCAAGCCGGGGGACGTGGGCGTCATCTCGCGGAGCGGGACGCTCACGTACGAGATCGTGAACGCGATCACGGAGGCGGGGTTCGGACAGTCCACCTGCATCGGCATCGGCGGGGACCCCGTCATCGGGACGAGCATGCCCGAGGCGCTGGAGCTCCTCGCGAAGGACCGACAGACGAAGCGAATCGTGGTCGTCGGGGAGATCGGCGGCACGACGGAGGAGGAGACCGCGAAGCGCGCGCGGCGAATTCGGAAACGTGTGTACGCGTACATCGCGGGCCGCACTGCGCCGCCGGGGCGCCGCATGGGGCATGCAGGCGCAATCATCTCCCGCGGGCTGGGCACGGCCGAGACGAAGATCAAGGCCTTCGAAGCGGCGGGGGTCCCTGTCGCGGGGTATCCCGTGGAGATCGCGACGCTGCTCGGAAGCGATTAATATATGGAATCACACATAATACAGGCGCGCCTTCAAGGCCCCGTAGGGGCCTTGACCGACGATTCTCAACGGCAAAGCGTTAAGTAAACGTACCCGGTGTTGCGGGCCCCGTGCGAAAGCTCATCGTCACCGAGAAGTTCAACACCGCAGTCCGCATCGCCTCGATTCTCTCCGCAGGCAAGATGAAGCGCGCGAAGATCGGCCGCGTGCCCACCTTCTCCTTCGCCCGCGAGGGGCACGAATATACGGTCGTGGGGATGCGGGGCCACATCCTCAACCTCGATTATCCAGACGAATTCAACGACTGGGCGAACACCGACCTCAAGCGGCTCGTCTGGGTCGAGCCCGTGAAGAAGGTCACGGAGCCCGCGTTCGTCGACGCCCTCAAGAGCCTCGCCGGCGGCGTGGACGAGGTCATCGTCGCGACGGACTTCGACCGCGAGGGGGAGCTGATCGGAACAGAGGGCCTTTCCGTGATCCGGCAGGTGACTCCGAACGTCGCCGTTCGTCGGGCCCGCTACTCGTCCCTCACGAGGACAGAAATCGAGGAGTCCTTCGCGAACCTCGCGGACCTCGACGTCCCCCTTGCCGAGAGCGCGGAGTCGCGCCAGCTTGTCGACCTCGCGTGGGGGGCGGCCCTCACCCGTTTCGTCTCCATCGCGTCCAAGCAACTCGGGAAGGACTTCCTTTCCGTCGGCCGCGTGCAGAGCCCGACGCTCGCCCTCATCGTGAACCGCGAGCTGGAGATCGAGGCGTTCGTCCCGCAGGACTTCTGGTCCGTCACTGCGACGTTCGACAAGGCGGGGACGACGTTCACAGCGACCCACGAGAAGGGCCGGTTCTGGGTCGAGACGGAGGCGGAGGCCGCCCGGCGGCGGGCCCTCGCCGCGAAGGCCGGGAAGGTCCTCGAGCACACCCGGAACGAGCGGGAGGAGTGGCCGCCGACGCCGTTCAACACGACATCCTTCGTCGCGGAGGCGAACCGCCTCGGCTACGGCGCGGCCCAGGCGATGCGAATCGCTGAGTCCCTGTACCAGGCCGGATGGATTAGCTATCCGCGAACGGACAACACGGTGTACCCGCCGACGTTGAGTCTGAAGGGAGTCCTCCAGAGACTCCAGGAAAGCGACCTCTCTGCAGAGGCGAAGGAACTCCTCGCCCAGGAGAAGATCCGCGCCCGCCGCGGCCCCGTGGAGGCGACGGACCACCCGCCGATCTATCCGACCGGCGGCGCGAAGAAGTCCGATCTGAAGCGGCAGGACCACTGGCGGATCTTCGAGCTCGTCGCTCGCCGGTTCCTCGCGACCGTAGCGCCGAGCTGCCTCGTCGAAGCATCCGACGCGAAACTCGACGCCGGCGGCGAGACGTTCCTCGCGGACGGTTACGTTGTCAAGGACCCCGGCTGGAGGAAGTACTATCCGTACTGGACCGTGCGGGAGTCCGTCCTGCCCGCCCTCGTGATTGGCGAGAGCGTCCCGTTGCTCGACGTCGCGACTCAGAAGGATGAGACCCGCCCCCCGCCGCGGTACTCCCAGGGGAACCTGATCCAGGAAATGGAAAAGTTGGGCCTCGGCACGAAGTCCACCCGCCACGAGATCGTCCAGAAGCTGTACGATCGGAAGTACGTCGAAGGAAAGGTGCTCCGACCCACGGGGAGCGGGAAGGCCCTCATCGGCGCCCTCGAGGACCATGCCGAGAAGATCACGCGGCCGGAGATGACCGCCCACCTCGAGCAGGACATGGAGGAGATCGCCCGCGGCGTCCGCACGCGGGCCGAGGTCGTCTCCGAATCCCAGCGGATGCTCGAGGAGGTCGTCGAGATCCTCCAGAAGAACGAGGCCGCGATCGGCCAGGAAATCGAGGCCGCCCTGAAGGAGCAGAACTACATCGGGCCCTGCAACAAGTGCGGACAGGGGACCCTCGTCGTCCTGAAAAGCCGCCGCGGGCGGCGGTTCCTCGGATGCGACCGGTATCCCGCGTGCCGGAACACGCATCCCCTCCCTCAGACCGGAATCATCCTGAGCGGGGAGCAACCGTGTCCGGAGTGCGGGTCGCCGATGATCAAGCAGATCGACCGGGGCAAGACGGAGATCTTCTGCGTCGCCTCGGAATGCCCGACGGTCCGCGAGAAGAGCCTCATCGCGGCGTGCGACAAGTGCGCGGAGGGCGAGCTCCGCATCGTCCACTCCGCGCGGGGGAAAAGGTTTGTCGGCTGCTCGAACTACCCGAAGTGCGACAACTCGTTCCCGCTCCCGCAACGCGGGTTCATCCAGCGCACCGATAACCGGTGCGAAGCGTGCGGCCATCCGATCGTGAACGTCCTCATGATGGGTCGGAAGCCCTGGGTCATCTGCATCAACATGGAGTGCCCGACGAAAAAGGACAAGAAGCGGAAGAAGGCGGCGGGCGCGAAAGCTGGAAAGGCCAAGAAACCGCGCATCGTCCGGAGGCCGAAAGCGAAGCCGACGCCGACCCCTCAGGCCGCCGTCACGGCGCCCTCATGAATGCCGCGAACTCCACGAGGCTCCGCGGCTGTAGGACATAGTTCGTCCGTTTCTCGTTTCCAATCGTCGACGTCCGCGTCGGGCCGTAGTGGTGGCCGGGGCAGACGATGAGTGCGTCCTCCATCTTCTGGACCTTGTTGAAGAGGGAATCGTACATCTGTTCGACGTCGGAGCCCGGGAGGTCGATTCGCCCGCAATCGCCGACGAAGAGACAGTCCCCGGTGAACACGCGCCCTCCGACGAGGAAGCAGCACGAGTCCGGAGAGTGGCCGGGAGTGTGGACCACCTTGATCTCAAGGTCACCGAGGCGGACGATCATCCCGTGCTCGAGCACGATGTCCTTGCGGACCCGGCTTAGCTTGTGAGCGGCGACCTTACCCGAGGTCTCGTTCGCGAGCCGCTCATTGTCGTAGACGTGATCCGGGTGGTGGTGCGTGTTGAAAATTAAGTCAATCACGTATCCGTTCTCTCCAGCGACCTTCTGGAGGACGCGCGCGTCGAAGCTCGGGTCGACGACCGCGGCCTTCTTCGCGACCGGGTCGCCGATCAGATACCCGAAGTTCGCCAGCTGGCCGATGAGGGCCTGCTCGAAGAACATCCGTCCCCGCGACGGCGTGAGCCGACTTGAGGCTTTCCCGACTCAGCGGCGGTAGTACTGCCCATACCATTGGGCGTAGTAGTCCTCCCACGCCTTCTTCCACTTCGCCTTCCGTTTCATCGACGTCGTGACCGCGAGGGAGATGAGGAACGCGAATCCTAGGATGGAGGCCCCGCACGCGGTGCTCAGGGTCGGCTCGCCCGAGATGTACCCCTTGGCGACCGCGTACGCGCCGAGGATCGTGGCGATGACGGAGAACACGATGGCGCCGACGATGCGTCGGGAGATCCACCCCATAGCGAGACGACGTTCGCAGCAGGCGCGATAAGGATTCCGAGTCGGAAATCAGCGGGGAGAACGCGGTCCGATTGCGTCAGCGGGGGAGATACCTTCGGAGCTGAGTTGCCCGACGCATCGACCAACGAACGACCCATGAAGATATCAGGGCGATGACGAGGATCGCCCCGCCCGCGATCGCACCTCTCGACCCTGAGAGGGCGGTCCCGCCGGAGGCCGAGTTTGCGTCCACCGCGAGCGTGGAGAGAACTCCCAGGACCGCGAGGAACACTCCATAACCAATGATCCGCCGGACGACGTATCCCATCCGATCCCTCCCTCAATCCGATGGTCGGTAGGAAATATCTTTGTCCACTCCCGTGGATACAGAGATGCAGCCCATTTTCGCCACCATCCTGGCGGGGGACCGATCAGGCCCACGCACTGGGCATCAGGCGAAAAACCCTGGCACGGGCCGCGCAACCCTAGGGCCCCACCGGAGCAACGTTCAAGCTGTGCTTACCCTTGCAGCCTTCGGGGGGAAAACATGCGCCCAGAATCGTGCGCCTTCCTATGTGCTGCAGTCCTACTTGCACTCACATGCGTCTCCGCGCCGTTCGCATCCGGGGAGTCCCATTCCTCCGTCGTTACGGATACAAACCCGCCGACGGGCACCGTCCTCTACCCCCTCCCGGGGACATGGGTTGGATACACGAGCCTTCAAGTGCGGTTCACCGACCCGGACGGAGTCATGGCGTCCTCGCTCTCCATGACTGTTGACGGGATTCCCCTCGTAACAAGCTGGACCGGGATTGTGCTGAGCGCCAGCGCCCAAGGGCTCCCCGATGGTCCTCACACGGCGGAGGCCCGAGCATCCGACCAGCTCGGAACCGGACCTACAATCGTCTCTTGGTCGTTCTCCGTGGATGGTGTCCCACCCGAGGTCCGCATTACCAACCCCTCGGGGAATCCGGTCCTCGCGGACGGCTCACTGAACCTCACCTGGACGGGAACCGACGAGGGTTCGGGCATTAAGTATTATGTACTGCGGCTCGACAACGACCCCTCTTTCCCCGTCGGGAACGTCACGACCTTCCGGTTTTCCAGTTTGTCGCCAGGAATTCACTACTTCTACGTGGTGGCATACGACGCGGCGGGCAACTACAACTATCCGGCGGCCATCGCGGTGGGAACGGCCCCTCTCAATCCTCAGAATCCCGCGACTACGACGGTCGTGGTGAGCATGCCCGGCGAGATCCCTTCTTGGGCCGTCGCGCTGATTGCCATCAGCTCCGCGGAGTTTGTGGCGATTCTTTGGCTCGCCTTCAGGCATCGTCGGGAACCGAGAGGCGGCGAACCGCCGGACCGTTGACCACCAACTTTGTCCGTCGCGGGGGTCAAGTGCCGCCGTGCCAACAAGAAGACGCACGATATTGGAAGAGAATCCCGCTAGCCGTACGGTCCCCCCATTGCCATCAGGGAATCCGATCAGGCTCCCGCACCGCCTAGGAAATCGCAAACTGCCTACCCTATGGCCCGCCGATACGTTCAATCGACAATTCCCACACCTCCGAGGCCGAGTAACATCGCCACGGGGCCGGAGGGACCGATGCCGGCATGTGGGCCTCCGCCGGTAACCCACGCCTCCGCGTACCTGCTCGATGAGCTCGCGGCGCTGAAGCGCACCGTGGACGGCTTCCAGTCGCGGCTTCGAGAGCTCGAGTTGCGCGTCTCGCGCTGCGAATCCCACGGTGGCTCGCGCGTGAACGACACACACGCTTTTCGCGCCCGACCCGATGCGGGTCTGTGGCCGGCGAGCCGAAGCTCACCCTCGACCCGAGCGTGGAGGAGTTCGAAGGTTTGGACGCGATTCCGTTCCTCGTGGACGATATTCGCGTTGCGGGTTCTCGTCCGGATCTCGAGGCTCTCAAGACTGAGGTGATTGAAGGGGTCCGTCGTGCGTACACACTAGAGGGTCTGAAGAACGTCCCCGAGATTCGCGCGTACCGGGACTTTTTCTGGCGAGTCGGGATCGACCCTACGAAGACGCGTCCTGCGGGGGAGGCGCTCATTCGCAGGGTCCTGGGCGGCAAAGGGCTGCCCACAATCAACACGTTGGTGGACACGTACAACCTTGCCTCCATCAAGACCCGCATCGCCCTCGCCGCCTTCGATGCCGCTACATTGCATGGAGACCTTGTGATGCGGAAGGGCCGACCGGGAGAGGAGTTCCTCGGAATCGGGATGGACAAGCCGGTGGTTCTTACGGGAGAGGAGGTCGCGAACGCGGACGACGCCGGGCTTGTTGCAATATATCCTTACCGCGATTCGGCACGCACAGCGGTGACGAGCGCCACCCGGGCGATCGTATTCCTTGCGTGCGGCGTCCCAGGGATCCCCCGCGATGTCCTCCTCCGTGCGCAGGACGTCACTCGCGATCTTGTCATCCGATTCTGTGGGCCATCGAGCCAGGCCTCCGCTTGAGCAACGTCCCTCGCCGCCCCCGCCGTAACGGCGAACCCACTACCGCGCTCTTCGCGTCTTTGGCTCCTCAAGCGTCGACTTTTCCAAGACTCGGACATCGCCGATTTCGCGGAGCAACACGGACTCGCCAACGTCGTTCGTGACGAGGTCCTGCATCTCCCCGAACAGACGCATCCACGTCGGGTCGTCGTGCTCCCTCCAGTTGTCGAAGCTGCCGTACGTCTTGCACTCCCACATCGTCGCGGCGCCGAAGCGACCGAACCCCAGAACGTAGCCGTACGTCCCGCGGTATGTCCAGCCCTTCGGAGCATATTTCTGGAACAGGTCCTCGTTCTTCTTCACCCACGCCTGGAACTCGCGTACTCGACCTTCCTTTAGGTTGAAACTCGTCATGTACAACATGGCTCCACCCCGAGGGCCCAACGACTGGCGCGTAGATAATCGTTGGCGGGGGAGTAGCGGCTCCACCAGACCGGGACGCGGCCTCGAGCCGAACGTTCAAACGCGCCCGCCCGTTGGGACGTCGCGATGGCCCTCACCCTTGACATGGGCATCCGGATCCGCGCTCCGCGGGAGTTCGTGTTCCAGCACCTCCTGACCCCGCACCACCTCGCCCGCTGGTTCTGCAACTTCGCGCAGTTCGACCCGCGGGGGCCCGCGGTGGGCACGAAGTTCCGGTTCGGCGGGGACTACGCGATCGCCGCGGCGGAGCCACCGGGATGGCCCTGCGAAATTCTCAGCGGGGAGGTGCTCCGCTCCGTCTCGTTCCGGTGGCCCCTCTTTGGGACCGACACCCGCGTCGACTGGCGAGCGGAGGATGCCCCCGAGGGTTCGGTCCTCCGCGTGACCCACTCCGGCGTGCCGCGGGAGGACAGCACCTGCGGGCGGTTCCACGATGCATGGCGGGTCTGTCTCGGGAACCTGAAAGCGGTTGCCGAGGCCCGAGACGATTCCCTGCGACCCGACAGCTCTCCGATCGGGGACGGGACGTTTCGGCTCAACGTCGTGATTGGCGCCTCGCCATCGAAGACGTTCAACGCCCTCGTCGACCCGGCGATCATGAGCAAATCGACGGGAGGGTTCAGCGCGATCATCGAGCCGCGTGCGGGCGGGGCGTACGAGGTCTTGGGGTCGGGCGAGGGCCGGGCGTCCATCGCGGAGGTCGAACCAATCCGGAAGCTCGTCCTCTCATGGCCGATTGCGGGGGCTCCGACGCAGCTCCGATTCGATCTTGAGGACAAGGGCCGAGACCGCTCAGGATTGTATCTCCGGCACGAGGGGGTGCCGGGGCCCGCCGCGCTCCGACTGCGTTGTCGGTGGTCCGACCTCCTCATGGGCCTGAAGAACGTCATGGAGGCCGGGGAGACCGGCTTTACGGAACCCTACGAGGCTCAGTCCCGCAGCGCATAGTCCGCCAAGTTTATGCCGCCCTCAGGCATTCGCGATCCTCGGTCAAATGGACAAGCGGCTCACGTATCTGGCCATCGCTCTCTTCTCCATCGTCGCCGCGGTGTCCGCGGCCCTTGGCTGCCCGTTCTTCCGAAACCCGGCCACGTACGCCGGAGCGGGAGGCGCCTGGGCCTACCTCAGGAACGGCGCCGGATATCGCTGGCAGAAGTAAGCCCGCCAATCCTTCACTTCGCACCGCGCGCGCGCTCTGCCTCCTCGCGGAATTCCGCTCGCTCGTTTCGGAGGAACGCCGTGAGGTGGTCATCCCGCACA
>VBML01000009.1 GCA_005878915.1 Methanobacteriota archaeon | reverse complement strand
GTGACCCCGGACATCGTCCGGTTCCTCCGGAAGGACGCGGGCGGGCTCATCTGCACGACGGTCCCCTCGGAGGCCCGCGAACGAATCGGACTGCCGTTCCTCTCGGAGCTCCTTGGGGAGGCCGCGGCCCGGCATCCCGTCCTGGCGAAGACGCTTTCGACGAGCGCGGCGTACGACGCGATCGCCTCTCCGTTCTCCATCACGATCAACCATCGCGACACCCGCACAGGAATCACCGACGGGGACCGGGCGAAGACGATCGCCCGCTTCTCCGCCCTCGTCGGTGAGGCCCTCCGCCAGGAGAACGGCTGGGGCATGGAAGCCCTCGGAAGGGAATTCCGGTCCCCCGGCCACGTCATTCTCCTGAACGCGGCGGACGGCCTGCTCTCCCGACGGCGGGGCCATACGGAGCTTTCGACCGCGCTCGTGACGATGGCGGGCCTCATCCCGTCCGCGACGATTTGCGAGATGATGGCGGATGACGGCCGCGCCCGGTCCAAGGAAGGGGCAAAGGAATATGCAGAGGCCCGAAATCTCGTCTTCTTGGAAGGGCTCGACGTCGTCGAAGCGTGGCAGTCATGGTCCGGGTAATGGCAACGGGGGTGTTCGATCTTCTGCACCCCGGGCACGTCGCATTCCTCCGAGAAGCGAGGAAGCTCGGGGACGAGCTCGTCGTCGTCGTGGCCCGCGACTCCACCGCGAAGCGGTTCAAGCACTCGCCGATCACTCCCGAGTCGAACCGACTGGAGATGGTCGGGGCCCTGAAGCCCGTGGACCGCGTCGTCCTCGGGAACGAGGGGGACATCTTCGAGATCCTGGACGAGATCCGCCCGGACGTCATCGCCCTCGGGTACGACCAAGCGCACAACGAGGACCGGGTCCTCGAGGAGTGCCGCCGGCGGGGGCTCGCCCGGACCCGCGTCGTCCGTCTCCCGAGGTTCGAAGGGGACCTCGACGGCACCCGCAAGATCGTCCAGCGGGTCGCGGACTGGCTCACGCTCCAGGAGAAGATCGAGCGGGTCGAGGGCGGGAAGACCTCCCGGACTCGCAAGACGTAGGGAGGGCGGGCGGGTGAAGCGGATTGGGATCGCGGACACGACGTTCGCGCAGTACGACATGGCCGCGGCCGCCGTCGACGAGCTGAAGCGTCAGGGCGGGGGGTTCACGATCGTCCGGTACACAGTGCCCGGGATCAAGGACCTCCCCGTTGCGTGCAAGATCCTCTTCGAGGGGCAGAAGTGCGACATCGTGATCGCCCTCGGGATGGTCGGCCGACAGCCCGTGGACAAGGAGTGCGCCCTGGTGGCGGACTATGGGTTGCAGCTCGTGCAGACCGAGGCGGGAAAGCACATCCTTGGGGTCATGGTCCACGAGGACGAGGCGAAGGACGAGGCGGAGCTCGCATTCCTCTTCGACCAGCGGTCGCGCGAGCACGCGATTAACTGCTACGACCTCCTCTTCCGCCCCGAGGACCTGCGAAAGCGAGCGGGCACCGGGCAACGGGAGGGGTTCGCCGACGCGGGTCCGGTCCGGGTGAAATGACCGTGCGCCTCGCGATTGTCGCGGCGCGCTTCAATGCGGAGATCACGGACCGGATGGTGAAGCGAGCGGTCGCTCGCGCGAAGGAACTCGGCGTCGCGGTCCATGTCGTCCGGGTCCCTCCAGACGGAGACGGGGAAGCCGATCGGTCTCGGCATCACGGGTCCCGGGATGACGGTCAAGGTCGCGATGCGGCGAATCGGCAACGCGGCCCGCGCGGTCGACGCCGCTGTATCGATGGTGCGCGCTCTGCCCGACCTCCGGCGAGGGCGGCGCGGGCGGTGACGCTCGGGGAGCGCCCGCGTCGGAACCTTTATCTCAAACCCCCAGGATTGTCCCCTAACACAGCGAACGTCGGGCGCCCTTCGGAGACCCTGTTACCATGGCGGACGTTGCGGCTCTCGAATCCCTTCTGAAGGAAGTGCGGACGCTCGACGGCGTGCACGACGCCGTCCTTGTTTCTCGGAGCGGGATGTACATCGCGGGGTCCGTCCCCGAGGGCGTGTTCCAGGACACGTTCGTCGCGATGTTCGCGATCCTCCTCGGCGCGGCGGAGACCGCCACCTCGGAACTGAGGGACCGCATCGACAGCGTCGTGCTCAACCTCGATAAGAGCCGGATCGTCGTGATCAATGACGGGCCGAAGGCGATCTTCGTTCTTCGCGTGCGGAAGGACCTCGACCTGGCCGGCGTCAAGATCCTGCTCGAGAAGATATCGAGGCGGGTCGAGGAGTTCCTCTAGCCCCAGGAGCATCGAGCGCCCGCCCGAGACTTTGCCGGGCTGGAACCACGAGGAAAAAACTAAGTTCGGTGGCTTCGTGGTTACCGCGATGGTCGAGGCCTTGGCCACAGGGCCACCTCCCGCGATTCTCACTCGGATCACCGGAATCCTATCCACCCTCCGTCGGCTCCCCGGCGTCGAGGGCGTCGCCCTCGCCCGCCGGGACGGCGTCATGGTGTCCGCGATGCTCCCCCAGACCGGGGATTCGCGGCGGGTTGCGTCGATCTCCGCGGGCCTTGCGGGGACGGCCGAGATGGCGGCCGAGGAGATCGGGCGTCGCGAAGTGAGTCACACGATCGTGGCGACCCTCGAGGGAGACATCGTCGTGCGCAAGGTCGGCGAGGATCACGCCCTGAGCGTTATCCTGCGGCCGGAGGCGAACCTCGGGCTCGTCCTCCTTCACGTTGGGCGGGCGACGGGCGAGCTGATGCTGATCCTCAAGCCCATCTAGTGTACGGAACTTCCCGCCGCGAAGCCCTTGTCCACAAGGACGAACTTGTCTCCCACCTTCAGCGGGACGGACTGTCGCTCGTCCGTGCCTAGGAAGACGACGCGGTTGCCCTCTGCGACGCGGATCTTGAATTTCTGGAACTCCGAGAACGTCAGGCGGGGAGCGCCGCGGGCGCCGAGGACCTGAGTGCCGACAGGGGCGTCCTGCGGCGGGAGAAGAAGGCCGACATCCCGCTCGTCCTCGGCCGCAAGGACCATCCCGTTGGACGCGACCCCGCGGAGCTTCGCGGGTTCGAGGTTGCAAAGGACCGCGACATGCTTGCCCAGCATCTCGTTCTTGGCGTAGTTCTGCTTCATCCCCGCGACGAGGGTCCGGACTTCGTCCCCGATGTCGACCTTGATCACGTACAGCTTGTCGGCATTCGGGTGGTCCTGGACGTCCACGATTTTCCCCACGCGGAGGTCGAACCGATCCGCCTCGCTCGGCGCTTCGATTTCGATTTTTTCAAAGAGTGGCGGGCCCACCCGGAGTTTCTGCTCCGCCGGGATGTCGTCGAGGACCGCGTCCCATGGCTGCGCGTGAATGTCCGAATCGTGGCCGAGCGCCGCCCACAGGGTCGACGAACTGAACGGCGTGAACGGGGCCATCAAGATGGCGAGGGCTCGGCTCGCGCGCAGGGAAACATGGAGGGCGGTGCCGCACGCGGCCCGGTCCTTCCGCAGGAGGTCCCACGGCGCCTTCTGATCGAAGTACTGGTTCCCGAGGCGGGCGAGCTGGATCGCCTCCCTCAGCGCATCCCGGAAGTGACAGAACTCGATGTTCTGGCTCACCTTCCTCGCCTGGTCCTCGATATGCCGGAGGATCGCGCGGTCGGCGGCGTCCAGGAACCCTGCGGGGGGAACCGCATTCCCGAAGTTCTTCGCCGCGAAGGTGAGGGCCCGGTGGACGAAGTTCCCGTACACCGCCAGGAGCTCCGAGTTGTTCCGCTGCGCGAAGTCCTTCCAGTCGAACTCGGAGTCCTTGAGCTCCGGCATGTTCGCCGTCGCGTAGTACCGGATCTGGTCCGGGGCGAACCGCTCGAGGAGGTCCGGGAGCCACACGCCCCGGCCCCGGCCGGCGCTCATCCGCTCCCCGGAGATGTTCAAGAACTGCGTCGCGGGAACGTCGTACGGCAGGGAGAGCGTGGGGTCATGGCCCATCAGGATCGCAGGCCAGAACAGCGTGTGAAAGACGATGTTGTCCTTCCCGATGAAATAGTAGTGCCTCGCGGCGGGGTCGTGCCACCACTCCTTCCACCGCTCCGGGGACCCCCGGCGCCGCCAGTACTCCCGGCTCGCGGTGAAGTACCCCATGACCGCCTCGAACCACACGTAGATCCGCTTGCCCTCCCACCCCGGCAGGGGCACCTCGATGCCCCAATCGATGTCCCGCGTGATCGGCCGGTCCTCGAGGCCCTCCTCGATCCACGCCTTCGTGAAGGAGATCACCGGGAGGCGCCAGTACGTCTTGTCGGCGATCCACGCCTTCAGCCGGTCCTGGAATGCGCTCAAGCGGAAGAACGCGTGGCGGGTCTCCCTGGCAACGGGGGCGGTTCCATGGACGCGGCACCGCGGATGGATGAGCTCGAACGGGTCGAGGAGGCGTCCGCAGTTCTCGCACTGATCGCCCCTTGCCGCCGAGAAGTGACAGTGCGGGCATTCGCCCTCGACGTACCGGTCCGGTAGGAAGTGGTTCCCCGTCGGGCAGAACGGCGAGGTCATCGTCCGCTCGTCGATGAATCCGTTCTTCCGGAGGTTGAGGAAGATGTCCTGGCAGTCGCGCTTGTGGTTCGGGTCCGCGGTGTTCCAGTAGAGGTCGTACCTGACGCCGAGCTGCTCGATGTTCTTCGTATGGAGCGCGTGGAACCGGTTCGCAATCACCTCGGGGGCGACGCCCTCCTCGTCCGCGCGGACCCGTGTCGGGGTCCCGTGCATGTCCGACCCGCCGACCATCAGCACATCGTTCCCCTTCATCCGGTGGTAACGCGCGAAGATGTCCGCGGGGATGAACGTCGACGCCGCGTGGCCGATGTGCCGGGGGCCCGACGCGTAGGGCCACGCCACCGCGACGAGGATCTTCGTCATAGGGAGGGGCTCGCAAGGCGGGAAGGCCACTTAAAGGATTCGCGGTCCGCCGGCTACCGACTCGCCTCGCGTCGTTCTCGGAGCATTTTCTCGAGTTCCTTTTCCCGGCGTTGCTGCGCGAAGCCGACGAGCCATCCCCCTCCGACGCCCAGCGCTCCGATGATGACTAGCGCGATCCAGAAGGCGGGCGACCACTCGACGATGACCCTTGGCGGGCCCGGTGACGCGAAGAACTTCACGGATAGCACATTGTTTGATGGGTTGCGGTCTCCCGCGACGCTCTCAACCGTCAGAGTGATCGTGTGGGTCCCCGTCGTGAAATTCCATGGAGGAATCGAGACGGTGAACCCCGCGCCCGACTTCAGGGAGCTCACCGTGGTGTTCGTCAGGATGGTCGGGACGCCGCCGATGGTGTCATTGACCCAAACCCGGAACCGGGTTGAGACGCCTTCGTCCCCCGCGTTCTTGATCGTCGCGTCGATCGACGCTTGGAACACCGCGGGATTCGAAATTGAAGACACTGCGATGTCCACGGCCCTCAGGTCCGACGAACCCTGGAGCGCGGCGAGGCTGTTCGGTGACGACTGGCCAGCGAAGATCAGCCCACGGCCCGTCCGGTTCTCCGAGATGGACGCGTACGCGACCGCCGACCGGAATGTCCTGGTCCATGTGACATCGCCCGTTGCCGGGTCGAGGGCCGTCATCGAGGTTCCCGAGCCGGTGAAGAGGCGTGTCGGTGTCGCAACGATCCAAGCCTGTAGCGCGGTCAGTGAACGGACCCATAGGACGGCCCCACTGGTCGCGTCCAACGCGCGAACCTTCCCGTCCGCCGCTCCGAAGAAGAGGGAGTTCCCGGAGAGGGACATTGGACCGACGACGCTGGCGGGCACGGTCTGCTGCCAGATTGTGCTTCCGAACGCCGGGTGGAGAGCAACGATCCGGTCCCCGACGGCGACGAACGCCGCGGTAGGGGACGCGACCGGAGCCGCGACGGCGGGCGAACGAAGGTCCGACGTCCACACGAGGTCCCCCGTGCCTGTGTCGGGAACTCCCTGATCCCCGTTCGCGGTCCCGTTCACGTCGAGCCCATACACGGTGCCCGCGTCGTCCGCGGCGAGGACGAAGTCCCCGACGAGGACGTTCCCGGTCGCGAGGAACGTGACGGGCAAGGGGACCGGCCGCGGAAGGGCCTCATCCCACACGACGGCCCCCGTGGACGCCCGCAGGGCCCGGACGTGTCCGTCTCCGGATCCGAAGACGACGAGGTCGCGCACACGCAGCGGCGCCGAGGCGACCGTCGGAGTGCCACCGGTGTAGACAGCCGCGATAAACGTCCAGCTTACGTTGCCGTCCGCTCGCAGCGGCGCGACAAGGAGCTCGCGCCACTCGTTCGCGGTGCCATTCTGAGCGGTGATGAGGACGTAGGCCCGATCCGCGTCCGCGGCCAAGCCCCCCGCCCTCCGGAAGACCCACGGGGACTCCACATACGCCGACAGCGCGCGCGACCAGCTGGAGTTCCCATTCGTCGCCTGCGTGGCCGTTAGCGTCGCGGCGCCGGTGGTGATCGTGTACACCGTCGCTTGCCATTGCCCGCCCGTGTCGCGGGCGAGCACGGGCTCCATCGCGAGGGGCCCCGCGAGCGGGGACTCCCACAAGAGGCCCGGGAACAACGAGGGCTCGGCCACCGTCGTGCCCGTGCGGGCCGCGTCCCCGCCCGCCATCGACCAGTCCGCGGAGGCGGTTGAGATCGCGGGGATCAGGATTGCAATCGTGAGGCAAAACACCGGAAGGACGCCGCGCATGTGACTTCCCTCCGGGGCGCGCAGGCACTCGCGGCTTAAGGAGTTTACGAACTTTCCTCGTCCCGCCCCTCGCGAGGGAAGACGCACTCCTCCGGTCTCTTGTCGTCGCGGATGCGTCCGAACGAGGGAGCCCGCATCATTCCGTCCGGGGTCAGCTCGAGGAACCGCGCCTCGACGACGAGTCCCGGGCGCATCCAGAACTTCACCGGCTCCGTCATGTCCGGCTCCTCAGGGAATAGGCGGTCCCCCCGGAGGGGCTCGCACCTCGCCAGGAGCTCCCGCCGCAGGTCGTCGCTGAACCCCGTCCCGACGCGGCCGATGTACCGCATCGCTGCCTCATCGTAGACCCCGAGGATCAGGGAGCCGAACGTGTCCGTTCGGACGCCCTCCCCCTCCGTGAGGCCGCACACGACCGCGTCGATCGTCTCCCGCTTCTTCAGCTTCAACCAGTCCCGCGTCCGGCGGCCGATCGCGTACCGACTGTCCTTCCGCTTCGCAATGATCCCTTCGAGGCC
>VBML01000008.1 GCA_005878915.1 Methanobacteriota archaeon | reverse complement strand
CCAACTTCGGGGAGTTCCTCTACCGTGGCTCCTTCACGTACACGTTCCAGCTGCAGAAGGCGCTCATCCTCGAGGTCCACCTCCAGGGCAAGGGGGACGTTTCCGACCTCGACCTCGGGGTCTTCCGCGACGTGAACGACAACGGCGTGCTCGACCTGGACGAGGTGAAGGACGCGAACAGCAGGAACCGGGGTGGGATCGACTGGCAATACGATGCCGACTCGGACGCGGACGAAACGGTGAAGTGGATCGCGCCGCCGGATGGGCGATACTTCGTCAAGGTCCTCGGGTTCACGGTGAACGCGGCTGCGGGACATTTCGACCTCGACGTCTCGATCACCCTGAACACGGGGAAGGGGTACGAGATCCCTCAGGCGCCGAAGCCCTTGGAGATCGTGCAAGGGACCGAGGCCGGGCTTTCGCCGCTCCAGTCCTCGGAATTCTCCATGACGTGGGACTTCCCCGGAGAGACGGCGGACGGGGACTATGGGGGCGCGGTGCTCCTCGGGTTGCCGAACGCGCCCGGGGTCCTCGTGATTCCCGTCAGCGTCGGCTTGGATCGACTCCCGCCGGAAATCTCCGCGTTCACCCTGTCCACCGTCTCCTCGCAGCGGTTGAACGACGCGGACAACCGCACGACCACCGACCCGACCCCGAGCCTCGCATGGAGCCTCGCAGACCCGAGCCGGGGCGAACTCGACGCGACTCGGGTCTCCGTGACGGCGGACGGCGAGGACGTAACCGCGGGTGCGGCGATCTCCATCGCCCTCGCGCCAAACGCGCTAGGGGTGCTGGGGTTCTGGACGGGCACGATCACGTACCAGCCGAAGGAACTGCGCGAGGGCGTGCACGATGTTACGCTTACGATCGGAGACCTCTCCGGCAACACGGTCTCGCAGTCCGTCACCGTGATCCTGGACACGATCGCACCCCCGCTCGGCATTGAAGGCCCCGCGGTCCGATACACGCGGGGTACGTTGGCAACGATTACCGCGAGCTCGACAGCCGGTGCATACGTGAGCCTGGGCGGACCGTGGATTCCCGTCGACGCCACAGGGCGCGTGACAACGACGGTAAGCCTGTTCCCGGGAGTCAACGAGATCCGCGTGACCGCCGCGGACTGGTTCGACCGCGACGTCTCCGGGGACCTCGTCCCGGGGAACACGAGGCGGACGACCCTGACGATCATTCAGGACTCCGAGGCGCCGACCTTTGCTCGACCACCCGCATCGGATGAGCCTCTGACTCGGGCGGATGGCGCGGTGATTCGTGGGACGCTTGCGGACACGATCGCCACCGGCGTCGCGTGGTCCCCATCGCAGATCGCGCTCACCGTGGCCGGTACGCGGGCCGATGTCCACGCGGATGGCACGTTCCTGGCGACCGTCCCGCTGGTCGAGGGCGGCAACACTATCGAACTCGTCGCCGTCGACGCCGCAGGTAACGAGGCGCTCGCGTGGGCGAATGTCACGCGCGACACCACGGCCCCCGCGCTCGTCCTAGACGCGATTCCCGATCGTACGACCGACGCCCGCCTGATCGTGACGGGTCACGCGGACCCCCTCTCAATCGTGACGGTGAACGGGTTCGTCGTGCCCCTGGTGGGCGATCGTTTCTCTCGAAACGTGTCCCTGAGCGGCGGGGACAATACGATTGTCGTCCGGGCCGAGGATGCCGCGGGGAACGTGGAAGAGCGGAAGGTCGACATCTCCCTCGTCTCCGTCCAGAGCTCCTCAGGTTGGATCGCGGCAATTGCAGCCGGCGGGATCGTCGCCTTCGCCATCGCCTTCTTGCTCGGGCGTACTTTTGTTTTCCCACCGAGGAAGGAAGAAGTGCCGGGAGAAGAAACAGGACCCGCGGAGTCCGTCCGGCCCGGGGAGGAGTCGGAAGGTGCCGCCATCGTGTCGGAAACACAGCCCGCGGCCGCTCAGGAGCTCCCACCCCCGGACGCGTCCGCGGAAGACGAGTTCCTTCCGGTTGGAGACGAGGACCCGCGGGCGAAGCGACTCCGCGAGGCGTTCGAATCCGGGAAGATTACCCGCGAGGTATACGAAGCCAACCTGTTGAAGTTGGGAAAGCGCTCGTAGGCGCCGCCTCTGACCGCCTAAAGACTCCGAGGCTGAACCCTCCGATCTATGGTAGTGATTAGCTCGTGCGAATTCTAGGCGGGCGGGGGGAAACCCCCAGGGTTGCACGGCTGCGGCAGGCGCACGAGAGGCGAAGGATAGGCAAAGAGGCGAAAGAGGCGAACCTCCAGCGCGTCGGAAAACGCCCGCAGACCTAGCGACACGACCGCCTCGCTTCCTCCCTTCACGCGTCGAACCTGAATCTGGGATCGCTCACCCACAGAGGTTAATAAGTGACCCGTAGTCCTATCCCGTTGAATGCAGAGGCGGGCCTTCACAGTTCTGCTCGGCCTCCTTCGAAACCTTCGGAATCTCTGGTCACAGCTCCTTCGGGGCCTGGAACGACGGGTCCCCCGGATCTATCGAGCCGGGGTGCGGAACAGGATCCTCCTCCTCACGATCCTGATCATCGCACTCGTTGCTGTTGTGTTGAACCGCCTGTTCGGTGGCAACTTGGCGGCGGTGCTCGTGACCGGCCTTGTCGTCGGGAGCGTCTTCGTTCTGGGGGCGACGGGGCTCTCCCTACTTTATGGGATCAAGAAATTCGCCAACTTTGCGCACGGCGAACTCGTCACGTTGGGCACGTACATGGCATATATCCTCAACGTTGGCCTGGGCGCCCATATTGTCATTGGCCTCGCATTCTCCTTGGTGGCCCTGGCGTTCGTTGGGATCGCACTGGAACTTCTCATCTTCCATCGCCTCGAGGGGAAGGGTGTCGTCGCCCCTCTCGTGGCGTCGGTGGGTGTGGCGATCGTTATCCAGAACGCGATCTTGGCCGCGTGGGGTGGCGCCATCCGGGCGTACACCTTCCCCCGTGTTCAGAATTGGGTGACGCCATGGTTCGAAATCCATCCGATCAAGGGGATTCTCACGCTCACGGTGTCCGTGGCAGCGGCGGTGCTGTTGCACGTGCTCCTCTCGCGCACGACGCTGGGCAAGTCCATGAGGGCCATGTCGGACAACCCCGAACTCGCTCGTTCGTCCGGGATCAGCACACGGAACGTTACGTTATGGACATGGGCAATTAGCTGCGCGCTCGCGGCCCTTGCAGGCGTGCTTCTCGGAATGGCCCTCGACGTGAGGCCCCAGCTGGGTGCGGGCATCTTGCTGTTCCTGTTCGCCGCGGTCATCATCGGGGGCATCCGTTCCCCCTATGGAGCCATGATTGGAGGGTTCATCGTTGGCGTGATCCAAGAGCTGTCCGGCATCGTGCTGGACTGGCTGGCGCGGCCCGACGTGATTAACCTCACCGCACCGTCTGCGTACCGTCCCGTGGCCGCGTTCCTTGCCATGGTCATCGTGCTCCTGCTGAAGCCCGAAGGTCTGCTCGGTTCCCCCGCTCCCGGAGGCGCGCGGGGGCTCTCGCTTCTAGCACGACTCGCGAGGGGATGACCGTGGCGCTACCGTACGTGATTCAAGAACTCGTCACGTTCCTGATTCCCTTCGCAATCCTCGCGATTCTCGCCTTGGGGCTGAATCTTCAGTGGGGCCACACGGGACTCTTCAACGCGGGAGCTGCCGGGTTCTACGCCATCGGTGCGTACACCGCCGCGTTCTTGGTAACCGCGCCCGCGCCGCCCACCGCGTTCTACGCCGGCCACCTCGGCGGTTTTTCCCAGAACTTCGCGGTCGGCGTGGCGACCGCGTTCGTGCTCGCCGCCGCCGCAGGCTCGTTCATCGGCATCCTCACGCTGAAGTTGCGGGAAGACTACTTGGCGATCGCGACCTTGGCGCTTGCTGAGGTCGTTCGCGTCTTTCTCAGGAACGCGGAATCGCTCACGGGAGGTGTGATCGGCGTCCTTGACATTCCACGGCCGTTCGACGCGCTCGGGTTGCGTGGTCCGGAGAGTGACGCAGCGCTGGCCCTCCTGTTGGTGGGGTTTGTCGTGCTGATGATTCTTGTCCTGGACCGTATCACGGATGCACCGTGGGGCCGGACGTTGCGGGCAGTTCGGGAGGATGAGCAGGCCGCGCAGGTCCTTGGAAAGGATACCTTCTTCGTGAAACTTCAAGCATTCGCAATCGGCTGCGGAATCATGGGGGCCGCGGGTGCGTTCCTCGCCATTTATAGTCGCTCGATAAACTCGGACTTCTTCGTACCGTTTACCACGTTTTCGGCGTTCGTCGTTGTGATCTTGGGAGGCTCGGGCAACAACAAGGGCGTGGTCCTTGGTGCCGCCATTTTCTTCTTCTTCGACTGGCTCTCCGTTCGCGTCAAGGACTACCTGCCCCCGGAGGTTGCCGACCGAATCGCAGACTACCGCCTAATGGCGATCGGTATTGTCCTAATCCTCCTGGTCATGTTTCGGCCACAAGGACTTCTTCCGGAGCGCCGATTTGTGCCACGGAGGGACTGACTTCCGTGTCCATCCTCTCCGTGAGGGAGGTTTCCAAGTCCTTTGGTGGGGTCAAGGCCGTGGACGAGTGTACACTCAGCGTCGAGGCTGGTAGGATCACGGGTCTGATCGGTCCAAACGGAGCCGGTAAGTCGACCTTGTTCAATGTCATCATCGGACTTTACCCGCCTGACAAGGGTGAGGTGACGTTCGATGGCGTCAGGATCGACGGCTTTCTCCCGCACAGGATCGTTCGCCTCGGTCTCTCCAAGACCTTCCAAATCCCTCGGGAGTTCCGAAATCTCACCGTACTCGAGAACCTCTTGGTGGCGGCACCATGGGGTGCGACTGAGAACCTCCGGACACTCTTACTTCGACCCGCGGAGGTCCGGCGCCAAGTCCGAGAACAGGTCAATCGCGGCGAGGAGATCTTGACCTCGGTCGGGCTGAGGGCCCTACGCGACGAATACGCGCGGAACCTCTCGGGGGGCCAGAAGAAGCTTCTTGAGCTGGCCCGGGCCCTGATGGCGTCTCCCAAGATGGTCATGCTCGACGAACCGGTCGCCGGGGTCAACCCGGTCCTCACGAAGACGCTCCTGGACGTGATCGAGGCGCTTCGGGATGGCGGCACGACTTTTT